>CANQPH010000007.1 GCA_947625675.1 uncultured Acetatifactor sp.
CTTTCAAAAAATCGGCGGAGCGGCACTTTGGACAGGTTCAGCCGTTTTTTAGGTGCAGTTTGCGGAAACTCAAGAATAAGTTGCTACAGTTCACTCGTCCGCCAGCCCAGGAGCAGATTCGTGCTTGCACGAATATCTGCTCCTGGCTGAACGGACGAAGGGTGCGCCATTTTATGAGCAAAGACAGTCGCAAAGCGACGGAAAGCGCATAAGCGCGGCTTTGCGAATGGCGCAGAGTGAACTGTAGCGAACGGTTGGTTGGGCTGAGCCATTACGCCCTCAGGGCTCCTTGTATGTTCCGCTTCCGCTTTTCATTCAATTTTTCGTACAGGGCGATCTCCTCCGGAGAGAAACCCTCGTACTGCATATGTTCAAAATCACACAGCACGAACAGCAGCTCCGACATGATGTTTTCCGCCTCCCTTGTCACCACGTACTCCTTCTCATTCGCTTTCTGTCTGTCGGACTGTTTCTCTTTCTCCTCGCCCTTCGGCTCGCCTGGAAACCCGCTCTTCGACTCGTTTTTGGACCCGCTCTTCACCTTCCCCTTGTCCTTCTCGGACACGGCGATCATTTCCTTCGCAAGCAGTCTCTGAACCGACTGGGAAAACTCCCTCCGGGAAATGTTCAGAACATTGGCCATTTCCTTCAGGGTGCAGTTCTCATGGGGCTGGTCCAGGTAATACAACAGCTTCACGTCAACGGTGGTCAGATCGTTCCGCAGGGCCACGATGTCAAACAATCTCTCCTGGAGCTTCCTTTCCCTGTAAATATCGAAGAAAGTTCCCTCCCCTTCCAGCACGCCCTCGCTCACCCTCGTCCGCTCGTTCCCCAGTTTGTAATTCCCGGGTATGTTCAGGGGAGACACGCTGCCATCGCTGGCGGCGTCAAACAGGAAACGGTACACCTGCCCCTTTCTTTTCTCATAATCCATGTCGTCGAAGACGTCCTTGTAAAAATCGTTGTAACAGGCGAAAACGGTGCGCTTCATCTGAATTGTCTTTTTCACGCTGGTCCCCTGGGAAACCAGTGAGCCCTTGGTCTTCACGTAATAGTACACGGGAAGCTTCAGCGCATAAATTTTATCGGTGTGCCGGACATATTCCAGATTGAACATGAAATCCTCGCACCAGCTGACGGAATCGTCCATCCTCAGCCCATATTTTTCTATAATGGAGCGCTTGTAAAATTTGTTCCACAGAACCCCATAATAAAAATCCGCCGGTCTCTGCATCATTTTGACGGCATAATCCATGCGGGTCATAACGCCCTCTTCTTCAATGCTGCCCTTCTGGGAAACCCTCTCCCCGATCACCCGGTAGAAATCCGCAATCACCATGTCGCAGTCGTTCTCCCGGGCGGCCTGCAGGAAAAACCTCGTGGCCTCCGGCGCAATCCAGTCATCGCTGTCCAAAAACTGCAGATATTCCCCTCTGGCCATGGAGATCCCCCGGTTACGAGTATCGGAAACCCCCGTGTTTTCCTTGTGCAACACCCGGATACGTCCATCCTTCGCCCCGTAAGCTTCGCAGATCCTGCCGGAATCGTCCGTGCTCCCGTCGTCGAGCAGCAACAATTCAAAATCCTTGTACTCCTGGTTCAGGATGCTTTGAATGCACCTCTCTATCGTCTTTTCCGCATTGTAAACCGGGACGATGATGCTGACCGTCGGCGCCGCTTCCCGGTTCCCCCCGCCGCCACCGGCACGGGCTTCTTTTCGGCTCCTTTCGCTTCCTGCCGCCGGCTCCGCCCCTGGAGAAAGCATCCCCTTCATATGATAATCCTTCACGTCACGTACACCCTTTCTATTTACCTTTCGTTCCCGCAAAAATCCTTGGCGATTTCCAGACGTTCAATCCTGGAAGGTCTTCAACGCATCTATGGTCTGTTGGATCAATTCATCCAAAGTCCAGCCCAGCATTTCGGCCCCTTGATTGATCACCTCTCTGGAACAGCCCGCCGCAAAGCCCTTGGTCTTGAACTTCTTTTTCACGGACTTCACTTCTAGATCCTGAACGCTCTTGGAGGGACGCATCAACACCACCGCCCCGATGAGGCCGGTGAGCTCGTCCACCGCAAACAGCACCTTTTCCATCTGATGTTCCGGCTTGATGTCCACCGTCAGGCCGTAGCCATGGCTGGCCGTGGCATGAATGATCCTCTCGTCCACCCCTCTCTCCCGCATGATCTCCTGGGACTTGATGCAGTGCTCTTCCGGAAATCGCTCAAAATCCAGGTCATGCAGCAGACCCACGATTCCCCAAAAGTCCTTCTCCTCCCCGTACCCCAGCTTTTCCGCAAAATACATCATGGTTTTTTCCACGATCTGGGCGTGCTCCAGGTGAAAAGGCTCCTGATTGTATTCCGTCAACAGATTCCACGCTTCTTCTCTCGTCATTTTCCGCTTTCTCCTCTACTTCATTAACTTCATTAATTTGCATCAGCAGAATTATTCTACCACAAAATAACAATCTCTACAAGAATTCCGTCAAAAGTTGCTGCAGGCTGCGGGGAAGTAAATCATTGACTATTTCTTTTTTTTCTGTATAATGACAATGAAAAGTATTTTGGGAAACAAATGGATTTGACAGGAGCGCAACATGAATCCTTTAATTGGTATCATGCCCTTGTGGGATGAAAAAAAGGACAGCATATGGATGCTGCCCGGATATATGGATGGAATTCTTCAAGCAAAAGGCACGCCGATCATCTTTCCTTTTTCCGACGATCAGGAAGAACTGAAACGGCTCGTGGAGCTGTGTGACGGCATCCTGTTCACAGGCGGCCATGACGTCTCCCCGATGCTGTACCACGAAGAACCTCTTGATGAGCTCATCTCCTGCTGTGACAAAAGGGACAAACTGGAATCGACCGTACTGCAGATCGCCCTGGAAGCCGAAAAGCCCATCCTGGGGATCTGCCGGGGCATCCAGTTCATCAACGCTTTCCTCGGAGGCACGCTCTATCAGGATCTCCCCTTGCAGCATCCTTCCGAGGTGCCGCACCGCCAGCCTGCGCCCTATAATATTCCCGCCCACAGCGTCCGTATCCTTGAGGGCTCCCCGCTGCGGCAATGTCTCGGCATCGACGAGCTGCCCGTCAACAGCTGCCACCACCAGGCGATCAAAACACTGGCTCCCGGCCTCGAGCCCATGGCCGTCTCGCCGGACGGACTTGTGGAGGCTCTGTATATGCCCTGCTACAAGTATCTGTGGGCGGTTCAATGGCATCCGGAATTTTCCTTCCGGACGGATGAAAACAGCAGGAAAATATTCCGGGCGTTCGTTGAGACGATGAGGTAAGGCCCATGCTGTTTTAACTCAGTCCTTCCTCAAACTCACCCCCTGCCCGTCCCGGTACTTGGCGATCTCTTCCAGATATTTCTGCCCCAGGGGACTGATGGCGATGCCCTTGCGGGCCAGGTAGCCGATGGTCATGGTTTCCTCCGATTGCAGAGGGATGGCGCAGTACTCGCTGCCGTTGAGTTCCTCGCAAATGATGCCGGAACAGAGGGTAAAACCGTTCAGTCCCACCATGAGGTTCAGCATGGTGGCCCGGTCATTGGCCTTGATCAGCCGCTTATATTCATAGGTGCTCAGCACCTCTTCCGCAAAATAGAAGGAATTGTAAGTTCCCTGTTCAAAAGAAAGGCAGGGATATTCCGCCAGTTCCTCCAAAGCGATGCTTTCCCGAGAAGCCAGCGGATGCCCCTTCCAAAGATACACGTATATGCCGCATTTCAATAGTTCCGTAAATTCCAATTCATATTCGTGAAAAAGCTTGGTCAGCACTTTCCTGTTGAAATCATTGAGGTACAGGATCCCGATTTCGCTCCGAAAATTTTTCACGTCCTCGATCACGTCATAAGTCCTGGTCTCATGCACCGCAAATTCATATTCGTCCATGCCGAACTGCTTCACCATCTCGATGAAGGCATTGACGGCGAAGGTATAGTGCTGCATGGAAACGCTGAACCTCTTTTTCACCTTTTTCTTGTCCACGTAGCGGGCTTCCATCAAGGCATACTGTTCCACCACCTGTCTGGCGTAACCGATGAACTCCTCCCCTTCCGGGGTCAGAAGAATTCCCTTGTTGGTGCGGCGGAACAGTTCCACCCCGATCTCCTCCTCCAGCTCCCGAATGGCCACGGAGAGACTGGGCTGGGAGAGATACAGGGTGCGGGCCGCCTCGTTCATGGATTTGGAGTTGGCCATGGTAATGGCATAATGCAGCTGATTCAAAGTCATGGATGTCGCAATTCCTTTCCTAAACCCTTACAGCACTTTCTCTGCGGGGCCTTCCGGCCACAGCGCCCTCATCACGGCACTTTCGTCACAGAGCCTTCCGGCCGCAGCGCCCTCATCATGGCATTTCCCCGGGTCACTCCACCGCCCGGAAGGCCTCTTCCAGATCCTCCAGGATGTCATCGATGTTCTCCGTGCCGATGGAAAGACGGATGGTGTTGGGCTTGATGCCCTGATCCAGCAGTTCTTCCTCGCTCAGCTGAGAATGGGTGGTGGAAGCGGGATGGATCACCAGAGATTTCACGTCCGCCACGTTGGCCAGGAGGGAGAAAAGCTCCAGGTTGTCGATGAACTTTTTGGCCTTCTCCGCATCCCCCTTGATCTCAAAGGTGAAAATGGATCCGCCGCCGTTGGGGAAATACTTCTTATAAAGAGTCTGCTGCCGGGGATCCGCGCTGACGGAAGGATGATGCACCTTTTCCACCTGGGGATGGTTGTTCAAGTATTCCACCACCTTCAAGGCGTTCTCCACATGTCTCTCCACCCGCAGGGAAAGGGTTTCCAGACCCTGGAGGAAGAAAAAGGCATGGAAGGGAGAAAGGGTGGCCCCGGTATCCCGCAGGAGGATCGCCCGGATCTTGGTCACGAAGGCCGCCGCACCCACCGCCTTGGTGAAGCTCACGCCGTGATAGCTGGGGTTGGGATCCACCAGAGAAGAAAACTTTCCGCTGGCTTCCCAGTCAAATTTGCCGCTGTCCACAATCACGCCGCCGATGGTGGTGCCGTGGCCGCCGATGAACTTGGTGGCGGAATGCACCACGATGTCCGCACCGTATTCGATGGGGCGCACCAGATAAGGGGTGGCGAAGGTGTTGTCAATGGCCAAGGGGATCTTGTGGGCATGGGCGATGTTCGCCAGGCGTTCAATGTCCACCACGTCGGAGTTGGGATTGCCCAGGGTCTCAATGAAGACCACCTTGGTATTGTCCTGAATGGCTCCCTCCACTTCCTCATAATTGAAAGGATCCACGAAGGTGGTTTGGATGCCGTACTGGGGAAGGGTGTGAGCCAGGAGATTGTAGGTTCCGCCATAAATATTCTTGGCGGCCACGATGTGATCCCCGGCCTGGGCCAGATTTTCAAAGGTATAGGTGATGGCCGCCGCACCGGAGGCCACCGCCAGGGCCGCCACGCCGCCCTCCAGGGCCGCAATCCTCTTTTCAAACACATCCTCCGTGGGATTGGTCAGCCTTCCGTAAATATTGCCCGCATCCGTCAGATTGAATCTGGCCGCCGCATGGGCGCTGTTGTGGAATACGTAAGAGGAGGTCTGGTAAATCGGCACCGCTCTAGAATCCGTCACGGGATCCGCCTGCTCCTGTCCCACATGAAGCTGTAAGGTTTCAAATTTTAAATTTCTTTCCGAATAGGGTTTCTTGCTCATTTTCTACCTCTTTCCGCAGCGGATGCCCGCTCGCTTTTTCTTTTCTAGAGGTATCTTAGCACTCCAATCCGGTCTTGTCTAATACATAATACCACGGTCTTGCTATAGTTTCAAATTATAACTAGATGATGACGAGGTTCTACAAGTCCCACCGTAATATCGTTGACATTGGTTCCGGTGGGGCCAACAATCGGACCTCCTCCTGCAGCGCCTTCAGCGATACAGCGCATAATCCTGCATTTCCCGCAGGAAACCCGCCTCCTTCAAGGGGGCTCCCTCCGGATACTCCTTTACCACCAGACGATTCCTGCCGGGAAACACCTTTTTTCCCCGGAAATTCCGAACCAGGGCGGAAAGCAGTTCCCTGAAAACCTCTGAGGGAAGTTCCCCGGAGGGTTCCGGCCCCAGAAGCTTAAGCGTCCTTCCATATCGCTCCAAGGCCAACACGGGAAGGCCGTCCAAAAGCCCGACCAAAGTTCCCGGAACCCGCTGGAACTCCCGGTCCTCCTGATGGGAAAGGGCCTTGCCCCAGACCAGAGCCGGATCACAGGCGTTCAGCCACTTGATCCGATCTTCCAAAGGGGCGGCCTCCTGCAATGCGTTTTCCAGCGAATCCCCTTCCCGCGGCCCATTTTCCAGGGATCTTCCCTCCTGCAATCCGTTTCCAGAGAAAGCGATCCCTTGCGGCCCAGTTCCCAGCGAATCCCTCTCCTGCAATCCGTTTCCAGAGAAAGCGGCCTCCTTTCCTCCATCTTCAAGGGAAAAGGCTTCCTGCGGCCCGGCATACCGCTCCAGGGCCCACACCGTTCCCTCATAGTCCTGACTGCGGACGAACTGGGCGCCGCTCATGCCCCGCACGAAGTATCCCCGACGCACCCTTCCGGTATATTCCCAGATGCGCAGCACATCCAGGGCCTCTCCCCAGGCCGGACCTTCCGGGAATTTCTCATAGGTTTCCCGGCACAGGATTTTTTTCCTGGCAAACAGCTGCTCCAGCCAATCCTCCAGGGCCTGGGCCTTCCTGGGATGCACAACGTCCCACCGTCCTGCGGACATCTGCTTCACTCTGGCCCCCACCCTCTGTCTGGCCGTCGCCCTGGACAGGGAAGATCGGTTCAGCCATTGCCTGACCGGCAGAAAACTGTCCGCACATACCAGCCCCTGACAGGCCAGCTCCATCAGAGTTTCCGTCACCGGTTTCTCCGGCGACAGGGCCGTCAGGGTCTGGGCGAAACAGGCTCCCCTGGCCCGGAGGGCTCGATAAACCGCCTGCTGCGTTTCCGTAAGTCTTATCTCCGAGGCCCTTTTCTCCACTTTCCAGCTATCCGCACCCGTCAGGGCTCCTTTTCCCGTCTCCTGGCTCTCCGCACTCGTCAAGCCACCTTCCCCCATCTCCAGGCCGACATCCGCCTGCCAGTCCACGTCCTCATAGCGATAAAAAGCCAGTTCGCCGTCCTCCCTCATCTTCCAGAAATATTCTCCCTCGGCCAGCAGCTGATCCAACAAGCCTTCCCGGTACCCTCGCACTCTTCGAGGAAGCAGGATCCCTTCCCAGGCCTCCGCCGGAAAAAAGCTTCCCTGCAACTGACTTAAGCTTTCCCGCAGCTGATCCAGGGGCGATGCGTTGGTCTCCACGAGGGAAGCCATCCAGGCGGCGTAGGCCTGGGGCGGCCTGGTCACGGCCTGTCGTCTCATGGCCTGCAGGACCGCTTTCCCGGCCTGCCTGTACAGCCTGGCATGATAATAAACTCCCTCCGCCAGCACAACCTCTTTTTTCTCGCAAAGCTCTCCCAATATCTTTTCCAGGAAATCCTCTTCCAGGCAGTAACGCTCCTGAATCCGTTCAAAGGTTTGGCCGCCCCGATAATAAAGCATGCGCCGAAGGATGTGCTCTGCAGCCTCATCGGCTCCCCGGCCTTCCCGGGAACCCGACCCTCCATCACCGCTTCCGTTCTCTTCCAAGGAACCAGGCTCTCCGCCCTCTGCGCCGTCCTCCTCCCTGGCTCCCGGCAGAGCCGCCTCCAACATCCTGCGGTAATCCTCTACCTGTTCTCCTGCCACCCAGAGCCCCGGCTCCACATAGACCGCCGACCCCTTCGCCGCCAATTCCTCCAGCCACTCCAGGGGACAGCCTAGAGCCGCCAGTTCCTCCGCCTCCGCATCTCCCTCTGTCAGGAAAAAAGCATGAAGCTGCTCCGGGCTCTCCGGTCGGCGCCGCCGCTCCTCCACGTTTCGCCGCTGTTCCTCCAGCGCCTGGGCGGAAGGCCTCGGCAAGGCTTCCAGCTCCTTCAAATTTTCTTCCACCGACCGGACGATGCCCGAAGAAGAAGGAAAATAATTATACATCTGCTCCGCTTCCACCTGCCATTTCAAAGGCAGGGACATGGGGGAAGGCGTCTCCGTCCACATTTCCCGCACGGTCATCCGCCCGCTTCTGATCTCCTGAAAGATTTCCCGCACTCCCTGGATGTCCCACAGATCTTCCAGGCACTCCCTGACGGTTTCCCGCACAAGAGGATGCCCTTTTTCTTCTTTCAGCCGATCCAACAGCTCCGTGCTGCGCAGTCTCTGGAGCCACAGGGGAGTCCTGCCCTTCTGCTTCATCCCCGTCATCAGGGCCCGGGCCGCATTGTATCGAAAAGTCATGGAAAAAACCGGAGTCCCCGGAAGCATGGCCTCCAGAATTTCCCGGGCCAGATCCATCTCAATCCGCCCGAACAATCCCTCCGGCAGACGGTCTTCTCCATAGGAATACAGCAGGAAACCGTCTTCCTCGTCCACGCAGCCCACATTTTTGCCCATTTCCTTCTGCGCCTCATATTGAAGCAGCAGGGACAGGGGCGCATTCACCCTTCTGCCGAACAGGGAATGCACCATCATCTGGGGACAACCGTTAGCATCCCGAAAATGTTCCACCAAAATCGTCCGGTCATCCGGCAGAAGTCCAGTCGACGCCGCCTGGCGCTCCAGGAAATCCGCCGCCCCTTCCGCCGCATTTTCATCCAGTCCCAGGGCGGACAGCTGTGCCAGGAGTTCCTGACGGGAATCCAGATCCAGACATCCTCCCAGCCTTCTCATGATCCGTCCAAAGGCTTTGCCGGTACGGAAAGATCGGCCTTTGATCTCCCCCTTCCAAAAAGGCAGCCTGGCTCCGGAAGCCTCCGCCGGGGCCAGGATCACCGTATCCCGATCCTGTCTGACCACTCTCCAGCCAAAGGAACCCAACAGGATCTTGTCTCCGATCCTGGTCTCATAGACGAACTCTTCGTCCAATTCCCCCAGAACCACGCCCTCCTCTGTCCTGGCCGTATAAAGTCCCTTATCCGGAATGGTGCCTCCCGCTGCCACCGCCAGCAGCCTGCTGTAGGCGTCCCCGTGGACAAGTTCGTGAATCCGGTCATACAGCACCCTGGGCCGGACGGGGATTTCCCGGCCGTGCTCATAATCTCCCGCCAACATGGCCAGCACGGATTTCACGTCTTCCCGGGAAACCTCTGCAAAAGAATAAGTGCGGGCCAGAATCTCCATCACCTCATCCACGGAATACCCTAATCCGGCCGCCATGGACACCAGGTGCTGGGCCAGCACGTCCAGGCATCCCCTGGGCGGGGCCGCCCATTCCACGCCGCCTTCCTCGGCCAGGGCCGCCGTCATGCCGCAGGATAAGCCCTCCGGAACCGTTCTGGGATACATGTACATGAGACTCACCCGGCCCGGATTGTGACCGGCTCTGCCCAATCTCTGCATGGTGCCGGACACGGTGCGGGGACAGCCGACCTGCAGCACCAGGTCGATCTCCCCCACGTCTATGCCCAATTCCATGGAGGAAGTGGCGCAGAGCAGACGCAACCCGCCGCCCCGAAGCGATTCTTCCGTCTCCTGCCTTTGTTCTTTGGAAAGACTGCCGTGGTGCACTCTGGCAAATCCCTCCCCTCCCAGGAGGTTCACATAATAGGCCAGTTTTTCCGCATACCTTCGTCCTTCGCAAAAGGCGATCACGCTCCTGCGGCCCTGACACTGCTCATAAATCTCCCTGGCCAGTTCCTCCCAAATGGGATCCTTGTTCCTTCCCCCTTCCGGGAAGGATCCCACCACCCGGATCTCCACCTTTTTCTCCATTTTGGGCGCAACGATCAGAGCCTCCTCCGGGGCCAGATACCGGGCCGCCAGTTCCAGGGGCTCAATGGTGGCGGACAAGCCGATTCGCTGCAGAGGCCTGCCGCACAGATGATCCAGCCGGGCCAGGGACAACATCAAATGGGCCCCCCGCTTGGTATCGATCAAGGCATGGAGTTCGTCCAGGATCACAGCCCTGGCCGTTTTCAGCACCTCCGCCCCGGAACCGGAAGTCAGCAGCAAATACAGGGACTCCGGCGTGGTGATCAGGATATGGGGAGGGTGCTTGAGCATCTGCCTCCGCTCTGTCTGGGACGTGTCCCCGGTACGGACGAACACTCGAACTGGGGAATCCGCCCCACGAGATTCCCCCGAACCGGCAGGAACAGATTTTTCCAAACCCGCCGACAAGGACTCTCCCCAGCTCCCCAGAGCGGAAATCCCTTCCAGGGGCTTTTTCAAATTCTCCCGAATATCCCCCGCCAGGGATTTCAACGGGGAAACGTAGATCAGATACAGCTCCTCTTTCAGCTTTCCTTCCCTGGCCAGTGCCATCAATCGATCAATAAATACCAGAAAGGCGGACAAGGTTTTACCCGTACCCGTAGGGGCGCTCACCAACACGTGCCTTCCCGCCATAATGGCAGGCCAGGCCTCCAGCTGTACTTTCGTGGGCGCTCCAAAGGTCCGGTCAAACCAGTCCGCCGTCTCTCTGGAAAAACCATCCAGTCCGCTCAATTTTTACTCCTTCAACTCCGAAGTGCAATGAGGGCAGCGCACCGCATCAATGGCGATCTCACTCTTGCAGTAAGGACAGATTTTGGTGGTAGGCGCCGCCGGAGCAGATTCTTCCTTATGCTTGAATTTTTCATTGATGGCATTCAACAGCTTGATCAGGCAAAAGATCACCAGGGCCGTGATCAGGAAATTGATGACCGCCGTGATGAAGTTGCCATAAGCCAGGACGGGAGCGTTCTCACCGCTTCCCAGGACCACCACCAGATTGGAAAAATCCGTGCCGCCGAAGATCCCCAGAATGGGCGTCAGGATGTCCTGATTCAAGCTGGTCACAATGGCGGTAAAGGCTCCGCCGATGATCACGCCTACGGCCATGTCCACCACGTTGCCCCTCATGATAAATTTCTTGAATTCCTCAATAAAGCCTTTCATGTACATTCCTCCTAATTCAGTATAAGTCCGTTGCTTAGCAGAGTTATTATACCATGTCAGCAGGGAATCAAGCGCCCACGCAGTGGGCATTTGATTTCACCTGACATGGTAACGACAGAATCAAACAGTGCGAGAGCACTGCGCCTGCGCAGCAGGCGGATTCTGGAGTGTATTATACCAGATCTTAGAAAAAGAAGCAACCTTTCTTCAAAGTTTACCGTTAAATTTGTAACGGTTCAGCCGCCCCAAGCCGAACAAATTCGGCTGGCAAAGCCGCACTATGCGCTTTCCGTCGCTTTAGAGATGACCAAGCAGACCATCAGGGACGGAGTACTTCTAGATCCCACTTTTTATGATTCCGATCCAGGGCGAAAATCTTTTCCAGCCCTTCCGTGACCAGCACCTCCCGGTCCTCCGTCACCAGGATCATCTGAAAATCCTGCCGTTCCCTCCAGAACTCCGCCGCCCGCTCCCGTCCCATGACGAAAAGGGCCGTGGAAAGGGCGTCGCACAGAAGGCCCCGGTCCGCCACCACCGTCACGGAAGCCAGCCCGTTATCCGCCGGATAACCGGTGTCCGGATCGATGATGTGTCCGTAATGCTTCCCATCCTCCCCTATGAAAAAACGCTCATAAGCGCCGGAGGTGACCACGGCGCAGTCCTTCACCCTGAGGGAAGCGAACACTCCTTCCCCGAAGGGATCCTTCAGCCCCAGGTTCCACAGGCTTCCGTCCGGCTTGGCCCCCACGGCCTGGATGTTCCCTCCCAGATCCAGCAGGGCGGAAGTGATTCCTTTCTCCTCCAGGAACTCTTCCAGCATGTCCCCGGCGTAGCCTTTGGCCACCGCCCCCAGATCCAGCATCATCCCTTCCTCCAGCTGAAGCTGCTCCCCATCCAAAACCACTTTCTCATACCCCGTTTTATCCAATAATTCCTGAATTTCTTCCGGCGGCGGGATTCGGTTTTCTCCCGTGGTGAACCCCCAGGCTGCCAGCACCGGATAGATGGTGGGATCCAGAGCGCCATCCGTCTCCGCTGCCTCGTCCAAAGCGAAGGAAAGTATCTCCCGGGTCTCAGGGCTCACCGTCACGGGAGCGCCATCACTATGGTTGATCTGATAAAGTTCGCTCTCCTCATCCGTCACGGACCACAGCCGCTCCAACCCTTCCAGCTTCCCCTTGGCTTCCTCCAGGATCTCCCGCCCCTGCTCTTTCCCTTCCGCATGGATCGTCAAAGTCACATAGGTATCCATGACTGGAAAGGATTCCGTCACGACGGCAAGAGATTCTGTCATAGGAAAAGACTCCGCCATGACAGAAGATTCCGTCCCGGCAGCAAAGGAATCCATCCCGGCAAAAGATTCCGCAGCCACAATAGATTCTGTCACGGAAGTTTCTCCCTGTGAAAAGTTTCCGTCAGAACCAGAATCTCCCCCGCCCCGACAGGCGGACAAAAAAAGGAATATGACGATCAGAGCCGCCAGGATAAACGTTTTTTTTCTTTTCATATATCCTCGCATTCCGCCGCCTCTCAGACGGCATTTGATCCAAAGGGACTTTGTGCGACGTCCAGGCTCCTCCTATGGTAGAATAGGACTTCCAAATCAGTCATTGGGGCGATATCACCCTTCCTTTGGATAAGCCTCCAACAAGGCCGCCACAAGATCTAGATCGATCTGCAAATCTCCCTGATACAAACCGACCGGAACCTTTCCCGTCAGTCCATACAGTTTCGGAAATTCCTGTGTTTTTTCCGGCCCGATTCCAAATTGATACACCAATAATACCATAGACTCCGGATCCAGGATCCAATATTCCCTCACTCCTGCATTTTGGTACTTATGGAGCTTTATGCCCTTATCCCTTTTTCCGGTAGAAGCCGACAATACCTCCAACACGAACTCAGGGGCTCCCAGAATTCCCCAACTTTTCATCTTTCCCCGATCACACACAATCACCACGTCCGGCTGCACCATTGTATCATCATCACAATCCAGCCGGACATCTATGGGAGCGTTGAAGGCAACGCACTTTCCTTTATTCTTTTGAATAAAATTTTGAATCTGACGGCTTATTTCCCCCGCCGCTATTTGATGAAACGGGTTTGGGGACTTCATTTCAAAAAAATTTCCATCGATCAATTCCACACGCTCTTCCTCTGGAAGCGCATAATAATCCTCTATCGTATATTTTCCGTTCTCATTCTCGTCCATGCTCATACCTCCCCAAATGCCAGGCACAACCCGAATCCTCCCGATCCTTATGCACTTCTCCAATTTCCGGTGTAAAACGGCGATATGCCTTAAACATCAGAATCAAAGAATCTTCAGAAAAGTCCTTTATCTTACCTGATTCCAGAATATCACACGCCGCATTTTACGTCAAGATTTTAGTAACAGTTCAGACAAACACTAAATTTGGATGAAAATCGTGCTTGCACGAATTTTCATCCGGATTCAGTGTTTGGATGGGCGCCATATTATGAGCAAAGGGAGCATATCCGCTCCTTTGGAGCGGACTTAAAAGCAGCGAAAAGTGCGTAAGCACGACTTTGCGAATGGCGCCCCTGAACTGTTACAGATTTTCCGAAAAATATAATTCTCTTTTCCACTCTTTTCCTTGCAACCGGCACAGGGTTGTCCTATAATGGAAGACAGCTTAAAATTTACGAAGGAGGAACTCCAATGGAACTTGTCATGAGAAAGGATGTGCCGGAAGAACTCACCTGGGATCTGTCCGCCATCTATGCCTCTGAAGAAGAAATGTACCGGGATGCCGAACGGGCGGAAGCCATGAGCAAAGAGCTGGAGGCCAATTACAAAGGAAAGCTCGATACTCCCCGGCAAATCAACGCCTGTCTGGAAGAATTCCGAAAGCTCTACGAGATCGTCACCCTGGTCTCCGAATACGCCTATCTGGCCGTGGAGGTGGACTATTACGACGGGCACAACAAGGAGCGCAACGACCGCATCAGCCTCCTGATGTCGGAAATTTTCAGCCGTTTGAGCTTCATCGACAGCGAAATTCTGGAGCAGGATGCCGCCGTTCTGGAGTCCGCAGCCGCCCAGGCCGGCAAAAATCGGCGTTACCTGGAGAATCTGCTCCGACAGAAGCCCCACAGACTGCAGCCGGAAACGGAACGGGTGCTGGCCGCCCTCTCCCCCACCTTCGGCGCACCCTACCAGATCTATAACATCGCCAAGCTGGCGGACATGCGCTTCCCTTCCTTTACTGCGGAAGGTAAGGAATACCCCCTGGGCTATTCCCTTTTCGAAGACGACTACGAATATGACGCCCGCACGGAGGTGCGCCGGGCCGCCTTCCATGCTTTTTCAGAAAAAATCAGGGAATACGAAAATGTGACGGCCGCCGCCTATCAGGCCCAGGTCCAGCTGGACAAGACCCTGGCCACCCTGCGGGGCTTTTCCTCCGTTTTCGACAGCCTCCTCTTTGAACAGAAGGTGGACATTTCTCTGTATCACCGCCAGATCGACTTAATCATGGAAAAGCTGGCCCCTCACATGAAGAAATATGCCCGGCTCCTGCAAAAAGTGCATCACCTGGATCGCATGACCTATGCGGATCTGAAGCTTCCAGTGGATCCGGAATACGATCCCAAGGTGACCATAGAAGAATCCAGACGTTACATTGAAGAAGGATTGTCCGTCCTGGGGCCGGAATATCAGGCCATGATCCGGGAAGCTTACCGGGACCGGTGGGTGGATTTCGCCAAAAATCAGGGCAAGTCCACAGGCGGCTTCTGCGCCAGCCCTTACGGCTCCCACTCCTTCATCCTGCTCAACTGGAATGACCGGATGTCCGATGTGTTCACTCTGGCCCACGAGTTAGGGCACGCAGGCCATTTCAAGGCCTGCAACGCCGCCCAATCCATTTTCGACACGGACGTGTCCACCTATTTCGTGGAAGCTCCTTCCACCATGAACGAGCTTCTCATGGCCCATTATCTGCTGAAAACCAACCCGGATCCCCGATTCCGCCGGTGGGTGCTCAGTTCCATGGTGAGCAACACCTATTATCACAATTTCGTGACGCATCTGCTGGAGGCGGCCTACCAGAGGGAAGTCTACCGGATCATCGACGAAGGGGGCAGCGTGCAGGCCGAAACCCTGAACCGCCTCATGAAGGAAACCCTGGAACGCTTCTGGGGCGACGCCGTGGAACTCCTGCCCGGTGCGGAGCTGACCTGGATGCGCCAGCCCCACTATTACATGGGCCTGTATTCCTACACCTACAGCGCCGGCCTCACCGTGGCCACCCAAGTCTGCGACCGGATTGAAAAGGAAGGCCAGTCCGCTGCGGAGGACTGGAAACGGGTGCTGGCCGCCGGAGGCACGGGAACGCCCGTGGAGCTGGCCGCCATGGCCGGGGTGGACATCACCACGGACAAGCCGCTCCTGGACACCATCGCCAAGATCGGGGAAATGATCGAAGAAATCTGTCAGCTGACGGAGGAATTAGGGGAGGCGTAAGGCCTCCCCTGCCGCCTGCAGGACGATGCCGCACTCTTCCTCGCTGACGGGCTCTTCAAAGTTCCGGAATCTCACCTGATCTATGGGACTGCCGATGAGATAGGCATACCACACCAGGGCCAGCAGGAAACGCCCCGCCCCCAGGCTGGCATGAAAGGTGTCCCTGTGGATCCGGCCGATTCCTTTCTCCAGGGCGATCCGAAAAGCATCGCCGCTGGGGATGAGACCGTCCGCCCGGATCTCCTGCGCCGCCCGATCATAACAGTCCTTCACCCGGGCGAACATTTCCTCATAAGTCTCAAAGCCATGCCGTCTGATCCGTTCGCTCCCGGTCTCATAAGCCCAGGTCTGATGCAAATACAGCTTCGCTCCCGGACAATACTCCCGAACCGCAGCCGCCAGCACACCCAAATAAGGCTGATAGGTTTCCGCCAAATAGGAGAAATGACTGGCCTGCTGAAGCGTGACCGCATCCCATTTTCGGGCTGTGAGGGCCTCCTGTATGGTGGTCAGAAAGCCTTCCGCAAAATGACCGTTTACCTCCAGGGTATAATCCCTCTTTTCTCCTTTCAGATTTCGAAAATGTCTCTCCAGAGAACAGCCCCCGATCATCAGGTTGACCGTTTCCAGCTCCGTCCCCTCTCCCCTGGCCAGATCATGCAGATAACGCTGTGCGTCCTGGCTGAAACTGTTGCCGATGGACAATACATGAATCGCCATACTAATCCTCCATTCCCGCTTAAGCGGTCTTTTTTCCAGTATGCCATAAAACCTTTTGCAATTCAAGCTTTTCATACTTTTCTTCCATATTCAAACTTATCTTCCGTATTCCAGCCAGCATCGAAACAGGCAGAGCCACTGGATATACAGCACCTCGCCGGAAGCCCTGATAGGCGGCAGATGGGCGGCCCTTAATGCCATTGCGATCTGTTTTTTGGTAAGCGGGGACCGGGGACCGTACAAACCGTCCTTCAGGCCAAGGTACAGGAAAGATGCAAAGGCACGCCGCTGTGCAGGTTGGATATCCGGTTTTTCTTTGCGCTTTAGTTCCAACAATACGATGTCCACATGGGGTTTGGGATGAAAATCCTCCCGCCGAAAGTGATAAAGGATCCTGCACTCAAAAAACGGCTTCAGCTGCAGGGAGTGCAGGTTTTCTCTCGGCATGCCGCAAAAACGCATGGCGGCCCCTTTTTCCATTACCAGCCACATGCCCTGCGGCAAGCGATCCTCCTGCGTCAATTTGTTCAGGATTGCCGTCGTCCTTGAAAACGGAATATTGGCAAATACCTTGTAGGGAAACTTAGGAAGAGCACACTTTAAGAAATCCCCATGATACAGCCGCACATTGGCATCAACCTGCGGTTTTAATTTTTCGTAAAGCTTCTCATCAATTTCATATGTGATCACAGTTTTACAAGAAGCCGACAACGCTTTCGTAATATGTCCTTTTCCCGCACCTATTTCCAGCACCGTATCCCGGGCGGTGAGCCCGGCCTTTTTGATAAGGGAATGAATGAGTCTACGATTTGTCAGAAAGTTCTGTGAAATAGAATAAACGTCGCTCTGATTTTTTGCCATAAAAAATACACCTCACTTGTAATTTATACTCGCATTTGGACGCAAAAAAGCACAGCGGTACCCCTAATTACAAATTCGGTACGCTGTGCTTATTTACGAATACGAATACAAACGCCCATGAGATGTAGACAACTCCTCCGCTATCGAAAGTTTATACCTACTTATAGCATGATTTACGAGGAATGTCAATAAAACATGGAACATAAACATTATTCCTTCATATAATCGTCTCCTAACTCCAAGGGCGTATAAAGCCTTGGGAAAAGTTCCGAAGTCCGGTTTTGCATCCGGTATTCGGAAGGTGAACAGTTCCAGATCTGCCGGAATGCCCGGGTGAACGCCTCGTGGCTGGAATAGCCAAACTTCAGCGCCAAGTCCAGGATGCTGGATTCAGGACATTCCACCAACAGCCTCGCCGCCTTCGTCATTCTCCTGCGTATTATATAATCCCGCACAGAAATATGATTGACAAAGCGGAAAAGCTTTTCGAGCCATCTCCGCTCCGCTCCTATTCCATGAACCCGATCGATCGTAGCTTCAGTATATCAGAATGCGCCTTGGATGTCTTGATATTTTGGGGAGACTTCATCCTTGCTCCGCATACTAAGTTAAAACAAATGCGTTTCTGTATCGCACAAAATTTGAACAAGAACTTTATAATCTAAATATTGGATTCCCTCAACCCCCCGCTGAATCTTATCCGCAAGCCTGCTATTATAATAAATGTCCATCGCCTTTTCCAGGGAAATATCTTTCTGTTCGGCCAAATATGCGATGATTCTCTCTTCCAAGTTCTCCTGATACACTCTTTCCAGCACATCATCGTCCATGATTTACACCTCTTCATAAGATTCAAATACAAGAAGTCCGTCTATGGCCTTCTGTGTAATGAACGCCACTTGATCATAGGATGGATATACTCTAATCTCCCTCAACGCACGCTCCTTATCCCAAATTCCAGAATGATACATATCTACGACACGGAAGACTTTATCATTTGCAACTTTCCCAAATATCAGATCAAACTGTAGATAATCCCTTTTCCCATCACGGCAATGGCACACAAAATCAATCCATTCGATCAAATCATCGTCAAAACCTTTTGTTCGCATTCCGACAAGGCTTTCACTCATCTGGTAAATATTTAAAATTGCTTTATCCTTTCCCAGGACATCCGCCTTACGTTTGGCCCAGCGTTCTGCCTGTTTCCTTACAGTGGTCACATAAAATCCCTTGCCAAAATCAAGCTGCCTGTACGAATGATTGATATCCGGATTTCTCACAATTTCTGTAGAACCATGATAAACGATCATATCGCAATCCCTCGCACTGCTAAATATTCCTTTATGTCATCTATAATATATCCAGTACCCTGCGTATGCAAAATATCATAATAAGGCACCAAGTAGTTGTTAATACATCCTGCGCTCTGCAATTTCCTATATACTTCGGACGGTTGCATATTCCATTTTCCAGCACAAGCATGAATCATATACACAATAAACGAAAACGATTCCCGGTTCAACAGCTACCTCCTTACCTCTAATCGCACTTCTTCATGGTTACTTTACCTGTTCTATGTTTCTCATTATACGTTACAAGAAAAAGAAATGCAAGCCCATTAAAGAATGACAATATCCGCTTTTCGGCACACAATGATGGCCGCATTCTCATCCATGATATTCTCAATTCGGAATCCGGCTTCTTGCAGCAAAGCCGTTTCATGCTCCATGGTCAGCGGAATGTCAAAATGAACGAAACGATCCTCCGGGATCTGGAACCGTTTCCTCCGTTCCAGACAGGCTTCCCGCAAAAGCTCTTCCTCCTCGTCGCAGCAGGCGATATAGTCACCCAGGACAAAGACGCCGCCAGCCTTCACGCCGCCATAAATCTTCCGATACAGTTCCTTTTTGCACTCCGGCCAAAAATGATGCAGACTTTCAAAAGAAATCACGGCGTCCCATTGTTCCCGGCCGAAATCGTATTGAAAATAATCCTGACATACCGGTGTGAAACGCTTGTCCGGATGTTTGTCCAACAATTTGTCCAACATATCCCGGCACAGATCCACGCCCGTCACCTCCGTCTCCGGATTCCTTTTCCAGATTTGATCCAGTTCCAGACCGGTTCCGCATCCCAGGTCCAGAATTTTCCGGCATTCGTCCGGCACCGCTTCGGCGATCAGGCGATAAGATTTTTCCCAGACGGACATATGCTCTTCATAGTCCCCCAGCCTTTTTGCGAAAAATTCCGACATTTCCTCCAAAGGGACTTCCTCCGTATCCCGGAGCCACTTCTTCAGCCCCTGTAAATATTCCTCTTGTGTTTTCATTCCAACCTCCATTCCGGAGCGTTTGCGCAACGGTGGCGCTCCCTTCTTTTACAAATAATGTATCTTCTTCGGCAAACATTTGCAACCTCAATCTCATTTATAAACAAACCGGTTCCCCGTCCATGGGAAACCGGCTCTTCACCCAAAATATCCAACACACTCTTTGTATCATTTCCTCACGCCGTCAGCCAGCCGCTTCAGGCCCTCTTCCAGCCTCGCCCTGGGGCAGGCGATGTTCAGGCGCAGGAACCTCTCCCCGCCCAGGCCATACTGGGCCCCTTCCGACAAGTACAGTCCCGTGGTCTTCCGGATATGCTCCGCCAGCGCAGCCGAATCTTCACAGATCCTGGAGCAGTCCAGCCAGAGAAGATACGTGGCCTGAGAAGGCACCAAAGACAATTCCGGCAGATTTTGCGCCACAAACTCCTTTACCAGCCGCTTGTTTTCAAAAAGATATTCCCGCAGCTGATCCAGCCAGCCGCCGCCCCGGGTAAAGGCGGCCACCGCCGCTTCCACTGCAAAAGCGTTGGGCTCCGCCACCTCGTCCGTGTTCAGCCCCCGCCACACCTTGTGGCGAAGAAATGCGTCCGGCACCACTACCGCCGCAGTCTGCAGGCCCGCCAGATTGAAGGCCTTAGTGGGGGCGATGCAGGTGATGCTGTTGGTCCGGCAGGCTTCCGAAACGGAAGCAAAAGGGGTATAAGAACATCCGGGATCCGTCAAGTCGCAATGAATCTCGTCGGAAAGCACCGTCACATGATGCTTCTCACACAGCTCCCCGATGCGGGCCAGGGTATCCCGATCCCAGATTTTCCCCACCGGATTGTGAGGATTGCACAGGATCATCAGGCTGGTCTGAGGATCCGCCAGCTTTTCTTCCAGATCGGCGAAATCGATGGAATAGTTCCCCTTCTCGTACCGCAGAGGACTTTGCAGCACCTGTCTCCCATTATTGAGAACGGAATTGAAAAAAATATTGTACACCGGGGTCTGGAGCAGCACTTTCTCCGCCGGAGTGGTCAGCTTGCGCACAATGCTGGAAATGGCCGGCACCACGCCGGTACAGAAGATCAGCCAATCCTTTTCCAGGGGAAAAGCGTGCCTGCTCCCCCACCATTCCCGGTAGGCGTCATACCAGGCTTCCGGAACCACGGAATAGCCGAAGACGCCGTGCTCCGCCCTCCGGGAAATGGCTTCCCGAATCTCCGGTGCGGTCTGAAAATCCATGTCCGCCACCCACATGGGCAGCTCGCCCTCCGCCACGTCCCATTTCAGGGAGCCGGTGCCTCTCCGGTCTATCGGCGTGTCGAAATCATACTTCATAATTTCCTCGCATTCTGCCGCCGTTCAGACGGCATTCTATTTCAATCGAAGTGCTTCATTTCCATTCCCGCCAGTAATAAAATTCAGCTGAAAAACGTCCCCTCCGGCTTACTCTTCCCTGCCGCTTCTCCTGCAGACGATCCTGGTTTTGGACGGATCGATCCTGTCATTCTCCAGGATCAGTTCTTCGATATATTCCGCCTGGATGCTGCCGCCGCTGGGGTTGAACACGCTTTTGATCCCGCTGTCGATCTGGGCCTCCACCGTGGAATATTCAAAAGCCAGGGTGGTGTTCAGCAGCTTGCAGTTCTTCATGACCAAGTTGTCAATGTAGCACATCCCCTGGAGACTTTCTATGGTACAGCCGATCAGCGTCAGATTTTTCGCATTCCATCCCAGGTACTCCCCGGAAATAAAGCTGTCATGGACCGTCACGTTCTCTGTGTTCCAGAAAGCGTCCTTGGACAGCAGCTTGGAATCCCGCACTTCCACATTCTTCGCCCCGTCAAAGGAATAATTGCCGTAAAGGGTCAGCCTCCGGACGTCCAGGTCGCTGCAGTTCATGGCGAAATAATCCCCTTTGACCACCACGTCCTCCAGAACCGCCCCCTCGCACTGCCACAAGGACTCCGCCCCGTTGGGAATGGAAACGTTTTTCAAGGTCAGGTCGTGGCAGCGGCGGAAATTTTTGGGGGCCTCCACGGCGCAATCCTCCACCCGGATGTGATCCGTATACCAGACCCCGGCCCGGGCCATCTCAAACCAGGTGGTGTCCTTCACCAGGATATCCCTAGCGTACCAAAGGGGGTACTTCCACTGAAACATACTGTTGTATAACTCGATATTGCGGCTTTCCTTCAAGGGGGATTCTCCCTCTCCGAAAATCGTGTCGTAGATCCGAAGATTCTTTCTCCCGAACAGAGGACGCTCTCCCGTGTAATATCCCTGTCGGATTTCTTCCATTTGATCTTCTTGCTCTTCCATATGCTTTTCGTTCATAGGTCAAACTTCCTCTCCATCTGTATTGTACTGCCCATTATACATCAAATCCCCAGAGAAAACAAATATTTCTTTTTCCTCCGGGTTCTTCCCGATTTTTCACAACTCCGCCCACCTTACAACCGCATCCAGGTCGATCTCAAGCTTCCCCTGATAGATTCCCACCGGGACTTTTCCTGTCAGACCATATATGGAAAGATCCATTTCTTCCCCGAACCGATATACCAGAAGCCTCTTTTTGGGAGGATCCAGCATCCAATATTCCTTTACCCCGGCGGCTTCGTATTTTTTCAGCTTGACATGGGAATCCTTATACGCCGTGCCGGGAGACAGGATTTCCAGGACAAAGTCCGGGGCCCCGAAAATACACCGCTCCTTCCGTTTTTCCTTATCGCACAAAATCAACAGATCCGGCTCCACCATGGTCCTGTCATCACAGTCCAACTGCACGCCGATGGGGGAAACATAAACCTTGCAGGGGCCGCCGTTTTTCATAATATAATCTGTCATCTGATGCAGAATCCCGACCATAAAGTCCTGGTGCAGCGCAGAGGGCGCCGCCATGTCATAGAGCACTCCATCGATCAGTTCCGCCCGCACATCTTCCGGCAAGGCGTAATAATCTTCCAGCGTGTACTCCCCTTGTTTTTTCCCGGGAAAAGGCTCCCAAGCCGGTTCCGGCTCCCTCACCTCTCCTTTTTCCGTGGATTTTCCCAAAACTTCTTCATAAAAATAAGTGTCTTTTTTGTCCATAAACGCCGACCTTCCTTCTATAAAATATAAAGTTCATGCACTCCGGTGAAAACGGCGATCCGCCATAAACCACAGAATTACAGATACAACAGATACGAATCCTCCCGCACCTCCAGGGAACCGATGAGATTCTTCGCATGCCAACATGATACTCTTCCCTGCATCTCCTGTCAAGGAGCACCGAACATAATTTTGCATTCTCCCGTAAAAAACTGTGGAAATCCATGTGAAAATATAGTAAAATACAGATTGCACGGCACTTAAAACCTGACAAAACAATTAGAGGTACAAAAGCAAATCTATGAATATTTTCAATTTAATCACATTGCTGGGCGGGCTGGCCATGTTCCTGTACGGGATGCGCATCATGGGCGACGGCCTGAAGGAAAGCTCTTCCGAAACGCTGAAAACCGCCCTGGAGAATCTGACCAACACTTCCTTCAAAGCTTTCCTGCTGGGACTTGTCATGACGGCCGTGATCCAGTCCTCCACAGCCACCATCGTCATCACCTCCGGCCTGGTGGGGGCCGGCATCATCAGCCTGCGTCAGTCCCTGGGCATCGTCATCGGGGCCAACGTGGGAACCACGGTGACAGGCCAGATCATCCGCCTGTTGGATCTGGATTCCAGCGGCGCTTCCTTCCTGCAGTTCTTCCGGCCTTCCACCCTGGCCCCTCTGGCCCTGATCGTCGGCATCGTCATCATCATGGGCTGGAAGTCCAAGGGCTCCAGCAAGGTCGGCCAGATCATCATCGGCTTCGGCATCCTGTTTTCCGGCCTGCTGAACATGACCGGGGCGGTGAACGTGCTCACCGAAAGCGGCATCATTGAACGCCTGTTTTCCAATCTGGGAAGAAATCCCCTGCTGGGCTACCTCATCGGGGCCGGAGTGGCCTTTGTGCTCCAGAGTTCCTCCGCCACCATCGGCATCCTGCAGGCCTTTTCCATGTCGGGGCAGCTGACCTTCGGCGCCATCTATGCGGTGCTGGTGGGCATTTACCTGGGGGACTGCGTGACCACCGCCATCGTCTGCAACATCGGCGCCAGGCCGGACGCCAAGCGGGTGGGCGTGGTCAACATTCTCTTCAATCTGAGTGAAACCGTCCTGATCCTGGTCATCGTCAACGTGATCCACGGTCTGGGCCTTCTGGACAGTCTCTGGAACAGCGTGATCCATTCCGGCGGCATTGCCAACACCAATACCGTTTTCAATCTGTCCTGCGCCATCCTGCTGCTTCCTGCCCTGCCCATCTATGAACGATTGAGCCACAAACTGGTGAAGGACGAATCCGTCCAGGAGGGAAAAACCGACGAGCTGCTGGACGCTTTAAGCCCGGTGTTCTTCAGCACTCCCGCCCTGGCTTTCGGACGCTGCTACGACGCCCTGCTGGCCATGTACGGTCTGGCCCGGGCCAATCTTTCCAGGGCCTTCCAGATGATCGGAAGCTATGATGAAAAAATCGGAGCCCAGATCGAACAGGATGAGAGCCACGTGGATCAGATGGCGGATCGAATCAGCAACTACCTGATTCAGATTTCCGCCCACATCACCGCTTCCCAGCACGTGGAGATCATGAACCACTATTATTCCGCCGTGTCGGAATTCGAGCGTCTGAGCGATCACGCCATGAATATTGCGGAGATCTCCGCTTCCCTGCATGACCATGACACTTCCTTTTCCAAGGCTGCCTTGTCCGAGATACAGGTGCTGAAGGTACTGCTGGACAACATCCTGGAGCACAGTAACCAGGCCTTCGCCAAGCGGGACGTAGACGCCGCCAGGCATATCGAGCCTCTGGAGGAAGTGGTGGACGACATGGTAGGCGTTCTCAAGAACCATCATGTGGACCGGCTCCTGGCCGGGGACTGCTCTATTTTCGCCGGGACGGAGTTTCTGAACCTCCTGACGGAGGTGGAACGGATTTCCGACGTCTGCTCCAACATCGGCGTGGCCACCATCGCCAGGATCCAGCCGGAGCTCAAGCACCAGGTGCACGATTATGTCTCCCAGCTCCACTCCGGCCGGGACGAGGAATTCAACAGGGAATACCACAAGGCCCACGATCTGTACTTCGGCCTTTTGGAGTCCTGAACTGTTATAGAATTTCAAAATTCAAAATTTGTATTGATTTTATAGATTTATCATGTATAATAAGATAGAGGAATTTGGTATTCCTGTCATTATTACAAAATTATATAGAAAAGAGGTAAAATGAAGATGGCTGTAGTTGATTTAACAAAATATGGCATTACCGGTACCACGGAAATCGTGTACAACCCTTCTTACGAGCTTTTGTTTGAAGAAGAGACCAAGCCCGAACTGGACGGTTATGAAAAAGGACAGGTCAGCGAGCTCAATGCCGTGAACGTCATGACTGGCATTTATACGGGACGTTCTCCCAAGGATAAGTTTATCGTCATGGATGAGAATTCCAAGGACACCGTGTGGTGGACCTCAGATGAGTACAAGAATGACAACCATCCCGCCAGCGAAAAGACCTGGGCTGCCGTAAAGGACATCGCCATCAAGGAACTGTCCGGCAAGAGGCTGTTCGTGGTGGACGCTTTCTGCGGCGCCAACAAGGACACCCGCATGGCGATCCGTTTCATCATGGAAGTGGCCTGGCAGGCTCACTTTGTCCGCAACATGTTCATCAAGCCCACCGCTGAAGAAGAGGCCAATTTCGAGCCTGATTTCGTGGTTTACACCGCCTCCAAGGCCAAGGTGGAGAACTACAAGGAACTGGGCCTGAACTCCGAGACCGCCGTGGTATTCAACATCACCAGCCGGGAGCAGGTGATCCTGAACACCTGGTACGGCGGCGAGATGAAGAAGGGTATGTTCTCCATGATGAACTACTACCTTCCTCTGAAGGGCATCGCTTCCATGCACTGCTCCGCCAACACCGACATGAACGGCGAGAACACCGCCATCTTCTTCGGTTTGTCCGGCACCGGCAAGACCACCCTTTCCACCGATCCCAAGAGACTGCTCATCGGCGATGACGAGCACGGCTGGGACGACAACGGCGTGTTCAACTTCGAAGGCGGCTGCTACGCCAAGGTCATCAATCTGGACAAGGATTCCGAGCCCGACATTTACAACGCCATCAAGCGCAACGCCCTGCTGGAGAACGTCACCCTGGACGAGAACGGCAAGATCGACTTCAACGACAAGAGCGTGACCGAGAACACCCGTGTGTCCTATCCTATCGATCACATCGAGAAGATCGTTCGTCCCGTGTCCTCCGCACCGGCTGCCAAGAACGTGATCTTCCTGTCTGCGGATGCTTTCGGTGTGCTGCCTCCCGTATCCGTTCTGACTCCTGAACAGACCCAGTACTACTTCCTGTCCGGCTTCACCGCCAAGCTTGCGGGAACGGAGCGGGGCATCACCGAGCCCACCCCTACCTTCTCCGCCTGCTTCGGCCAGGCTTTCCTGGAGCTGCATCCTACCAAGTATGCGGAAGAGCTGGTGAAGAGAATGGAAGCCAATGGTGCCAAGGCTTATCTGGTGAATACCGGCTGGAACGGCACCGGCAAGCGTATCTCCATCAAGGATACCAGAGGCATTATCGATGCGATCCTGAACGGAGACATCCTGAATGCGCCCACCAAGAAGATTCCCTACTTCAACTTCGAGGTTCCCACGGAGCTTCCCGGTGTGGATACCAACATCCTGGATCCTCGGAATACTTATGCCGACGCTTCCGAATGGGACGCCAAGGCGAAGGATCTGGCACAGAGATTCGTGAAGAATTTTGCGAAATACGAAGGCAACGCCGCCGGCAAGGCTCTGGTTGCCGCAGGTCCTCAGCTTTAATTTTCTTGAACTGACCAATACCGGGTGTGAACTTCCTTCACACCCGGTTTTTTGATAAAGGCGTTCCATTCAGTCAAATGCCGCCTGATCGGCGGCGGAATACGAGGAAATATGAAAATCAAGAGAATACTATGTTTTGTACTGACCACTCTGCTTCTGACCGCATCCAGTTCCCTCGCTCTCGCCGCCCAAACCCCCGGCAACGGCGAAACCTCGGAAGATATCGGGGCCGACAGGAGTGGTGAGACTTCCGATCATACCGGAACCGCCAGGGATAGCGGCATTTCAGGAGAAATCGATGCCGATGATAATGGCGAAGCTTCGGGGGAAATTAGCATCGCTAAGAACGGCGAAGCTTCAGATGCAATCGGCATTGCCAAGGACGGCGGAACCTCGGAAGAGAACGGCATCGTCAGGGGCAGCGAAGCTTCGGAAGAAACGACCCTGCGGGTAGGTTTCTTCGCCTTCTCCGGCTATCACATCCTGCTGGAGAATGGACGGAGAAGCGGCTACGGTTATGAATTTCTGCAGAAACTGGCCACCCACGCCGACTGGGTCTATGAATATGTGGGCTATGACTCTTCCTATTCCGACGCCTTGGAGATGCTGAAAAGCGGAGAGGTGGACATCGTGACCTCCGTCACAAAAACGCCGGAACGGGAAGAAGATTTCCTTTTTTCCAATCAGGATATCGGCTCCAACTCCACCATCTTCACCGTGAAGGCGGGAAACACGAAGGTGGTCGAGGGGGACTATTCCACCTATGACGGCCTGACCATCGGCATGCTGGAGGGCAATTCCAAAAACGTCAATTTTGAAAATTTCGCCATGGAACATGGCTTTACTTTTACGCCCCAATACTATGAGACTGAAGGAGAACTGACCGAAGCCCTGCAGGCGGAACAGCTGGACGGCATCGTCACAGGAAGCCTCCGGGTCATGGACAACGAGTGGCTGATCGAATCCTTCAGCGCCAACCCCTTTTACATCTGCGTCCGCAAGGATCAAAAGGAACTGATGGATCAGATCAACGAAGCCATCAACGAAATGGATCTGCAGGAGCCCGACTGGAGGAACACTCTTCATGACAAATACTATACCACGGACCAATCGGGAACCATCGTGCTGAACGCCGCAGAACGCACCTTCCTGCAGAACCTCACCGATTCCGGCCGGAAGCTGAAGGTACTCGCCAACCCGAGCCGCCGTCCCTACTCCTATTTTCAGGAAGGAGAAGCCAAGGGCATCTTTCCCGCCATTTTTTCCGTTTTGGCGGAACGCCTTTCCCTTCCCTATGAATTTCTCCAGGTGAAGGACAAGGCGGAATATTATGCGCTGCGAAAGGCCGGGGCGGCGGATATCGTCCTGGACTTCGCCTCCGACTATTACCTGGCGGAGGAAGAAAACTACAAAATCACCAGCCCTTATTTTCAGACCACCTTCACCCGCCTGACCAGGAAGGACTTCGACGGGGAAATTCAAACGCTGGCATCCATCAATCAGTCGGACATCCTGAGCATCTATGTCACCGAGATGTATCCGCCTGAGATGCTCGTGTTCTATGATTCCGTGAAAGACTGCGTGGAAGCGGTGAAAAACGGGGAGGCGGACGCCACCATCCTATATTCCTATATGGCGGATCAGTTTATCAGGGAGGACGTCAGGCATCTCCTCTCTTCCACCCTGTTGGGAGACACTTCCCTCTCCTACTCCATCGGCGTTCACGAGCAGGACGGATCTCTTCAGCTTTCTCTGCTGAACAAGGCCGTCTCCAGCCTGAGTGAAACGGAGCTTTCCACCATCACCGCCCGGGAGATCGATGCGGGGCGGACCACCCCGCACTACAGTCTGACTTCCTTTTTGTACGATAATCCCGTTTACGTCGTTCTGGGAACCGCTTTTTTGCTCCTGCTCCTGTTCGCCATCGCCATGCTGGTCGTCCGCACCCGGAACCAGAAAACACTGGAAAAAAAGATCGCCAGGGCCACTGAGGAACTGGAGGCCAAGACTCAGGAGCTTTCCGCAGCCCTCTCCGCCGCCGATGCGGCCAACAAGGCCAAGACCACCTTCCTCAACAGTATGTCCCATGATATCCGCACTCCCATGAACGCCATCATCGGTTTTACCGCCCTGGCCACCACGCACCTGGACAATCGGGAAAGGGTGCAGGATTATCTGGCCAAAATCGCCAACGCCTCCAATCACCTTCTGTCCCTGATCAATGACGTGCTGGACATGAGCCGCATTGAATCCGGCAAGGTCGTCATAGAGGAACGACCCGAGGATCTGGCGGACATTCTCCAGGGTCTTCGGAACATCATCCAGTCGGACATCCATGCCAAGCGGCTGGAACTGTTTATCGAAACGGTGGACGTGGCGGACGAGGATATCTTCTGTGACCGGCTCCGCCTGAACCAGATCCTGCTGAACCTGCTTTCCAACGCCATCAAGTTCACGGAGCCCGGCGGGAGCGTCACCCTGCGGGTGACCCAGAGGCCTTCCTCCAGGGAGGGTTGCGGTCTCTACGAATTCCGCATCATAGACACCGGCATCGGCATGAGTCCGGAATTCGCCGCAACCGTGTTTGAACCCTTTACCAGGGAACGCACCACCACCGTCAGCGGTATCCAGGGAACGGGCCTGGGCATGGCCATCACCAAGAACATCGTGGATATGATGCAGGGAACCATTTCCGTCAACAGCAAGCAGGGAGAGGGCACCGAATTCATCGTGAACCTGGAATTCCGGTTCTCCGCAGCCCATCAAGAAATGGAAGTCATCACGGAGCTCCACAATCTGCGGAGCCTGGTGGTGGATGACGACCTGGTCAGCTGCCAGAGTGTGTCCAAGATGCTCCGGCAGATCGGCATGCGGGCGGAATGGACCTTAAGCGGCGTGGCCGCCATCGCCCGCACGGAGGAAGCCATCGATCTGAGGGATCCCTTTGAAGTCTACATCGTGGACTGGTCCATGCCCGACATGAGCGGGGTAGAAACCGTGCGGCAGATCCGCCGGATCGTGGGCCAGGACTCCCCCATCATCCTCATGTCCGCCTATGATTGGGCCGACATCGAGGAGGAAGCCCGACAGGCGGGGGTGACGGATTTCATCAGCAAGCCCCTGTTCGCTTCCGATCTGCACCGAACCCTGGAGAAAAGCCTGGGACACGCTCCCGCCGAATCATCCAGGCCCATCTCCATCCCCAAGGCGGATTTTCACGGCAAACACATCCTGCTGGCGGAGGACAATGCCCTCAACCAGGAGATTGCCGTGGAACTGCTGGAGGAAGCCGGTTTCAACGTGGACTGCGCCGAGAACGGACAGGAAGCTTACGACCGAATCCGCACCTCGGAGCCAGGCTTCTATGAGCTGATCCTGATGGATATCCAGATGCCAATCATGGACGGCTATGAAGCCACCACGAAAATCCGGCAGCTGGAGGATCCCATCCTGGCCGGCATCCCCATCATCGCCATGACCGCCAACGCCTTTGAAGAGGATCGGGACAAGGCCCTCCAGACCGGCATGAACGGACACCTGGCCAAGCCCATCGACATCGAACAGATGATGAAGGTGCTCCACAATGTATTTGCCAAGAACTTATAACAAGACCAAGGTGGAGAACTACAATGGGATTCAACCGTCCTGCGCAATCCGGAGACCGATTTCCTTAAGAATTTTCACGGCCGGACCGGGAAACCTTCCCAAGTGGTCAGGACCGACATTGAGCAGCAGGTTGATTCCCTTTTCGTTTAATTCGTTTTTTTCCCGCAGGATCTGCTCTGCGCTTTTGTACTCCATATTCCCATATACCGAAAATCCCCAGTTGCCTCTTCCGCTGAGCGTTGCCGGGACATCATTTGCTTTTTGGGCATCGGCAGTTTTGTCCAGCTCATTATCGCCGCCGGACGCAATATCCCATAGGTCATGGCCAATTCTCTGGGTGACAAGACAATCCGGCTGGAAGCTTTTTACAAAATGGTAAAGGTCGTGGCTCTGCTCTTTCGACATCGTCCACGGACAGTCGAACCACATCAAGCATATATCGCCATACTTCGTGAGCAGTTCCCGGATCTGGGGCTTCGCCTTTTTGTCCAGATAGCTCTGAAAATCTACCGTTCTGTCTGGTTCAAAATCCCATACGTTATGGCCCGGATTTGCGAAGGGATTCTCTATAAACCCTCCCCCGTTTTCTTCCTCCCAGTCAAGATCCTGAGAATAATAAAGACCCAGTTTTATGCCATATTTTCTGCAGCTTTCCGCTATTTCACCAATAATATCCCGCCGAAACGGCGTCGCTTTCACAACGTTAAAATCCGACACTTCTGAATCAAACAGAGCGAATCCTTCATGATGCTTCGCCGTTATCACATAATATTTTGCGCCCGCTTCCTTCACGGTCCTGATCCATTCGTCGGCATCAAAGTAAATGGGATAAAAGGCCTTCGCCAACCTATGATACTCCTCCCGGGGAATTCTCATCTCATGTCTCACCCACTCACTTTCATTCACACGCATGCCTCGGTATTCCCCCTCCAGAACGCTGTACAGACCAAAATGAGACATGATACCGAATTTTGCGGCTTTAAACCACTCCAAATTATTCATCCAAAATTATCCTTTCTGTTATCGCCATGACCGCCAACGCCTTTGAAGAGAACGGGACAATGCGCTCCACAACATGCTCAACAAGAACCTATAGCAAGACGCCTGACATACTCATCAAACTCCACCACGGTGCCGGTCATCCTGGCTTCCTCAGCCGCAAAGGCGATCAAATGATTGTCTACGGAAATGGATATGTCCGAGATGGAACATCCCTTATAGCTTCCCGCCAGATATTCATAAAGGGTCTCCACGATCCCGGTGTCCCCGCCCCCATGTCCCGTAACGATCCCATTCCCGGCGCATACCGGAATCTCCTCCTCACGGCGGGTGGCGAAATCATATACCTGGATGGAACGATCTCCCTCGGTGGCGGCGTGAATCTCCCCTCCCGTTCCGAACACGTGCAAAAATCTTCCTCCCCGGTTGAAGGCGTTCATGGTGAAGGTGGCCGTCACGTCATCCTCGAACAGCAGATTCACGGTCTGATGATCCACCACGTCATTGTCGCAGCGGAAGACACATTTGCCATACTGGGTCGTGCGCAGGGCCTTCTCCACCATCTCATCCGTGGGTTCGGCCTCCCGGGTGCAGGCCGTGCGGAACCAGTCATTCCCCTTATCTTCCAAATATAGCTTCACCGCATTATATGGGCAAGTCTCCCCCTGAGGGCAGCCGTCCATGCATCGCTGCGGTGCGCCGACGGGAGCGTTCTCTTCCCGGAAATAAGACAGGGCCCCGAAAGACTGTACCTTTTTGCAGCGCTTCCCGATCAACCACTGCAGAATGTCCATATCATGGCAGGACTTCTGCAGGAGCATGAAAGAGGATCTTTCCGAGTTGCCCCAGTTGCCCCGCACGAAGCTGTGGCTCTGGTGCACGTTGCCCACGCACTCCTCATGATTGACGGACACCACCTTTCCAATCCGGCCCGCATCAATCAATTCCTTGACCCTGGTGAAAAGGGCCGTGTAACGCAGGACGTGGCACACCACCACATGGACCCGCGCCGCTTCGGCCCGACGGGCGATGTCCAGACATTCCGCCGGAGAAGGGGAAACCGGTTTTTCCAAAAGGATGTCATACTTTAAGTCGATGGCCTCCACCGCCGGTGCGTAATGTTGGGCATCCATGGTGGCGATAACCGCCACGTCTCCGATCTTGCCCAGGGCGAATAGATCCCGCCAATCCGCAAAGCACATTTCCCGTCCTATCCCATGCTTCTCTGCGATTTCCCTTCTGCGGCTTTCGATGGGCTCCGCCACCGCGATCACCTGGTACCGCTCCGGCATTTCCTTCATGATGTCGGTATAAGCCTTTCCTCTATTTCCTGCGCCGACCAATACCACTTTTAACACTTTTCCCATTTCAAACATGCTCCTTTCAGCGGGACTTCTATTTCCCTCAACTTCCCCGTGGTTCAAATATAATTGAGCAGCTTTAATCGCTGGAAAATCAGCATCGCAATGACATGGTATCCCGCCTCCGACAGATGCACATCCCCATCAATACCGTTATAGCAAAATGCCCCCGGAAGCAGATGGGCCGCAAGCTTATTGCGCATCGTCTCTATCTCTTCTTCCGAGACATCTCGGAAATAACCGGCGGAAATTGCGTAATCCACGCCGTGACGTGAGAACTCATCATATAGGTCGATGAACCGGAAGCCGAACCTTACCATGCACTTTCTCCGGTAATTCCGATACTTTTCCTCACCGGTCGCCCCTTCGATGTCTGACCACCGTTCAAACAAAGCATGCGTAGATCCCAGGACAAGATACTTCCCGCCATTCACGGCACCACATGCTTCCATCGTATCCGCCCACCGCTCAAAAGTCAGCTCGTCGCCGTCATTAATGCCGCTGTACAAGACATTTACCGTGCCGCTGCGGTTGTTGGCCGTAAAGAAAAACGCCCCTTCCGGAATGATTGTCTCGACTCCGTCCGCCACGGTCTTTGCGATCCAGTCCGTCTCATCAGATACCGTCAGCGTATACTCAACACCGTCAATGCGGACAGGATTTGTATCATGGCTTGTCTGAGTGATATATACGCAATAATCCTTTCCGTCTCTGTCCGGATAAGGGATCTTGAGCTTTGTACCGGCGACATGGCCGTTCTCCCTCACCATCGTGCCAAGCGAAACCTTTTGATTGTCCGCCGGGATCGTGATCTTCTCCGAGACATAACATGCGAAGCCTCCCAGCCTCGCCGCAATATCCGCCGTCCTCTCTCCGCCATGCCCATAATTGCGAACCGTGACATGTCCGTAGCCATTGTCAGTCAAAATCGTCTGCAGTCTCGCCGGGAAAGGAGATTCCCCATATCCTGCATAATGAGCCCCATTCAACGCCATTCCTTCCGTGACGGAATCTCCGAAGCAATGAATCGTGATCCCGTGCTCCCCCTCCGGTTGTTTTGATGCAGTATTCTCAACAATCTTCATCCCAATGGATCCTTCCGCTCTTTTCACTGTTTCATGACGGGCCGTTTCTCAATCACGAAACGTATATACAATATGACAACAATGGAAATCAATATGGAAATACCCGCCAACAGCTGCTGCCCATACATTTTCATTCCCCAAACCATGTTCTCATGCGTCTGCACATACGACAATACCCTTCCGCCCGCCAGAGCCGCACCAAAACCCAGCGGCATCGTGATTCCTCCGCTTATGGCGTCGGCCTGCACGATATATTGTTTGTCCACATAATTATATAATATATTTTGTATGCAATAAGTCAAGCCCGCAACAGCGGCATTATCGACCAAAATATACACCAGAATCAGCCACCTCGTTCCCGGCGTACAGAATAGAACCGCCGACAAACTGATCACCCTCAGCGTCATCGCCGCTTTCATCCCTGTTGCAAAGGATGTCCGGTCTTCAAACTTGCCAAAGGGCTTCAGGGCGATGAACTGCACTATGCTTCCCCCTATGTTCATAACCTGAACCATTCCAACGCTGATCATCAATTCCTTTATCTTATAGGTTCCCAGGAAACCGCTGACAGGATTGGACACATGGTAAAGAACAAGAAGGAGAAATACCATCCTGTAACTCTTGTTATTCCACAGATAGGCGAGCACCTGCTTTATGGAAGCCGTTTCCACCACCAGCTTCTCCCTGGGTTTGCTGATGCACAACAAACATACAAGATTACATACGCAGGAAAGAGAAATGATTGCCGCAACCACCAACAACCCCGTCTGTATTTTCCCGCTCTTTTCAAAATGATCCAGCACGAATCCCACGCTCAACACAAAGGGCATGGACGCTATCAGGGATACCCTGCCCAATATTGCGCAGAAACTTCCCCTTCTGTCCGGCTCTACAAAGGAATTTTGCCAACGCGCACGGATGGGCGCCAAAGCATATCGGAAAAAGTACCCGAACAACATGCACAACACAATGGCGTTTCTCTTAAAAACAAATCCGAAGGGCAGGATCGGGATCAAATACAAGGTCATAAAACACAGCAGTCCCAAAGTGTTAAAAAGAATGACAGCCCCTTTTACGGATTTCAGTCTCGGTATAATCACAATCGACAAAAGCTGTGTCTGTACCATCAGCGACGTAATGGTTGAAACAACCCCCGTCAAAGCATCATCGATGCCGACGACGGCCATGACCTTCGCCAAATAGACGTCCATGACAAGAAGCGATACGAAATATTCGAACATGCACTGCAAAATATAAGCTCTTTGCGATCTTTTAACTTCTTTTGACTGCATGGCATTGTACGTCCTATTCTCCAAAATATTTCATATCCATCAATATATCGTCGATCAAGCGGATCTGCGTGCGCATCAGGTCGGGAGAATAAAGGCTCCTTTTGTTTAAGATACCGTGATTCCGCATGGCCGCTTCAATCAAATCGTTCGACTCATACATATCATCCAGACTCTCCCGGACGTTAAATCTCCCGGGGCTCGTCGGCAGGGGCGGCCAACGGGAATCAGAAACCCAGGCCTTGGAAACCGCTATCATGGCCTGGTTCAAATCCGAATCCAGCGCATCCAGGGACTGTCCCAGATGCTTGGCCACGGTCTCTATGCCGTTCAAAATGGAAAGGCACACCGGATCCATGATCCTGGAATATTCCGTGTTGGTCCAGGCCTTGGCGGTACCTCCGTGCCACGCCACCCCGTTTTCAATCATTTCCACATAAGGGTTCTCAAAGGACTCCCCGGCCGCCAAAACCTCGCTGGGTGTCGAGAACTCATATCCCGTTTCTTCCGCAGCCCGCAATATGTTTTGGAACCTCTCCACGCTCCCGGGCTCTTCCTCAAAGAATCGGGCCTGGTTGAACTGTTTTACATAAAAATACGCAGTGGAACCTATGTACTCCGCATCCTCCGCATAAGGCATGATGAAGCTTCCCGTTTCCGAAATCCTCTGCTTCCAATTCAAAAGCATCTCCCTGATCTCCTGCAGATCCGGCGCCTTATCCCTCATGCCCTCCGAGGCCCCCATCAAATACCACAGCATGATGTTGGCCATGCAGTCGCTTCTAAAAATAAGTTTCAAACCGTTGGGAGCAACCGACGGATTCGTAATAAACCGCAAAAAATTTGATTTGTCCTTTATGTACTCTTCAATTTTGAACAAATGATTCTTGTTGGAATGTCCCTGTACGTCAAAACGCAGCTCCGTGGCTTTTCTGATTTCATCGAAAGAAAGCAACAGGGAATCCGCATCCATCACCATTGCCTTCAAACCGGCTTCTTTATATACATCCAATATATATTCCGCCCAGCCGCATTCCGGATTCCAACCGATGACCGGCCGCCGTCCCACATATTTTTCCCAGACATCCAGAGACAGCCTCAGAGAATGAAGGCACACCTCTTTGGGCACGTTGGCCACCATAAAATGGATATACGGAGAAGCTACCGGCTCTATCTTTCCCTCTTGAACCAATTTTTTCAATTTTTCCAGGCAGTCCGGCGCCTTGACGGCTATTTCCTCAATCGTAATCCCGCTGGCTTCGAAGGCCATCTTGTAGCCCCCTTCCGCTATCAGATCGAACAACTTCTCATAACAATTTCTTATCACCCACAAACGCTTTTCCGGCTGCAGCTGTGAATATTGAATATTTGCATGTGGCATAAAAATAATTTTTGCTTCCATCTAGCAGACTCCTTATTATGACGCTCACCCAAAATGTATGTAAAATTTTTCCTTGTGCCATTTTTAGAGACATTATAAACTTTAATTATTTTATTTCCGCTTGAAAATTTCATCCCAATAAAGTATAATAAAACTAACTTTACGATTTGCTTGCGTTGCTGATGAATGATCAGTTTCTTTTTTCCTCCGAGGGGGAGGGGTTTATCATGTCAGAAAATATAAGTAAAACGGTCTCGGAAAACAATCGCATAGAGGTTTTCCGGAACATTAATTATCGGGGGATTTCCTCCCTGACGATTTTTTTTGCAGGAAGGGAGTCCTGTCAGCCGAGCCACCACTTTGGCCCTGCTGTGCGCGCCCAATATCTACTTCATTTCATTATCAAGGGGAAGGGGCGCTTCTCTTTTCAAAATCACACTTATACCCTGTCCGCCAATCAGGTTTTCCTGATTCCGCCCAATGTAACCACCTACTATATTGCGGATTCCAAGGACCCCTGGGAATATATCTGGATAGGCTTTGACGGACAGGATGCGCAGTCGATCTTGCAAAATTGCGGCTTCCTCGGTTCCAATCCTTTTGTGGATTTCACCCCCAGCGAGGACTTCATGGCCCTGCTCAACAATATCGTCGATAACATGATGAATCAGAGCGTCAACGATTATGAGCTTTTGGGAAATCTTTTCCTTATTTTCGGACATTTGACCCGCAACCGGCTCAAATCCTCTTTATCCCTGGAAAACGATTACCTGATCACGGCCACCAACTACATCAAACGAAATTACCAAAAAGATATACGCGTCCAGGACATTGCAGACTATGTCGGCATTAACCGTTCCCATTTATACCGCCTTTTTATGGAAACCTTTTCCCTTTCTCCCAAGAAATACATTTTTGATTACCGTTTCCATACGGCGGCGGAACTTCTGGTCAATACCGACATGACCGTGTCTACAATCGCTCTGAGCTGTGGATTCAACGATGTCAGCACCTTCTGCTACCAGTTCAAAAAATATACCGGTTTTACGCCGAAGCAATATCGGGAAATTGACGGCAGCAAGCAAATGACCTGGAAAGCCGCAGAACTATAGATTCCCCTTCTGCGGCAAGGGTCTCCTAGATCGCACATTCCACATGCCAGTTGTATCCGCTTCCTCTCGTCTTCATGGTGGACTTCAGGAAGCCGTTTGCATATCTTTCACGGAAAATTGCGCTCTCCTGCGCATCGGCATCACCCCACAGGCGCACCACCCCTTCATAAGGGTAAAAGCACATGAATTGCTCTCCCGGATAATCAAAGTACTTTCCAACGTCCATCAGGTGGCCTCCCACGTAGGCTACCTTCTCTCCCTTGTCGTCAACTATCTCCAGGCCGCTGCTCCCCGCAATGGCCTGGGAACTTTTAATGAACTCATGATAACCATCTCCATTGATGTCAATGGGCATGACCTGGTCGAAAGGATACGGGAAGGGATAGTCCACCTTTTCACCCGTAAACACATCATAAGTATAGTGCTCCACCAACTGCTTCTTGTTGCGCATCCTCTTCGCATACGCCAATTTCCCGGGCTTCCCGCTCTGCGGCATGTTTCTTACCGCCGCAACCCAGCCGATGTGCATGTGACCGTCATCGATATAATGTCCCCATTCATCGCTGTAAATGTCTTCCCACACCACGTTCCCGGTTTCCATGTCAAAGGTGACCACTCTGGGACATCCTTCATAATCTCCGCTTTCCCTGCAGGTATAGAGATACATTTTCTTGGTCTCGGGATGCATGATCGGAAGCACGATGTCCGAATGTCCGAAATACCTGTCTCGGTCATAACAAATAACGTCCTTGCCATCCTTCAGACTGACCATGTGCTCCCCATAAAGCACCTCGTCATTCCCGTCGTGATTAAAATCAAAGACGAGGGTTTGATGGGAACCGCCGGAGCCTTCCTCTCTTCCTATCCTTCTGCGCCAACGTATGTTCAGATCCGAATCATAGGCCTGCAGATAAATCTCCCCATAAATCCCCTGGGCCGCCACCAGCACCGGCTCCTTGTCCGCATAGCCGCCGCAAAGCATGAAGCGGAAGGCCCATCCCAATCTTTCCCATTCCAAGTTTTCGGCCTCAAAATGACAATGTCCCTTATATTCTCCGCTCAAACCGTATAAGCACTCCAGGGTCATGGCACGGCTGTCCGTGGGAGCGTCCTTATGCCTGTTTCCCACATAGTATATCTCGTCGATTCCGTCCTGGTCCATGTCAATGGCCACAAAGGGCATGGTCCAGATTCCCGCTATGATCTCCATTTCCAATTCCTTGTGCCACAGCATCTGTCCCGCCTCTCCGAACATGGCCAATTCCATGGGATACCGGTTCAAACGAAAAGAGCTCTCGCAGGGATCAATGTTGGGATACTTGGAGTATGCGAAGAGCATCCCCGTTCCATTGGGACCAAGATTTACTTCGCAAGTCCTTACCTGATGTACCTCTTCATTCAAATGAAATTCCTTCAACACCTTGATGTTCATACTTAAGCCTTCCTCTCTTCTCTCATTTTCTCCAGTCTCTCGACTTCCGCACACATCATCAAAAACACACCGCCGTGCAAATCGTTCTCAATCCGTTCCCTATGAATATAGTGTTGATAGCTGCCGTCCTCAATACACGTACCGGTGCAGACATCCGTCAGAATCAGGCGCCCCTTCTCTTCCCTCAGGGAATGCAGGACTCCCTCAAAGCCCGATTTCACGGAAGCATAGTATTCCATTCCCAGATATCCGAGACGGATACTCTTGGCCAACACGCCCACAAAAATGCAGGAGCACGAATTTTCCGGCCAATTACCCGCTTCTGTCACCTTGTCCAGAACCTGATACCATCTTCCATCCGCACCTTGGTATTTACACACCTCCTTTAACAAGGTTGTTAAAATATTTACCATGGAAGACCGTTCCTGATGTTCCGCCGGAAGATCATCCAATATGTTGACCAGCCCCAAGAGATACCATCCCATTGCGCGTCCCCAGACGTTGGCGGACAGGCCGGTCCGCTTGTCGGCCCAGACCGCCTGCTTCGTCTCATCCCAGCCATGACGCAGCAATCCGCTTTCTCCCCTCATGTGACAATACATGCCCTGCGCCTGCTTCACCGCCATGTCAATGAATTCAGGCTTATGAAAAACCGCACCGTACTTGGACATCAGGGGGGACGCCATGTACAGGCCGTCCAGCCATACTTCGTTGGGCGTATGGGCAAAGTGCCAGAACACCCCATAGGAATTCACGGGGTAAGACTTCAGGCTCTCCGTCAGATAGACGAGGACCTTGTGATACCTCTCGTCCTGCGTTTCACGATATAATTCAAAAAGGAGGATTCCCGCCTGCCGGTAGTCCAGCGTGGCCAGACTGCACCAGACGTTATCCACCGGCCGGATTTCCCCGTTTTCATCCACCACCGAGTCCATCCAGCCCTTGATATAATCAAAATATTTGCGTTCTCCCGTAAGATGATAGATTTGTTCCATCCCGGACAAAAAGACGCCGTGATGATAGGTAAACATGCCTATATTGGGTCCGATTTTATCACAGGGAAAGTCCCCCATGATCGTGTCGCACATCCACCTTCCATAGTGTAAAGCCTTTTCTCTCATACTTCCTCGCATTCTTCCGCCGCTTGGGCGAAAATTACAATTTTTAATCTCCTCCGTCTATGAACCGCATGCCTCCGCCCTAGGCCTTAATCGCCCCGGATGCCAGCGATTCCAGGAAATATTTATTGAGAAACATGTAGATCACGATCAGCGGCATGGCCGAAATGATCATGCCGGGCAGCATAATCGACCAATCCGCCGACATGGTCCCGTTTTCCATAATATAAAGCCCTACCGCCAGCGTCCTCTTGTCCGGATTGGACATGGTCAGGATCAGCGGGAACAGGTAATCGTTCCAGGCGCCTTTAAAGCTCAGAACCCCTATGGTGGCAATGACCGGACGGATCAGAGGCAATATGATCCGGAAAAAGACCCCCATAAAAGAACATCCGTCGATGGTCGCCGCATCATCCAATTCCTGGGGCAGGGACAATATGAAGGCCCGGATCATGAAAATGTAAGCCACGGAACCGCCAAAAAAGGTCATCAGGATCAGGCCCCACAAGGTTTTATGCAAATGCAGCCTGCTCAAAATCTGGAGTTGCGGATACATGGTGGCGCTTCCCAACGCCAAAAACATCATCGCGGTCTTCACGGAAAAAATCAGTTTCTTTCCCGGGAACTCTCCTCTCGCAAAGACATAACCGCAGCAGCTGTCTATCAAGATGCTGATCACCGTCACCGTGGTGGCGTAAAAGATCGTGTTCATCGTATATTTATAAAAATTGGCCTTGTTCCACGCCGTCACATAGTTTTCCCACCGCCACTTGACCGGCCAGAACTGCTTCCCGGCCAGGATCTCGCCCGATGCCTTAAAGGAACAAATCAGGCTGTAAAAAAACGGATACAATATGATGATGACGAATGCGACCAGGAGGAAATAAATGACAAATGACTTCAACGTCCTTACAAGTTTTCCACTTTTCATGTCTGCCGCCCCTCCCCTAGCACAGTTCGTCCAATTTCTTGGAAGCTTTCAAATAAACAACGGTTATAAGCGCTATCATGATCGTCATGATGACGGAGCCGGCCGACGCATAGCCGATCCTCGGATTGGTGGATTCAAAGAAAAGCCGGTACAGATACAGCATGACCACGTCCGTCTGTCCCTTTGGCCCTCCATCGGTCAATACCTTGACGTCGCTGAGCACCTTCATGGTGCCGGTCAGCGCCAGCATCAGGATGACCTTAAAGGTGGGTGCGATCAAGGGCAGGGTGATATATATGATTTTTTTGAACCCCACGCACCCGTCCAGTTTGGCGGATTCATACACCTCCTGGGGCACTCCTGCGACCGCCCCGCAAAAATACATCATGTTGACGGGAAACGTCATCCAGGTGGACATCAGCACAATGACGATCATCGCCGTCCATTTGCCCGCCAGCCAGTTCACCGGGGCGTCCAACAGGCCCAAACTGATCAGCAGATTGTTCATCATGCCGTTATAGGTACGGAATATATAGGCGAAAATCATTCCGGCAGAAGAAACGCTCATGACGGAAGGCAGAAAGAGAAGGACGCTGAAAGCTCTTTTCCCCCGAAGCCTGCCCCAATTCAAAAGCATGGCCAGCAAAAAAGCCAGCGGAATTTCCAGCAGCATCTTCATTCCCGTTATGATAAGAACATTCCCAACGGAGCTCCAGTAAGTTCTGTTATGCAGGAACAAGTCGATATAATTGCTCAGGCCGACGAATTGCCCCTTAAAACCATTGTAATCCGTGAAGGAATACTTCACTACCCAGAAAATCGGATAGATGGAAAAAACGAAGAATCCGACAATCTGTGGCAGCAGCACCAAATAACTTTGTATGACAACATTTTTCTTGTATTTATGGCTCGATTTCTTTTTTGTATTCTTCTGCACTCTTTGACCAAATCCCTTTCTATCAAGAAGGGCACACATTTCATGACCGTGTGCCCTTGTGAGAATGATTACCGATTTAAAACAAAATGTTTCTTCCTACGGAGATTTACTTATAATCGTCCGGATTCAGGGTTCCCGATTCCACCTCGGTCTGCAGTTCCAGGTCGATCGCCGATTCAATCTCTTCCTTTACTTCCTCTATCGTCATATTCCCTTTACAATAATCGAGAAGGGTCTCGTTCAGGAGCGTAGGCAAGGACTTCTCTGTGTTGCTTTCGGAAAGTCCCTGTACCTTACCCGGGAAAGCGAACACGCGCCCGGAGGTCATGATCTCGATCATCTTCACCGTCTGCGGAAGCATTTTGCTCTTATCCGCCTTCTCAAGGAAAGAGGGATTGGAGGAGCTCAGCTGCCCTTCCTCCGTCAGCCTTGCGCCCACTTCGTCGCTATAGAACCATTTGATGACCGTCATCACCTTTTCCTGATCCGCTTCGCTCAGCTCCAGAACCTTCTTGGTGGGAACCAGTCCGACTGCGGGAGCGAGGGCGATGCCGTAGTCCGTTCCGTCTTCGTTCTTCAAGGCGCACAGATCCCAATCAAAATTTGCCACATACTGGGTGGTGAAGACGCCCACGTCCCAAGAATATCCCAGGAACATTCCAGCCACGCCTTCGGAGAAATAACTCCGGGCAGGGTCGTTGTCAATGGTTTCCGCTCCAGGCACGCAATAGCCCTTCTGGTAGATCTCGCCGATCACTTCATAAGGCCGTTCCAAATTGAAGGAGGACTTCAGGTTGTCATAATCGAAGGAAATTGCGCCTTCCGGTACCATGCTGAAAGCGTTATAAACAATATGGTACAAGGCGTAAGAGCCCCACTGCAGCCCCATGGCCAGGCCGAAATGCTCATCGTCCGTCAAAATCTCGGCATCCTTCAGGAATTCATCCCATGTCTCAGGCGGCTTGGCCTCGCCGTTTTCATCCACGATGCCCTTCTCCACGAACATGTCCTTGTTGTAGAACAATGCGGGACCCTGGTTGTCGTAGGCCAGATAATAAATCTCGTTGCTTCCCGTAACCTTGCTCCACATCCCTGCGGAACCGGCCTTCGCTTCCCAGTCCGCCACGAACTCCGCTCCTCCGGGAAGCAGGCTGAAAGGTATGTTGAACCCGCCCTCTTCCATGGCCATGTTGCTTCCCTTGGATCCATAGTACACGTAAGGCAGTTCCCCATTCTCCAGACCAAGGGAGAGCGTGTTCAACAATTCCCCGGCTGCGGTAACGGTGTATTCAATCTCAATTCCCTGTTCCTTTCCCGTGGTTTCATTGAATTTGTTGACCAATTCCTGAATCACCGGATCCTTCGGCACGTCGCCGCTCAAAAAGGGAACCTTAAGCACTTCGGTTGCGGCCGCAGGCTCTGTTTCTCCGGAAGTCTGCGCTTCCTTGCTGGGCTCGCTCTGTTGGCTTTCCTTGGACGTCTCGCCTTGCTGGGCGGTGCTCGGCGTATCCCCGCCAGAACCGCATGCAGTCATCAAACCACAAATCATGGTCATTACCAGTAAGCAGCTTAAAATCTTTTTCACTTTTTTCCTCTCTTTCCGTCCCCTTAGGACAATTTGCATTGTATTGTGTCTATCATCTAATCAATCCAGAAAACAATACAAAACATGTCCTGCAGCTTCCTCTCATATTTCGTAAATTTCATGGATTGATCGATTTCCCTGAATTTTTCAGATATGCAACATTTTTCGCATGCAAATAAATCCTCAAATATTCCAATAAAATTCCTATTTCAAGCAATTATTTGTTGATTATTTAATATTTTCTTCCCGATTTCAAAATTTGTATTGTACTTTTGTTTTTGTTTTCTATGAATTTATTATCTCATATTCATATTATTTCACAAGCATCTTTTGTTGCCTATTATATATGTTTTGTTGCATATTTTCGTTGATATATTCATAGCTTTTCCGCAATCCCTCTTTTATATCCCAGGGATTCTCGTACTCAAACAGAACAGCTCCGCCAAAATCCCTCATGGCATCCAGAATAAGCGCCCAATCCATGATTCCTTCCCCGCAGGCCCCGGGCTTGATATGCCCGGAGGGCTGGGGAACAAAGTCTTTCATATGCACAACCGGAATTCTTTCCTGAAACATTTTATAAATGTTTTCCGGGTGAGGGTCCCCTACCGCCCACAAATTGGCAGGATCAAAAAGCAGCTTCACCGTATCCGGCAGTTCTTTCATCAATTTGCGGAGAGCTTCCGGATCCGTGGAGGTGCTGGCAAAATGTTCCACCCCATCCTCGTAACTGTTCACCCCTCCATGGGTTTCAATGACGAGGCATACATTCCGCCGCCCGGCATAATCATCGACCTTCCCGATGCAGTCCACCATATTCTTCCATCTGGAACCCGTCACCTCTTCCAAAGGGGAAAAACCCGCAAAGATTCTCAAGTATTTCACTCCCAATGCCGAGCATATGTCCAATACCTTTTCCACCTTTTGCACATCTTTGTCATGCCCCTGTGAAAAATCATTGCCGGTAGACGCATATTGAAGTTCTATTCCATAATCCCGGTATAATTCCCTCACTCTTTCCAGTTCCTGCCGCGTCGCATCCAAAGCCAGATCTGCAGGCGCATTCGCAATGCCCAGTTCCAGAAACTGCATTCCCAAATCATGGGTTATTCTTAATTGCTCTTCCAAGGGCGTCTCCCGAAATCCCCAAGCCGCACTGCCAAATTTCATACGTTTACCTCCCATTCGTCAAGCATCCAGGCGAAAACTTCTGCTGTTTATCCAGGAACAGTGATCACAGGCAACGCAGTTTCCCTTCCTGATCTCTTCCCGAAACTTTTCCGATTTTGAATTATGGAATATGGAAATCAGAGAATCCTCTTTCACGTTTCCGGCACTGAAGTCATAGAAATCCGTACAATACATCACGTTTCCATTCCACGCCACATGGATATGGGAAAAAGGTGATCTGCAGAACGTCCCTTCCTTTCCATGAGGAAGATATGCGACATTCTTGGGATATTTTCTTTTTCCTATCTTTTCAAGCGCGGCCCGCTTTTTTTCTTCCTCCACAGGCTCATTCACCCAGGAATCTATTTCCGTGGCGACCGTGCCAAAGCATTCCTCCATCCAGCGCTTATATGCGGAAACTTCCTCCTTTGAAAGGAAAATCATCTCCTGAAGCAAAATTTCATCGCAATCCAGGCCGCACAAGGCGTCCGGCAATTCTTCCAGGTGTTCCAGATTATCCCGGGAAATCACCGTCATCAGAGAGACTTTGGCATTTCCTCCATGAACCAGCCCGAGATTGCGGGCCACCCGGTCAAATACCCCATCTCCCCTTACTTTATCATGTTCCTGCCTATCCCCGTCCAGGGACACGTAAATATGCTCAAATTCCTGCCGCAGCAATTCCGCATGGCGGTCCATCAATACTCCGTTGGTGACGATCCCCAGGCGAAACCCCATTCTTCTAAGATTCTGCGCCAAGGGATCGAAATAGGGACACAGAAGGGGCTCTCCACCCCACAGGATGATATCGGGAAGAGGGCCCCTTCCCTTCTGAGATTCCTTTAACTCTTCCGCAATCCTGATCCAGTCTCCCAATTCCATGGGAGACCCGCCCGCATTTGAGAAAAAACCTTTTTCCCCCCACTGACCGCAAAACCAGCATCTAAGGTTGCAAGACTTCGTGATCTGAAAATGCACCAGTTCTAATTTCTTTTCCATAACCCCTCTATTTTGACCAGTCAAACAGAATCTTGAAACATTCTTCTCCCATCTTTTCCTGATAGGCAAAAGCTTCTTTACATCTGGACACTCCCCAGATCTCCACCGGTAATTGGGAAGTATCAAATTTTCCCTCCGATATCCATTTCAAGACCTGCTCCTTACAGCCGGCCTTTAAGGCACAGGTCATGGTAATCGTGACATTTTTGACAAACCATCTGTGATATTGATCGAAGATAATCTGTCCGGGATAGTCTCCCTGTAAATGGATATGAGCCGGACGGTCATCTTCTTCCCAGCCGCCTTCCTTCACATATTGATGCAGGGTTCCCACCACCTGCAGATTTCCGCTGCATTCCATTAATTGATCGGCCATTTTCCCGTTTGTGGCGTCATGAATCACCGTGAGGGCCTTTTCCGGAGAAGTCACGATATCCGCATATTTTTCCGCTATGCTTCTGCGGAAGGCATTCCTCTCTATACAAATCACCTGAAGCGTGGGTTCCAATATCTTCAGTTCCTGAATGGCGGAAATGCCCACCATTCCCGCTCCGACCACGACGATCGTCTCCCCGGGTCTAAGGGTCAATCTTCCAATCCCTTTCAGCGGTACGCAGGCCAGATATGCCAGGACCGCCTGTTCGTAAGTGACATTATCCGGAATCTTCACCATATAATCAAACTGGTCATTGGTGGTATTGGAATCCTTCACCGTAAACTCGCTGGCCCCGCCCCAGGCGGCGCAAACGTCCCCATACTTCCGGCATTCATTGATCATCACCCGGTCTCCCACCTGCAGCCTGCCGTCCGTCTCCGGCCCTTTTGCCACCACGACTCCGGCCGTCTCATAGCCCGGCACAAGAGGGAAATAGCATTGCTCCGGATGCTGGAGACCCTTGTAGGTTTTCATATCCGTACCGGTAGAAATGGCGGAGAAATACGTCTGTGCAATGTAAGCGTCCGGGCAGGGCTCCGTCAGCTTTATTTCCCTCAAATTCGCCATATGCGGCCTTTCAATCACAACCGCCCGAGATGTCCTGTAATCTCTGTAATCCATAAAATTCTTCCTCCTTTTTTAAATAATCCATTCGCAATCTGTCTTCGCATCCAGCTGGAACTCAAATTCATAGGGTTCTGCGCAAACCACTTTCCCCTCCGGGAGACACACCTCCGCATCCGTTCCCTCCGGCAGCTTTATTTTCCAGTAAATTCTATCCCTCGCAAACTTCCAGGAGGATTCTATCTTCCCTTTTACCGACTGATAGCTGACGCCATATTGCCCAATCTGCCGAACGAAAAGGGGTTTCATGACGATATGTTCCAGTCCGGGCCCGGACTGTGTCACACGGATTCCTCCCAAATACTCAAAAAACCAGCTCCCCACACTTCCCAGGGCAAAGTGATTCATGCTAAGCGACGGATCCTCCGTAAGAATGCCCTTCCAATCCTCCGTAATGGCCGTGGCCCCGGTATCTATCATATACTGCCAGGAAGGAAAATCCTTTTGCGTAAAAATCTTCCAAGCCACATCGGCATGTCCGAAATCGCACAGCAGCCCAAGCAGGAAACCGGTCGTCATAATCCCCGTGGTAAGATGGTCATCCGCTTCTCTGATATAGAACAAAAGCCTGTCCATAGCCTTCCTGCGCTCTTCCACCGGCACCAGCCCCAGCGCCAGCGGCAATATCTGACCGCCCTGGCACGCCTGACCGAAATCCCCTTTTCCCTCCTCATAATACATGGCGAGGAAGTTCTTCCTGGCGACGTCATACTGTTCCTTGAACTGCCGTTCCTCCTGAGCATTTCCCAAGATTGCGGCCATTCGGGACAGCATGTTCAGATGCAGACAATAGTAGCAGCAAGCCAGGAAATCCGAAGACATTCCGTTGTCCACCGCCAGCCAGTCCCGGTACGGGGCCCGCATTCCCAGGGGAAGAATCCCGCTCATCCGCCGCTGCCTTTCTTTCAGCAATTCCTTTGCAGCCGGATACTTCACTCTCACGATTTCCCGATCTCCGTAAAACATGTATAGGACAAGGGGAAGAATATATTCCTCATCCTCATAGCCATACACGTCTTTTTCCAATTTACGTCCCCCGTCCGTCCAGCGGGCCAGGAACTTGGAATTATCCATATACCAACAGGCAGTGCGTGAAAATGCCTGAGTGTCCCCATTCCAGAAATTTTTTTCTCTCGTGGGGCAATCCGTAGGCCCCGAAAAAATGTTGCTCCTATAGCTCCTGGTAATTCTTTCCCAAAGATCGCAGATCAGCTTGTGGTCCGTCGTGATCTTTCCGGTTTCCATCAAATCCGTGTTCATGGGAACCATTTCAATCTTTGCGATTTCCGCTCGTCCCTTTTCCACATAAATATAGCGGAAACCCGTATAAGCGAACCGGGGCTCGTATACCTCTTCTTTTTCTCCCTTACAGATATAAACATCTATATTTCTTCTATTATAAGGCGCCTTTCCATCCGGGAAAGAATCCCGGGGGAAAAACACGTCCCTATAAGGGCCGATACCGGGGCTTCCGTCCTGATTCAATCTCTCGCAATATTGTATGATAACCGCTTCCCTGCGCCTGCAGTTTCGCAGCACGATCCTGCTCCGCCCCGCCTCCGTCACTCCGAAATCGTAGATGTCGTATTGCGGATTTCCCGTCAGGACGCTTGCGGCTTCCCTGTGCCGCTGCCCCCGAATGGGCGGATAATCCTGATATACAAAGGGACGTTCCTCCGGAGAAATATCATAAGCTTCCGCCCGCTGCCAGCGTTCGTCTCCTTCTCCCTCTACCTTATTCCAATTCGGCACTTCTTCTCTCGCATCATATCTTTCCCCGAATTGAAGATCATTATCTATCAGCGGAGAAGCCGTCACCATCCAGCTGTCATCCGTCGTATAAAAATCTTTCCTTCCATCCCCATACGTGATCGTCAGTTCCCCCAAAAGGGATGGTCTGTCCGCACGCAGTTCCCCCCAGGAAGTGCAGTTATACCAACCATTGCCCAGCCAAAATGCAAGCATGTTGTTGCCCGGATGCAAAAACGGCTTTACATCAATCACCTGATACTCCTGATATTTTTCCTTGATTCCGGGAGAAAATAAGGCATCGTCCGCCCTCTCTCCATTTACAAAGGCCTCATATATTCCCTTTGCCGTCACGCACAATTCGGCTTTTTCCACGGGTGCGCCCACCAAAATCGCTTTTCTGAAATAACAGCTTCTCCGCAACAGGCGATGATGCGTCCTGGTGCAAACCATCTGCCGCTCTTCCCTGTTTTTGCGTCCCGGATTCTCCATGGTGGTCCACTGTTCAGGCTCCTGACCGGCATGGAAATCGCACACCTCGTAGGCATGCCAGTTTTCATCCGTCCTGATACATTTTTCCGATCCATCCGACAGACAGATGACGACGCTTCCTCTCATCGCTGCCGTAAACCTAAGGGGAGTGGCGGTTTGATATGCCCGCACCGCAATGATGTTCCGTCCCTCCTTCAGGCAGGCTCCCACCTCCAGGACTCCCGTGTAATTTCTGCCTTCGGACACAGGGACCCCATTCACAAAAACGTCAATTTCATTATCGCACCAAAACTCCAGCCTGGCCGATTCGACTTCCCCGGCGAGACAAAACTCTCTTCTCATATGCTCCCGCACATAGGGCTGGGGCCAAATCCACTCCCCGGGTTCCTGCTGCATGGGCGGGAATTCTTCCAATCCTCTCAAGTATTCTTCGCTCGCCCTGATCCATTTTCCGGGAAAAATTTTTTCTTCACAATGATATGCCATTTTTATTCTCCGCCTGTCTCCTATAGTTTCACCCTATATTGGTATTATTGCTCAATTTTCCATCCGAATTCTACCCTCTTTTGTTGTTTTTTATATATAATTTGTTGATTATTCTATAAAACGCAACAAAACATAAAAAACATGGGCAAGAATGCTCACATCCTTGCCCATGTTTTACTCATCTTATTATAATTTCAAAGGAAAAAACTTATTTGTTGTTGAGCGCCGCCTGTGCCGCCGCCAGCCTGGCGATAGGCACCCGGAACGGAGAACAGGACACGTAGTTCAGGCCCACCTTGTGGCAGAACTCGATGGAGGAAGGATCTCCGCCGTGCTCGCCGCAGATGCCCAGCTTCAGGTCGGGTCTCACGGAACGGCCCTTCTTGGCGGCCATCTCCACCAGCTGTCCCACGCCGGTCTGATCCAGTCTGGCGAAAGGATCGGACTCGTAGATCTTGTTGGCGTAATAGGAATCCAGGAACTTGCCCGCATCGTCTCTGGAGAAGCCGAAGGTCATCTGGGTCAGGTCGTTGGTTCCGAAGGAGAAGAACTCCGCTTCTTCTGCGATCTGGTCCGCCACCAGGGCGGCACGAGGGATTTCGATCATGGTTCCCACGTGATACTCCAGCTTCACGCCCTTCTCTTCCATGACCTTTTCCGCAGTTTCCACCACCACGTCCTTCACGAATTTCAGCTCTTTCTTCTCGCCCACCAGAGGGATCATGATCTCGGGAACGATGTCGTAGCCGTCCTCCTGCTTCACTTCGATGGCGGCCTCGATGACGGCCCTGGTCTGCATCCTGGCGATCTCGGGATAGGTCACCGCCAGGCGGCAGCCTCTGTGGCCCATCATCGGGTTGAACTCATGAAGCTCGTCGCACTTCGCCTTTACCTCTTCCGGGGTCAGGCCCATATCCTCCGCCAGGGAAGCGATCTCTTCTTCCGTGGTGGGCACGAATTCGTGAAGAGGCGGATCCAGATAACGCACGGTCATGGGTCTGCCTTCCAGAGCCTTGTACATGGCCTTGAAGTCGCCCTTCTGGAAAGGAATCAGCTCGTTCAAAGCTTCCTCCCTGGCTTCCACGGTGTCGGACAGGATCATCTTGCGGATCTTGGGAATCCTCTCCGCATCAAAGAACATGTGCTCGGTACGGCACAGGCCGATGCCTTCCGCTCCCAGATGCACCGCATTGGCGGTATCCGCCGGGGTATCCGCATTGGTGCGGACCTTCAGGGTGCGGAACTGATCCGCCCAGGCCATGATGCGGCCGAAGTTGCCGGAGACGGAAGCCTCTTCCGTCTGGATGTCTCCTCTGTAAATCTTACCGGTGGAGCCGTCCAGGGAAATGTAGTCGCCCTCGTGGAAGGTATAGCCGCCCAGGGTGAACCACTTCTCTTCTTCATTGATCTTGATATCGCCGCAGCCGGACACGCAGCAGGTGCCCATACCTCTGGCCACCACCGCAGCGTGGGAAGTCATGCCGCCCCGAACGGTGAGGACGCCCTGAGAAGCGTGCATGCCTTCGATATCCTCCGGAGAGGTCTCCAGACGGACCAGGATCACCCGCTCACCTCTGCCGCCCTTGCCGGCCGCCTTGGCGTCATCAGCGGTGAAATACACTTTGCCGGCCGCAGCTCCGGGAGATGCGGGAAGAGCGGTTCCAATCACCTCACCCGCCTTCAAGGCGTCGGCGTTGAAGGTAGGATGCAGCAGCTGATCCAGGGACTTGGCTTCGATGCGGCAGACCGCCTCTTCCGGGGTGATCAGGCCTTCGTCCACCAGGTCGCAGGCGATGTTGATGGCCGCAGCCGCAGTTCTCTTGCCGTTTCTGGTCTGCAGGAAATACAGATGTCCTTCCTCGATGGTGAACTCCATGTCCTGCATGTCGCGATAATGGTCTTCCAGCTTGCCGGCGATGGCGATGAACTCCTTGTAGCACTCCGGCAGATCCTCCGCCAGCTTGGTGATAGGCTGAGGGGTGCGGACGCCGGCCACCACGTCTTCGCCCTGGGCGTTGATCAGGTATTCTCCGAAAATGCCCTTGGCGCCGGTGGCGGGGTTACGGGTGAAGGCCACGCCGGTGCCGGAGGTGTTGCCCTTGTTGCCGAACACCATGCACTGCACGTTCACGGCGGTTCCCCAATCGCCGGGGATGTCATTCATACGTCTGTATACGATAGCACGAGGGTTGTCCCAAGAACGGAAAACGGCCTTCACGGCGCCCATCAGCTGCTCTCTGGGATCCTGGGGGAACTCCTGGCCGTTCATGGCTTCCTTGTACACGTCCTTGAACCTTCCGGCCAGCACCTTCAGATCCTCGGCGGTCAGCTCCGTGTCATAATGTACACCCTTCTCCGCCTTCATCTCATCGATGATCTTCTCGAAGAAGGACTTGGGAACCTCCATGACCACGTCGGAATACATCTGAATGAAACGACGGTAGGAGTCATAGGCAAATCTGGGATTGCCCGTCTTCTTGGCAAAGCCTTCCACGGCCACGTCGTTCAAGCCCAGGTTCAGGATGGTGTCCATCATGCCGGGCATGGACGCCCTGGCGCCGGAACGGACGGATACCAGCAGAGGGTCCTCCGTATCACCGAATTTTTTGCCCATCAGTTCTTCCAGATCCTTGAGGTTGGCAAAAATCTGCTCCTGGATCTCTTCGGAAATCTGCTTGCCATTATCATAGTAATCGGTACAGGCTTCTGTGGTCACGGTGAATCCCTGAGGGATCGGGAGACCAAGATTGGTCATCTCCGCCAGATTGGCCCCCTTGCCGCCCAGGAGATTGCGCATGTCTGCGCTGCCCTCTTTGAACTTGTAAACCCATTTTTTCATGCTTTTTTCTCCCTTTTCTAATTTTTAGTAATTAAATTTCCATATATCCATTGTAACAATCCGGCCTGATAATATCAAGGTGAAATTTATCGTTTTTTAATATTGTTTCCAATTTCGTACATTTTTACCATAATTTTTTGGAAAAGAAGGCATATTCACGGTTTTGAATTCTACTCTTCCGAAGGCTGTTCCTGGGGATCGAAACTGTCGAAAATATAGATGTCAAAATGCTTCTTGGCCTCCGCCAGCTCCGCCTCGCTCTTGATGGTATAGGCCACCGCCGTGTTCCGGTACAGCTTGCGGCAGAGCCTGCGGGAAAGATTCTTCTCATGATGCTGGTTGTAGGCCACGAAATCCGGCTTGGTCAGGAAATTCAGCATCAAGTTCTCCATTGCGAAATAGGCGGGATTCCTCCTGTCGCTGTAGGACATAAAGCCATCGGACAGCTGTCCCCGCACCACCTGAGGCCGGTTTTGCTTGTACCAATAGATGCCCAGGGGATTGAAGGATTCTATGCAGTACAGCCCGGGATAATCCTGCAGGAGCCTGTCCGCTATGGGACAGACGCTCAGATCCCTTCCCTCTATTTTCAGCTCCACGATCAGGGGCACCTTCCCGCCCACCAGCTTCAGAACGTCCGCAAATTTCGGAATGGTTTCCGAGGATTTCAGCAGCTTGAACTGCTGCAATTCCTCATAGGTATAATCACACACCTTTCCCTCGGTCCCGCACATCCGATTCAGGGTGAAATCATGGAACACCACCGCCACCCGATCTTTGGTCAGCTGCACGTCCAGCTCGATGCCATAGCCCCGATCCACCGCCTTCTGAAAGGCGGCCAGGGAATTTTCCGGGGCCTCTCCCCCATTGTCATGGAGTCCCCTGTGGGCATAGAGCACGCCTCCCAGATCATCCAGATCTTTGTTGCGGCTCAGGTGCGGCATAATGGCCAACAGGTAGGCCGCCGAGGATGCGGCCGCAACTCCCAACAACATTCCAAGCATTTTCCGTTTCTTCAAGTCTCTCTCCTTTCCGTCTGTCCGGACAAGCTTTGTCATTTGTGAATAGGTTACTCAATCCTCCACATCGAAATTCTCCAAAATGGAGGCTTTTTTCTCAGGTTTCACATCCCCGTGGCGCACCTGGGTCATGGTCAGGAAAGCGATCAGAGAGAACACCAGGGCGTAGGGGAACAGGGTTCGATAGGACACATTTTCCAGCAAAAAGCCGGAAAGCACCGGCGTGAAAATCTGGGCCGCCATGGAAAAGGTATAATAGGTTCCCGTGAACTTTCCGATGTCCCCGCCCTGGCTCATGGCCACGATCATGGGATAGGAGTTCACGTTGATGGAAGCCCAGGCCACCCCGATCAGGGCGAAGGCGATGTTGATGGCGGGATGATAGCTGCCCGCAAAGATCGCCGCCCCGTAACAGGCCGCCATCAGGAGCACGCCGCCCATGATGGTCTTCTTCCTGCCGAATTTGCTGGAAATATGGCCGATGGGGATATAGCTGATGATGGCCGCCACCGTGGCCACCATGAGGCAGTTGGCGAAGCTGCCGCCCTCCATCTTCCAGACCACCCGGGTATAGCGGGAGAAAGCCGTGGTCACCGCATTGTAGGCGGTAAACCAGAAGAAAATGGACAAGAGCATGAAGATCATGCTGCGCTTCACTTCCGAAGCCAGAACCGTGGGAGAAGCCTTTTCCGCCCCGGAGGATTTGTCATTCCCCTGCGGCAGCTTCCCTGCAGAATCCGCTCCGCCTGCGGCCTTTCCGGCAGCAGACCCTTCCCCGACCACGGAGCCTTCTCTGGCCGCAGAATTCTCATCGGATGCGGGCCCTTCTCCGGCTATGGCCCCCTCTCTGGCGGCAGTCCCTTCCCCGGCCACGGAGCCTTCTCCAACAACTGCTCCCTCTCCGGCTGTCTGAACCGTCTCTTCCTTCAACTCCTCCGCCAGCTCCGCCTTCAGCTTGTTTTCCCGGATGGTGAAGACCAGGACCCCCACCGCTGCGATCATCAGAACCGCAATGCTAAGGAAAAGGGGCAGATAATTGGGCCGGTCCCCCTTTCCCACCAGGAGGCTGATCATGATCAGGGAGTAGACGCCGCCCACGGCCCCCATGAGGTTGATCACCGCATTGGCTTTGCTCCGCAGCCTGTTGGGCGTCAGATCCGGCATCAAGGCCACCGCCGGAGAACGATAGAGACCCATGGACAAAAGTGTCAGGAACAGGGCGACGATGAACAGCACCAGGTTCTGTCCGAGATCCGCCGCCGGAAACAGCATCATGAAGACGCAGGCCAGTATCGTCCCGCCCACGATGAAGGGGGTGCGCTTGCCGTAGGGCGTCTCCACCTTGTCGGACAGAGCCCCGAAGACAGGAAGCAGGAACACCGCCAGCACGTTGTCCAGGGCCATGATGGCCCCCGTCACCGTCTCTCCGATGTGAAAAGTATTTTGTAAAATCAGGGGAATGATGTTGTCATACATTTGCCAGAAAGCGCTGATGCTCAAGAATGCCAATCCGATGAAAAAGGTCCGCTTATAGTTCAGTTTACTCTGCATGATCCATCCTCCTGCGAATTTTTAGAAAACAACTTTTTACCATCTTATTTTATCAGAAAATCCCAAAAAATTCAAGAAAACTCTTGCTTTTCCTACAAAATAAAAATATATTTTTCTCTTGCAAAATCCCACATTTTCAGTACAATGATAATAGTGTAAAAAAGAAAGGTATGATTACGGAATGATCAGTGCGAACAATGTGACCTACCGCGTAGGGAAAAAGGCTTTATTTGAAGACGTCAACATCAAATTCACCGAGGGCAACTGCTACGGCCTCATCGGGGCCAACGGCGCCGGGAAGTCCACGTTTCTGAAGATTCTGGACGGACAGCTGGAGACCACCAAGGGGGACGTATTCATCACTCCCGGGCAGCGACTCTCCGTGTTGGAACAGGACCACTTCAAATACGATGATTACACCGTCATGGACACGGTGATCATGGGAAATCAGCGTCTCTATGACATCATGAAGGAAAAGGACGCCATCTATGCCAAGGAGGATTTCACGGAAGAGGACGGGATCCGGGCCAGCGAACTGGAAGGGGAATTTGCGGAAATGGACGGCTGGGAAGCGGAATCCAACGCCGCCACGCTCTTAAACGGCCTGGGGATCGATACCGAATACCACTATAGTTTGATGGGGGATCTGGAAGGCAATCTGAAGGTGAAGGTGCTGCTGGCCAGAGCCCTCTTCGGCAACCCGGACATCCTGCTTCTGGACGAGCCCACCAACCACTTGGACCTGGACGCCATCGCCTGGCTGGAAGATTTCCTCATCGATTTTGAGAACACCGTCATCGTGGTTTCCCACGACCGCTATTTTCTCAACAAGGTCTGCACCTATACGGCGGACATCGACTACGGCAAGATCCAGCTCTACGCCGGTAACTATGATTTCTGGTACGAGTCCAGCCAACTTCTGGTGAAACAGATGAAGGAAGCCAACAAGAAAAAAGAGGAAAAGATCAAGGAGCTGCAGGAATTCATCTCCCGCTTCTCCGCCAACGCCTCCAAATCCAAACAGGCCACTTCCCGGAAGCGTGCCCTGGAAAAAATCCAGCTGGACGAGATCAAGCCTTCCAGCCGCAAATACCCCTTCATCGATTTCCGACCGGACAGGGAGATCGGCAACGAGGTGCTCACGGTGGAGCATCTGTCCAAATCCATCGGCGGCGTGAAGGTGCTGGACGACGTCTCCTTCACCATGCGCCATGACGACAAGATCGCCTTCGTGGGCGGCAACGAACTGGCCAAGACCACCCTGTTCCAAATCCTCTCCGGCAACATGGAACCGGACGAGGGAAGCTACAAATGGGGCGTGACCACCTCCCAGGCTTATTTTCCCAAGGATTACACGGAGGAATTCGACAATGACCTGACCATCGTGGACTGGCTCACCGGCTACTCTCCCGTCAAGGACGTGACCTATGTCCGGGGCTTCCTGGGCAGGATGCTGTTCGCAGGAGAGGACGGCGTGAAACAGGTAAAGGTGCTTTCCGGAGGGGAAAAGGTGCGCTGCCTGCTGTCCAAGATGATGATCAGCGGCGCCAACTGCCTGATCTTCGACGAACCCACCAACCACCTGGACATGGAATCCATCACCGCCCTGAACAACGGCATGATCAAGTTCCCGGGAGTGATGCTCTTCTCCTGCCATGACCACCAGCTGGTGCAGACCACGGCCAACCGCATCATCGAGATCCTGCCGAACGGCTCCATCGTGGACAAGATCACCAGCTATGACGAGTACCTGGCCAGCGACGAAATGGCCCGGAAGCGCACCGTCTTCACCGCCCAGCGGGAAGAGGACGAACTATGAGACCCATAGATCTGCATGTACATTCCACCTGTTCCGACGGCACTCTGACTCCGTCGGAGCTGGTGGATCTGGCAAGGGAAAAAGGATTGGCCGCCTTCGCCCTGACGGACCACGACACCGTGGACGGGCTGGAGGAGGCTGTTTCTTATGCGCGGAAGCTGCGGGCGGAGACTCCCAACCCAGATGCCCCTTCGGCTTTTGCCTGCATTTTCTGCGATTCCGACGCCCCGCAGACTGTTTCAACCGCCCCAAGCCTTCCGCCCGTCCCTGAAGTAATTCCGGGCATCGAGCTGTCCACGGAATACCGGGGCCGGGATGTGCATATCGTGGGCCTCTATATCGATTATCAAAACGAGGGCTTCCACCGGAAGCTTGGGGAATTCCTGGATTCCCGCATCCGGCGCAATCACAAAATGTGCGCCCTCCTGCAGGAAGCGGGCATGGACATCACTTATGAAAAGCTGCAGGAAGCCTTTCCCGACTCCGTCATCACCCGGGCTCACTATGCCAGGTACATGATGGAACAGGGATACACCCAAAGTCTCAAGGAGGCCTTCGACCGCTATATCGGGGATCACTGCCCTTGCTACGTTCCCCGGGAGAAGATCACTCCCGCCCAGGCCATCGCCCTGATCCTGGAAGCCGACGGCATCCCCGTCCTGGCTCATCCTCTGCTTTACCATCTAAACGACGAGAACCTGGAAGAACTGGTGTGGGAGGGCAAGGAGGCCGGGCTGATGGGAATTGAAGCTCTCTATCCCACCCATTCCCCGGCGGAGGAACGGCAGATCCGCAGGCTGGCGGGAAAATATCACCTTCTGCTCTCCGGTGGCTCCGATTTTCACGGTTCCAACAAGCCCCAGCTGGAATTGGGTACCGGCTACGGCAAGCTCTTCGTGCCGGAGGATCTGCTCAACGAGTTTCAAAAAAGCCGCAAGAATCTGTTGTTCACAGATCTGGACGGCACCCTGCTCAACAACGCCAGCGGACTTTATCCTCCCATGAAGGAGGCCCTGGACCGCATGACCGCCCGAGGACACCGCCTGATCCTGACCTCCGGCAGGCCCCTGCCCAGCATCCTGGAGGTGCGAAAGGCCCTGGGCATCGAATATCCCGGCATGCTGGTCATCGCCAACAACGGGGCCCTGGTTTATGACTGCGATCACTCCTCCAACATTCTGGAATACCGCCTGTCCCCGGAGGACATCCGCTACATCATCGGAGAAGCGGAAAAGCGCCGCCTTCACATCCACGCCTATACGGACACGGAGATCGTCTGTCACGGCATGAATGCGGAACTGCAATTTTACACCAGGCGGATCCATCTGCCCTTAAAGTGCGTGGAAAGCATCCCGGATCATCTGCCGAAAGGCTCCTTCAAGCTGCAGTGCATCCATCTCACGGACAGAAAGCGGCTGGAGGCTTTCCGGGACCGCATCGTCTCCCAGCTGGGTGACCGAATCCAGACGGTTTTCTCCAACGACCAATACCTGGAAATCCTGCCCGCCCAGGCCGGAAAGGGAAAAGCCGTCCGTTTCGTGCAGGAGTACCTCTGCATCCCCCACAGCCATACCTTCGCCGCCGGAGATGCGGAAAACGACATTTCCATGCTGGAAGAGGCCCAGGTGGGCATCGCCATGGCCAATGCGGATCCTGCGGTGAAGGAACATGCGGACCTGGTCACGATCCGGGACAACGAACACAACGGACTGGCGGAAGTGCTGGACCGGTATTTCACTTAAAAGTAAAAACCTCCGGCGGCTTTTCACAAGCGACCGGAGGTCATTTTTTACATAAAAATGAGGTGCAGGGCGCAGGGCCCCGCCGCTTTTTTCGTCAAGCTATCCTTCTATTCCGTCAGGCTATCCTTCCACGATCAGGTATCTCCCATCGCCCACGTCGAAGACTTCGTCAGCATCCAGGATCTCATCGCCCACGGCGCCGTCCACGTCGAGGCCGGCATCTTCAAAATATTCAATCACTTCCTCCACGGAATCCACCACAACCGCCATGCAATCCTCCAGAAAGCTCTCCGCGCTCTCCAGGTTATCTGCAACTCTCTCAGGGAAAAGTTGAAGCTGATTCTTCAGAAAGCACTCTAATACCGCATCATCATACTCGTGCATACCTTACCCTCCTTTTCCAAACGACTGCTGGAACAAACTGCCAACAGACACCTATGTTCTTGTATCCATAGTAGTATGAATACAGTCTCCCGTCAAGAGTCTCTTTGAAAAAAATTATCCTTCTTCAAACAGACAGACGCATGAGACGGCTGGCATCCTGCCTGGCCTCCTCCAGTTTGTTTTCCCCGATGACGTTGCCCAACAGAATCCCTCCGGCACTGGCCAGGCCGAAGCACAGGATCGTGCCGAAATTGCGCACCACCACGATGAAGGAATTGGCCGCCACCGCATCGCTGCTCAAATGGCCCAGGATCACGGAATACATGGAAAAAGCCGCTCCCCAGATCATGTCGTTGGCCATGGCCGGAAGGGAGAGGCGGACGAAATCCCGGAACAGAAGCTTGTTGCGGACAAAAAGGTATCGGAAATTCAGCTTGATCCCCTTCCCCAGGGCAGACACCCCCAGGCAGGCAAGAAGCTCCACCACCCTGGACAGGGAGGTGGCGATGGCCACCCCGGCGGCCCCCAGCCTTGGAGCCCCGAACAAGCCGAAGATAAATACCGCATTCAGCAGGATATTCAGAGAAAAGGCCAGCACGTTCATGGCTGTGCTGATCATCACCTGTCCCACGCTCCGCAGGACCGCCAGATAGACCTCTATGACGCCCCAGCACAGGTAAGCCACGCTCAAGCACCGCAGATAAGAGGCTCCCAGGACAATGAGTTCCTCATCTTCCGTGAAAATCCGCATCAGTCCCCGGGGAAAAGCCAGGGCCAGGCCCGCAAAACCGGCGGAGATCAGGATGGAAAACCGAAGGGCGATCCCTTCCACCACCTGAATGGCCTTCCTGTCCCCTTTGCCGTAATATTGGGCGCAGAGCATGGTGGCACCGGTTCCCAGACCGTAATAGACCATGAACAATATATTGGAGTACTGAGAAGCCAGGGAAACCGCCGAAATGGAGGATTGTCCCACAAAATTCAGCATCACCACGTCCGCCGAGCTCACGGCGGCGCTCAAAAGATTCTACACCACGATGGGCAGCATCAGCTTCGTGATCTGCCGGTAGAATCTTTTTCTTTCCCCGGCATAAGCGTTATCTTTTTCCCAGATCAATGCTCTCTCCTCCGGCTCACAGATATTCCAGCGCTTCCAGGGGATGGGCGATGACGGCGTCCGCACCGCCTTCTTCCAGTTCCTTCCGCTCCCGGAACCCCCACAGGACTCCCAGAGTATAAGCGCCCAGAGCCTTGCCCGTCCTCATGTCCGTGGCCGTGTCCCCCAGATACAGGGCCTCCCGGGGCTGCAAGCCCAGCCTGCGGAGCACCCGAAGCCCTCCTTCCGGACTGGGCTTGATGGCAATACCCGGTTCCTGGCCCTGGATCACGTCAAAGCAACCCCGGCCAAATAGCGTCTCTATCACCCGGACGGTTTCCTGATGGGGCTTGTTGGACAACACCGCAATGCGGATTCCCCATTGTTTCAATTCTTTCAAAAGCTCCGGTATCCCTTCGTAGGGCTTCACCTCGTACATGCAGTTCTCCCGGAAGATCTCCCGGTACCTGGCGTAAGCCTCCTGAAAATGAACCAGATCCTCGTCCCCTCCTGCCGCAAGGCAGCGCTTCACCAGGTTGGCGGCGCCGTCCCCCACGAAGTATTTGTACTGCCCGATGGAATAGGGGCCGTATCCGTAGGGCTCCATGGCCAGATCCCCACAATATTTGATGCTGGCGATGGAATCGGAAAGAGTTCCGTCCAAATCGAAGATCACCGCTTTTTTGGTTGTTCCAGCAGGAAGCGGTTCGCTTGCTTCCTGATAAGGCTTGTCCGGTTCCGAACTGGAAACGTCCGCTTCCCGGCAAGGCTTGTCCGGTTCCGGACTGAGGGCGTCCGCCTCCCGACACAACCGCTTCGCCTCCTGGTACAGCCTCCCTACTGGAAGCCCCACCACGTTGCCGTAATCTCCCTGAATGCCACGGATATAACGGGCGCACTGGCCCTGGATCCCGTAAGCCCCGGCCTTATCGAAAGGCTCTCCGGTCTCCAGATAACTTTCGATCTCTTCATCAGTCATGGGATAAAAACACACTTCCGTCTCCTCATGAAAAGTACAGCTGACCGGCTCACCCATCCCGTTTCCCAGGATCAGGGTCACCCCCGTATAAACATGATGAGAACGGCCCTGGAGCAGGCGCAGCATGGCAAAAGCATCCTCCCGGGATCGGGGTTTGCCAAGGATGCGCCCGTCGCAGGAGACAACGGTGTCCGCCCCGATAACCAAAGTATTCCGCACCCTCTCCCGAAGCACCGTTTCCCTCTTCCGAGAATCCATCTCCTTCTCCCGGGGAACCGTTTCCCGCCCCCAAGAATCCATCTCCTTCTCACGGAAAACCGTTTCCCGCTCCTGAGAATCTGCGTCCCGCCCATGGGCTTTCGGCTCCGATACCTGATTCCCGCCGTCTGCGTTTCCTTCTCTCGTCATCCCGACACTTACCCTGCGTCCATACACCTCCCAGGCTTTCTGGGAGGACAACTCTTCCACCACCTCTGCGGCTTCCGTGGCCGTGATATGCTCTTCCACCTGGCTGACGCAGATCTCGAATTCCCATCCGATCTGCCTTAACAGCTCCTTCCTCCTGGGGGAGGCGGAAGCCAAAATAACATTACACTCCATCTGTCTCTCCTTGATGCACTTCCGGGATAAAGGTTCTGCGGCTGGTCACCGGCTCCTCCTGCCCCGCTTTGGCTTTTTGTATGGCCTCCTGACAAAAGGCCTCCTGAGAATTAAAGCTCTCTTTCCCCCTCTTATCCACCTTTTCATAGGTGCCGTCAGGCTGCAGGATCTGGGCCTTGACAGTGTCCCTCAGCTGATTGTTCAGGATATGGAGCAGTTCTTCCTTCAGTTCCTCCTTTTCCACCGGGAAGAGGATCTCCACCCGGCGCTCCAGGTTGCGTGGCATCCAGTCCGCACTGCCGCAGTAGATCTCATAATGTTCGTCATTTTCAAAATAAAAAATGCGGGCGTGCTCCAGGAAATTGCCTACGATGGAACGGACGGTGATGTTCTCGCTGACCCCGGGGATTCCGGTGCGCAGGCAGCAGATTCCCCGGACAATGAGGTCGATCTTCACCCCCGCCGCACTGGCCTCGTACAGGGCCGCGATGACGTCCGGATCGCACAGGGCGTTCATCTTGGCGATGATCCTGGCAGGCCGTCCCTCCAGCGCATATTTTTTCTCCCGGTCAATGAGGCTTAAAAAACGATTCTTCAGCCACAGGGGAGCCAGGGACAGCTTGTTCCACATCAGGGGCTCGGAATAGCCGGACAGCATGTTGAATACCGCCGTGGCGTCCTCTCCGATGGTTTCCGAACAGGTCATGAGACCCACGTCCGTATACAGCTTGGCGGTGGCGTCGTTGTAATTGCCGGTGCCCAGGTGCACGTACCTGCGGATCCCGTCCTCCTCCCGGCGCACCACCAGGGTGATCTTGCTGTGGGTCTTCAGGCCCACCAGGCCGTAAATCACGTGGCAGCCCGCCTTTTCCAGCATCCGGGCCCACACGATGTTGTTCTCCTCGTCGAACCGGGCCTTCAGCTCCACCAGCACGGAAACCTGCTTGCCGTTCTCCGCCGCCTGGGCCAGGGCCTTGATGATGGGAGAATTGCCGCTGACCCGGTAGAGGGTCTGCTTGATGGCCAGCACCTCCGGATCCTGGGAAGCCTGACGGATAAACTCCACCACCGGGGTAAAAGTCTGGTAAGGATGATGCAGAAGGATGTCCCCCTTCTGGATCTCTTCAAAAATATTGCAGCCCGCCGGGAGCTCCGGCACCGGCTGAGGCTCATATTTGGGAGCTTTCAGGTGATCGAAGCCCTCCAGGCCGTACATTTTCATCAAAAAGGTCAGATCCAGAGGCCCATCTATGGAGTAGATGTTCTCCTCCTGGATCTCCAGTTCCTTTCTGAGGAACTTGAGCAGCCGTTTGTCCATGCCGTCCTCCACCTCCAGGCGGATGGCGGCGCCCCTCTGACGCTTCTTCAGCTGCTTCTCGATCTCCTTCAGCAGATCCTCCGCTTCATCCTCATCGATGGTCAAATCCGCATTCCGCATGATTCGGAAAGGATGGGCGCAGATGATCTCATAATTCAAAAATAACTTCTGGATGTTGCGCTCGATGATCTCCTCCAGCAGGATCACCTTCAGCACATCCCCTTCTCCGGGAAGCTCCACGATCCTGGACAGCACGCTGGGCACCTGCACCGTAGCGAAGTCCAGCACCTTGCCGTCCTTTTTCTGCATCAGGGCCCCGATGTTCAGGGACTTATTGCGGATCAAAGGGAAGGGCCTGGAAGAATCCACCGCCATGGGAGTCAGCACCGGATACACGTTGTCCTCGAAATATCGGTCGATGAAGGCCGCATCCGCCCTGGACAACTCCTCGTGCTTCCGGATCACGTGAAGGCCGTTCTGCTCCAGCATGGGGAGCAGGGCCCTGTTGTAGGTGGAATACTGCAGATCCACCAGTTTGTGGATCTCCCCCGCCAGGAGGTTCAGCTGCTCCGCCGGGGTCAGACCGGCGATGTCCTTCTTGTCATAGCCCGCATGATTCATGTCCATCAGGGAAGCGATGCGGATCATGAAAAATTCATCCAAGTTGGATGCGGTGATGCTCAAAAATTTCAGCCGTTCAAACAGCGGAATGCTCTTGTCCCTGGCCTCGCACAACACTCTGTGGTCGAACAGGAGCCAGCTGTACTCTCTGTTGGTGTAATATTCCGGATTCCGAAAATCTTTCTCTGCCATGATAACCTGACCTCCCCCTCTAAAATTGCTTTCTCTGCTTTAAAATGGGCTGGACGCTGAACACTTCCTGGAAAAATCCTTCCCGTTCCTCGAAGAATCCCCTCTCCAGGGTGATGTCCGCCTGGGTGTCCACCGTCAGCACCAGCGTATTGTCCTTCAGCTGGGCCTTGATCCCCTTCAGCTTCTGCTTGTGGCTGCAGTCCAGACTGTTGGCCAGTCGCAGGATGGCCGTCAGCTTGGCGATCACCAGATAAGCTTCATGGCGCAGCCCCGATCCCCTGGCCCGCAGCTCTTCATAATATTGAAAAGGACTGTGGTTGAAGCGCACTACATTGGCCACGATCTCCCTTTCCTCATCGGAAAGGCCGATGATTTCCGTGGACATGATGATATTGTAAGAATCCTCGCCCAGGTTCACCATGCTGATATATTTGCCGCAGTCATGGAGCAGGGCCGCCAGCCGCAGATACAGCCGTTCCCTCTTGCCCATGCCATGGATCTTTTTCATGCCGTCAAAAATAGTGAGGGTGATATTGTCCAGGGTCTCCGCCCGTTTTCTGCTGCCCAGGTAACGCTTGCCGATATTGGTGGCGCAGGCTAAGATATCCTTTTCAAAATCATGTTCGTCCGTCAGCAGCCTGTTTTTTTCCGCATATTCATAGGCGATGCCGTCGCACAGGGTCACCCCGGGAGCCCAGATCTCTTCCGCCCCCATGAGCAGGGAAATCCGCTTCAGGATCACGGCGCTGATCAGGACCAGGGGAACCCTTTCCTCGGTGATCCCCATCTGGGCCGCCACCTGGGCCCAGGACCGGGTGGTCAGCTGCTCCATAAGCTTCTCGTATTCCCCGATGTCCGCTATGGCCTTGGAAGCATCCCCGCCGGATCTGCGCACCGCCCAAGGGGACAGATAGTCATCCACGATGATGATATTTTTGATGGTGCGGTCCTTGAGATACATCTTTTTAAAAATGGAAAGCTGAGCGGAGACCATCTCATCCACCAGGTTCTCAATCTGGCTGTGCTTGGCGTTCAGATGGTTGAGGCGCTCCAGCATGCGCAGCACCCCCAGCTTCAGATTCTGGGTGGCCATCAGGGCGTCGTTGTCGAAAAGGGAGATCTGGATGCTCCCTCCGCCGATATCCACAATGGCAGTCTTGTCCTCGATGATCTTGCGGAAGGTCTCTCCTTTGGAAGCAATGGATTTGTAATCCAGGAACCGCTGCTCGGAATTGCTCAGCACCTCCAGCCGGATCCCCGTCCGCTGCTCGATCTGATCCACCAGGATGGAAGTGTTGGCGGTCTCCCGAATGGCGCTGGTGCCGTAAGCCTGATAAGCGTCCACCCGATAGGACTTCATGATCCCCCCGTATTCCTTGAGGGTGCGGCACAGCTCATCCAGCCGCTGGGGCGTCACCTTGCCGGTGGCATAGGTATCGTTGCCCAGGGCCAGCCTCTTGCTCACATGATCCACTTCCCTCATGTTGTTCTTGCCCGTAAATTCAAAAATCTTCATGGAAATCTCAAAGCTTCCCACGTCGATGGCGGCAAAGGTTTTGATTGCCATACGCTGTCTCCCTCCTTTTCATCCCGTTCCAGATTGCCTTCTCTTTATCTTTCCAGTGCTAGGGCATCGGTTCCAAGGCTCCACTTCCAGGGTCAGGCTCCGCATCGGCCTTGTCCGGCTCTTCCCCATCCTCTCAGTCCGGCGCCAGGCCAGTCCGGCTCTGCTCCGTCCCGCCCTATCCTTTCAATCCGGCACCGGGCCATCCCTGCTCTGCGCCGGCCCCCAGCAGATAATCCACGAACTGCTGGGCGGTACGGCCCGACAGCCCCCCGTGGGACAGCTCCCACTTGTTGGCCGCCAGGAGAAGCTCTTCCTCCGGCATGTCGATGCCGTTCCGCCCAGCCAGCACCCGGACGATCTCCTGGAACTGCTTCGGGGTAGGCGAGCCGAAATAAATGGTCACGCCGAACCGGGCCACCAGGGACAATTTCTCCTGCACCGTGTCACTGGTGTGCATGTCTTCCCGGATCTCCTCCTTGTCGCCGTAATTTTCCCGGATCAGATGGCGGCGGTTGGAAGTGGCGTAGATCAGCACGTTTTCCGGCTTCCGCTCCAGCCCGCCCTCAATCACGGCCTTCAGGTACTTGTACTCCGTTTCAAAATCCTCAAAGCTCAGATCATCCATGTAAATGATGAACTTATAATTCCGATTCTTGATCTGTCCGATCACGCTGTTCAAATCCTGGAACTGGTGCCGGTATACCTCGATGATGCGGAGTCCCCTGTCATAATATTCATTGGCAATGGCCTTGATGCAGGAGGATTTCCCTGTCCCCGCATCCCCGTACAGCAGACAGTTGTTGGCCTTTTTGCCGCTCACGAAGGCTTCCGTGTTGTCGATGAGCTTCTGCTTGGGAATCTCGTAGCCCACCAGATCCGACAGCTTCACATGGGCGATGTTCAAAATAGGAGAAATCAGGGCCCCGCCCTCCTGATGGGATATCCGAAAGGACTTGTGCAGGCCGAATTTGCCCACCCCGTATTCCCGATAAAACTCCGTCAGGGTGTCCTTCATCTCCCGGGGCGTGTTGTTGCGGCAAAAGGCCTCCGCCAGCTCGCAGATCCGCCTGCAGATCCGGCTGTTGTAGACCTTGCTCTCATAGCTGCCGTTTTCATAATGCTCCGCCAGGGCGAACTCCCGTACTCCCAAGGCCTCCGTCAGGGGGCCGAAATCATAGTCATAAAACTCCTTGAAAATCACGATGTCGTGGAGCACCGCATCGTTGATGGTGCCGGGCACCGCCCCCCTGCACTCGCAGCTCCTGGAATAGCTGTTCTCATTGTTCACCAGGAGATTGGCCAGGTAACAGTGCCACAGGTTGCCCCGGAACCCATAGGTTCCCGCCAGATCCAGAAGCTTGTAAATGCACTCGTAAAATCTGGGGATACAGTCATATCTGTTTTCCCCATAATGGTCCATGATCCAGGCCATTTCTTCCAGAAGGGCTCCGTCCTCCAGCTGTCTGTAGACGATCAGTTCCTGTTGTCTCATAGATTTCCTCCGTCCGCCGGGTAATTTCCCAGGATCTTCATGTTCCGGGCCTCGTCCCGAAGCCCCCGCAGGGCGTTTTTCACCGCACTGTCAGACAAATTGCCGTCGAAGTCCACGAAGAAGCGATATTCCCAGTTGCGGTCCTCGATGGGGCGGCTCTCGATCCGGGTCATGTTCAGATTGTTATAAATAAAATGGGACAGCATATGATACAAGGAACCGCTCTTGTGGGGCACCTCGAAACAAATGCTGATCTTGTCGGCGTCCTCCCGGAAGATCTTCTGGTTGGTGACAATGATGAAACGGGTGGAATTGTTTTCCTCCTGGTTCACCCCTTTTTCCAGCACCTCCAGACCGTAAGTCTTCCCCGCCAGTTCGCTGGCGATGGCCGCCTGGGTGACGTCCTGATCCTGCGCCACCTTGGCGGCGGCGAAGGCGTTGTTCTGCATGCTGATCTGCTTCCAGTCAAACCGGCGCAGATACTGGGCGCTCTGCATCAGGGACTGGGGATGAGAATAAATGGTCTTGATATCCTCCAGCCTGCTGCCGGGCACTCCCAGGAGACAGTGCTCCACCCGGATGATCTGCTCTCCCACGATGTAATTTTCAAATTCCACCAAAAGGTCGTAGATCTCGCTGACCACCCCCGCCGTGGAATTCTCGATGGGAAGCACTGCGAAATCCGCACTTCCTTCGTCAATGGCGCTCATGGCCTCCCGAAAAGTGTCTACATGAAAGCTGTTCACCTGATCCCCGAAATACTTCATCATGGCCGCCTGGGAATAGGCCCCTTCCGCTCCCTGGAAAACCACCCTGGACTTCTCCGTCTCCAGTTCCTTCACCCCGATAAAGGGAAGCTTGCCCAGACTGCCGTGCTGGGCCAGAAGCTGGTACTGCAGCTTGCGGCTCATGGACATGATCTGCTCGAACAGTTCCTCGATGCCGTGGCTGTTGAACTCGCTGTGGGTCATGGACTTCACTTTGGAAAGCTTCTCCATCTCCCTCTGTCTGTCAAATACCTTCTTGCCCGTCTCTATCTTGTACTCCGCCACCTGCCTGCACACGTCCATGCGCTTCTCGTACAACTCCACGATCTGCGTATCGATGGCGTCTATCTGATCCCGTAATTCCAACAAATCCATGCTGCCGCTCCTTCGCTCACAATATTCTTCCGTATGGTTCCAAGCCATTGGCCGTCATTCCTCGATATGGTCCAGGCCCTGGCTCAAGATGGTGACGATGTGGGAATCCGCCGGGGCATAAAAGATCGTCTTGCCCTCCCGCCTGTTTTTCACCAGATCCATCTGCTTCAGGATCCGAAGCTGATGGGAAATGGCGGACTGGGACATATCCAGAAGCCGGGCGATGTCCAGGACGCACATTTCCGAACCCAGCAGCACGTACAGAATTTTCAGCCTGGTAGCGTCTCCGAATATTTTAAAAAAATCCGCCAGATCCGAAAGCTCCTCCTCCGGAGGCATCTTTTCCTCTATCTCCTGCCTGGTTTTTTCTTCCAAATATAAATATCCGCCCTGCTCCTGCTCCATGGTCCGCTCCTTTCTCACCCCTGGTTTCTGCAGCAGTTCCTCCGGCACCCAGCCTTTCTGCAAAACCTTCCAACAGCTTCCATTTTACTACATTCTCGGCCCTTAAGCAAGCAGCACCTGGTCCAAAATCTGGTCGCTTTGCACCAGTTCTTTGGCCATTTCCCGATATTTTTCCTCATGAAGATAGGTGTGCCTGTGAGGCTTTATGGAAGGCGCCATGTCGATGGCCTTTAGGAAATCCGCCTTCCGCATGCCGAGCCCCGCCGCATAATCCCAGAACCCGGTCTGGGTCAGCACCGTATTGACCCGGACGTACCGATGATCCTGCACCTTGCTCATGATGTAGGTGGCGATGCCCACCTGCACCCCATGCAGCTGAGGAACCTCCAGGAACTTGTCCAGGGCATGGGAAATCAAATGCTCGCTGCCGCTGGTGGGTGCGCTGCTCCCTGCGATCTCATTGGCAATCCCGCTCATGGCCAGGGAATCCACCAGCTCCTTCAGGAACACCTCGTCCTGAATACTTTCATAGGGGGTCCGGACAAAACTGTTCACCGCCTTTTTGGCGATCATCACCGCAAAATCGTTGAGCTGTCCGTATCCGCAGTTCGTCTCATAGACCCAGTCGTAAAGGGCCGTGATCTTGGAAACCATGTCCCCGATGCCGGAATAGATGAACTTCACCGGCGCTGTGCGGATCACTTCCGTGTCCACGATGATACCGTAGGCCAATTTGGCGGGCATGGAACTTCTCCGCCCCTGAACCATCAAAGAGGCGCTGGCGCTGGAGAACCCGTCGCTGGAGCTGGAAGTGGGTACGCTGAAAAAAGGCAGAGCCTTCAGGAAAGCCGCATATTTGGCGGCGTCGATGACCTTGCCTCCCCCGATTCCCAGGATGGCCTGGGTCCCGCCGGGCAGGTTCAGGGCCAGACCGATGATGTCGTCAATGTCCACCGTGTCCAGCTCCCGGTACTCCAACACCGCAATCCCGGCATTTTTCAGGGATTCCATGACCTGCATCCCGAACAGGTCGATGAGCCCGTCCCCAAAATAGATCACCACCTGTTCAAAGCCCGCTTCCTTTAAATAACCGCCCAGCCCCTGCAGGGCTCCTTTTCCCACCTTCAAAACCGCCGGAATGGAAATACTCTCCGCATGCATGATCAAACTCCTCCTACAAACGATTGTAAACAGAATCATTGTACCACAAGCACAGACCGGGAAGCGCTGCGAAGCAGCATTTACCAGGCGTGCGGTGGATTGCCGGTACAATGCGCCGCTTTAGCGGCGGCAGGCCGATGGAATCGGCGAACCGATTACATCGGCTGATTCTGCGATAGCAGAATCATTGTACCACAAAGTCTCGGAGCGGTCAATTTCAGGGAATTAGATTTTTGCCTTGTCTGGCAGGGGATTTTGGAGTAAAATAGGGACACGGAAGGAGCGAAAAGAAGAATGGATGCACAGATCAGGAAAAGAGCCGGAATATGTATCGTCATTCTGCTGCTTCTGGCTCTTGGCAGCCTGACGGCGATCATTCTGAGAATCGGCGCAATTGATGCGCTGGTGCAAGACGCTTCCGGGCAAGGTTCCCCTGGGCAAAGCGCATTCGGGCAAGGGGCATCCGGACAGGAAGGCGTCCTGGCGGAAAATTTCGGACAGACTGCTCCTGAGCAAGGAGGCTTCCAGCAAGATACTTCCGGACAAGAGGCCTCGAAACGAAAATTATTGGCGGAGATTTATCAGGACGGAGTTCTGGTGGACCGCATCGATCTGAACGCCGTGGATTCCAACTATCAATTGGAATATACTTCCCAGGACGGAGGGCGAAACGTGGTGGAAGTGAGTTCCGGCCGGATTCGCATCCTGGAAGCGGACTGTCCGGACAAGCTCTGCGTGAAGCAGGGTTTCCTGCCGGATTCCCTGCTGCCCCTGGTCTGCCTCCCCCACAGACTGGTGATTCAGCTTGCGCCGGAGACAGCCATCGATGACAGCCCGGAAGGCCATGCATCAGGAAGCTCCGGTGCGCTGGATTCCGGCACATCGGATTCTGCCGCACCGGACACCAAGGCATCGGATTCCAGTGAACTGGACGCCATCGTGCATTAGAATGCATTCCTGGACATGATACATGCGTTCCAGAACATGCCCCAATGCATTCCAGCACATGATATATCCCAAAACAGGCGGGACGGATCACATAGGCGATCCCGCCAAGGAGGTTCTTTCATCCATGCATCCCAGGAAATTGACAGAGCTGGCCCTGCTCACCACCCTCTCCCTTATCATCTATGCCGTTGAAAGCGCTTTGCCGCCTCTGGCGCCCATCCCGGGTCTTAAACTGGGCCTGGCCAACATCGTCACCCTGGTGGTGCTGTGCAATTTTTCCGGACGGGACGCCCTGTGGGTGCTGTTCGCCAGGATCCTGCTCTCCGCCCTGCTCTTCGGCCAGGTCATGAGCCTGATCTACAGTCTGGCGGGAGGACTTCTCAGCCTGTTATTTATGCTGTGCCTCCATCGCTTCCTGCGGGGACACTGCATCGTGATCACCAGCATGGCAGGAGGCGTCGCCCACAATCTGGGACAATTTGCGGCGGCCCTGTTCCTCACCGGGGTTCCAGGAGTGGCGGTCTATCTGCCCTTCCTGCTCCTTAGCGGCATCCTTACGGGACTCTTCACAGGACTCTGCGCTCATTTTTTGCAAAAATATATCCTGAATTTTGCGAAAATATATCCTAAAGCATCAAATGATATTTGAAGGAATATAACAATTATTTTCATCCGCCGGGAAAGGGGACTCCGCCATGCAGATCACGCCCCCCTTGCCGACCTGTTTTTCGGTGCCTTTCAATACGTCAAAGACTTTGAGAATCCGTTTATCCGGAGATGCGCTTTTTTTGATTTCCAAAGGATGCAGCACATTGTCCTTTTCGATCACGAGATCGATCTCCCGCTGCCCCTTGTCACGATAAAAATTAAGGTTTACATTTTCCTTTCCATAAGCATAATGGCGGATCAATTCTCCCACCACAAAATTCTCATAATAATGGCCGGAGGCTGCTCCGTTCATCAGAACGTCGCGGCCCGTCCAAGAGGACAAATATGCACAAAGGCCGGTGTCGCAAAAATACAGCTTCGGTGTTTTGATAAGCCGTTTCAACTCATTGGAAGAATAAGGTTCCAGCAGCTCCAGGATTCCCATGGACTGCAAAACCCTCACCCAGTCCTTCGCAGTCACGCCCGAAACCCCGGCAGAAACCGCAAGATCATTATAATTCAACAGCTGCCCGTTAAAAGCGGCGCAAGCCCGCAGGAATTTACGAAACCCCTCCGTATCTCCAATCCCATTGTCATCCACCGCATCACGCATCAGATAAGTTTCAACATAGGAATTGAAATACTCCCTCAGCTGCTCTTCATCCAATTCCTGCACGTCCGGAAGACCTCCCCGCCAGATATGCTCAAAAGTGGCAACAATATCGTTTTTCGGGAACAACATACTGCGCTTTTTAAGCGCCTCAAAAGAAAAATCCAAATCCGACCCAGGGGCAACGCCGAGCAGTTCCCTTACGGAAAAGCTGTACATTTTCAGGACACAAATACGACCGGCAAGAGAATCCCCCGCTTTCCGCATTAATTTCCTGCTCTGGGATCCTGTGAGCCAGAACAATCCCCGTTTGTCAGTATTGTCACATAGAATCTTGATGGTCTCGAAAATCTCCGGGGCTTTCTGTGCCTCGTCGATTAAAAGGGGGGGTTTGAAAGTTTGAAAAAACAGCTTGGGATCGCTTTTGGCAAGCTCTCTCGTCTGCAAATCATCCATCGTCACACACTGACGGCCCTCCCGCTCAGCCAGGCGGCGCAGCATCGTGGATTTCCCGACCTGCCTGGCACCGACCACCATAACGGCCTTAAAGACACCGTTCATGCTTAAAAATTTCCGTTCAAGCTCTCTTTCAACATATTTCATAGCTGCGCAACTCCGTCCAAAATAAAGTGTACTTTATTTTAGCACGTTTTTAGGAGGCGGTCAAGGAAAATTATCATTCGACCGATTCCTGCTGTCTTCTAAAGCATCACTTTTAATGCATCATTTTTAAAGCATCACTTTCAGCCCGTCCAAGAGTTCTTCCATGGTTTTGCCCAAAAGCGGATGACGGAAATGAGGGGCGATCTGAACCATGGGCTTCAGCACGAAATAGCGGTTCTGCAGATCCACATGGGGCAGGATCAGGGCTTCGTCCTCATAAACCAGCTTGTCATAAAACAAAATATCCAGGTCCAGGGTTCTGGGGCCCCAACGCAGGGTACGCTCCCTTCCCGCCAGCCCTTCGATGCGGTGCAGTTCCTCCAACAGCTCCCGGGGAGACAAAAGGGTATCGAGTTCCAGGGCGCCGTTTAAAAAGTCGCTCTGCTCCACCCCGCCGTAGGGTTTGGTCTCGATCAGATCCGAAACCTTCCCCAGCCTGATGTCCGGATTGGCCTTCAATTCCTCCAAGGCCCCTTTGATATAGGCTTCCCGGCCCCCCAAGTTGGAACCGAAGGAAAGATACGCCTTGTGCCACCCCCGCCGGATCTTCACAGACACGCAGCCAAACGGCAGACCGATAGGGGCCTGGGGCTTGCGGATTTCCAGCTCCACTTCCCGAATTCGGGGGAATTCCAGCAGGATCTGCCTGGCAACCCCATCCGCCACCGCTTCGATGAGCTGGCAGGTGTGTTCCTGCATCCAGGCCGTGATAAAATGGCAGACTTTCCCGTAATCGGTGGACAGCTCCAGCCGGTCCGTAAGGCCCGCTTCCCTGGTATCGGTGTACAGCACCGCCCGCACCAGGAAGGTCTGCCCTTTTTCCCGTTCTTCCGGATATACGCCGTGATGGGCGTACACCTCCAGATCCTCAATCCTTATCTCATCCATCCTTTCGCTCATTCCATGCCTGCCTTTCCCTGGATTCTTTCCGACTCCTACCGATTCCCCATCATTTTCCGGTCAAACCTGCCGCCGTTCCTTGCCGTCCAGGCTCGCTTCCTTTCCTCGTCGCCGTCCTAGTACCTCCGCCGCCCTCCGGCCAGAATGGCTTCCACCATCCTGATGGCCCGCAGATTTTCCTTCACATCATGTACCCGCACGAAGCTGCAGCCCTTCAGCACCGCAAACACCGTGGTCACCAGGGTGCCCTCCAATCTCTCTTCCGGCCCCAGATCCAGGGTCAGCCCGATCACGGACTTCCGGCTGGCTCCCAGAAGCAGGGGGCAGCCCAGCACCCGGAATTCTTCCAGACTGTTGATCACTTCCAAATTGTTCTCATAGGTTTTGCCGAAGCCCACGCCGGGATCCAGGATGATCTTGTCCCGGCCGATTCCCGCCCGCTCCGCCAATTCCAGACTTTCCGCCAAATCGGCCGCCACATCCTGCAGGAAATCCTGGTAGACCGCTTCCTTCCGATTGTGCATCAGGCAACAGGGCAGACCGCTGGCGGCGATGACTCCGGCCATAGCCGGATCTCCCTTCAGCCCCCAGATATCATTGATCAGGTCCGCACCTTCCCGGATCCCCGCTTCCGCCACCCCGGCCTTGTAAGTATCCAGAGAAACCGGAATATCAAAATTTTCCTTCAGGGCCCGGATCACCGGCGCCACTCTGGCGATCTCTTCCTCTTCCGAAATCTTCGTATACCCGGGCCGGGTGGATTCCCCGCCCACGTCGATCAAATCCGCACCTTCCCGGATCATTTCTTCCGCATGGCGCAGGGCGGCCTCCCTCCCCATCCATTTTCCTCCATCAGAAAAGGAATCCGGCGTCACGTTCAAGATTCCCATTACATAAGTGCGGGGAAGTTCGCCCTCCCCATGGGGGATGGATTCCCCATAGGAGATGGATTCCCCATGGGAAATGTATTCTCCACGGCGGATGTATTCTCCACAGGAAATATCTTCCACACGAAATATTCGATTCCCTATCCTCATATGATTTTCCCCCTCGATTAGCCAAACTTACCTTGCTCCAGCCGACCTCAATACCGAAGCGTCAAATTTTTCTTGCCATTCTTCCAGTTGCACGTCCCTTCCATCTTACAAGCGAAACAGGGTCTGCTGGCCTTGTCCGCCCGGTACAACAGCCCCCGCAGACTCTTTTCTTCTGCCACGGATTTATCCCGATGGGACAAAATCGCCTCCAGGATAAGCTCCCTCTCTTCCAAAGCGAAACCGCAATCTTCCAAAATCTGCGGGGCCAGCCTGGCGCTGGCGATCTCGTGGGGCGTGCCGTCCGCATATTGCACATGTCTGCCTATGTCATGAAGCAAGGCTGCGGCATAGAGCAGCTCCACGTTCAGCCCCAACCCTTCCTCCAGATTCAAAATTCGGCCGATTCGGGCCACGTCCAGAAAATGCCCCATGTCATGATGGCAGAAGGGCCGATCGACTTCCGCCTCCTCATTGGCCATCACGTATTTTTGATACAAAGGATGCCGCAAGATACGATCCAGACGTTCCATGCCTATTCCTCCCGCCGCCCCAGCTAAGCTAACAGCTCCGGCCCAGCATCTGGAAAAACCGGTTCTTCAGTTCCTCCCGTTCCTCGAACACGCCCCGGGCCGCCACGGTCACGGTCTTGCTGCCCGGCTTTCCAACGCCCCGCATGGTCATACACATATGCTCCGCTTCCACCATGACCATGGCCCCCCGAGGAGCCAGGTACTGCATCAAGGCGTCTGCGATCTGCCCCGTCATCCTCTCCTGAATCTGGGGCCTGCGGGCGAAGACCTCCACGGTTCTAGCCAGCTTGCTTAAGCCCACCACCTTGCCGTCAGGAATGTAGGCCACATGGGCTTTCCCGTAGAAAGGGAGTAGGTGATGCTCACAGGTGGAATAGAACACGATATCCTTTTCCAACACCATTTCATGGTGATCCACGGTAAACACCTTGGACAGATGCGTTCCGGGATCCTCCTCCATCCCCCCGTAGATTTCTTCGTACATCCTGGCGATCCGATCCGGAGTTTCCAACAGGCCCTCCCGGCCCGGGTCTTCTCCGATGCCCTCCAGAATCAGCTTTACGCCCGCTTTTATTTTCTCACGATCTATCATTTTCCCGAAAACCTCTTTTCAACGATCTTCCTAAGCCTTCCCAGGTAGGAAAGGGAACCGAAGGCCAGGATCACGTCCTCCCTGCCCGCCAGGAGATAGGCCATCTCCACGGCCTCCTCCAGGCTGTCCGCAGCCGTCACCTTGTCATGCACCCGGGCGACCTCCTGGGCCAATTCATAGGCGCTCATAGCCCTGGGATTCTCCGGCGGCGTCACCGTCAAAATCTGATCCGCATAGCTGTGGGTCAAGCGGATGATCTTCCCGTACTCCTTGTCCTTCAGTACCCCCATTATATAGATAATTCTCTTATTTGTAAAATAGAAATTCACGGATTGGGCCAATTTTCTTGCGGCGTCCTCGTTGTGGGCCCCGTCCATGACAAAAAGCGGCTTCCTGGCGATCACCGTAAAGCGTCCCGGCCATTTGGCCTCCCGCAGCCCCTTCCGCAGAGCTTTCTCCGGTATTTCCAGCCCTTCCCGTTCAAGCGTTGCTGCAGTCTCCAGGGCCAACACCGCATTTTCAATCTGCACCACCCCCGCCAGGCCGATTTCCAGATTTTGATAATCCCCGTAATCGAAGGACTGCTTCTCAAGCCCATAACGGATGTGCTTCGCCCCGGCCGGATCCGCCACCGTCAGAGGACAGCCCAGGAGCTCCGCTTCTTTTTCTATCACGGCCTGGGCCTCTTCCTCCTGCTTCAGCACCACCGCCGGCCTTCCCGGACGCAGGATGCCCGCCTTCTGCCAGGCGATCCGGTCCAAAGTGGGGCCCAGGAACTTCATATGATCCATGCTGATGGAAGCGATCACCGCCGCCAGCACATTTTCCAGAATGTTGGTGGCATCCTCCCGGCCTCCCATGCCGGTTTCCACCACCGCCATGTCACAGTTGCTTTTCTGAAAGTACCAAAAAGCCAGCCCCGTCTCCGCCTCAAAGGCGGTGGGATGGGGAAATCCCCCGTCCACAACCCGCCCGCAGGCTTCCCGCAGCGCCTCCACCCCTTCGCAGTAATCCTTCTTCGTAATGGGCCGCCCGCCTATCCGGATGCTCTCCCGTCGTTCAAAAACCGCAGGGGAACTGAAGCTTCCCACCCTGTATCCCGCACATTTCAGGATGGAGGAAAGATAGGCCAGGGTGGAACCCTTCCCGTTGGTGCCTGCAATGTGCACGAACCGCACCTTCTCCTGAGGGTTCCCCAGTTCGCCGCACAGCCTCCTGATGCTGTCCAGTCCCGGACAAATCCCGTATTGTTTGCATGAATCCATGAAATCCGTCGCTTCCTGATAGTTCAATTTTCCGCCTCCCGGCCCTTCAGATACCGCCACGATCACACCACATTTGGCAACAGTGAAACGGGCGCCTGCCTGCCAGAAACGAAGGGAGCTCCGCTCCTGCATGGCATAACTTTTTATAAAAAGGGCATAACTATAAAAAACGGCTCTCCGCCGCATTTTCCATTACAATTCACTCATCCGCCAGCCCAGGAGCAGATTTGCGCTTGCACGAACATCTGCTTCTGGCCAAACGGCATTGACACAGAAAGGAGCTTCCGACATGCCGACCCTGACTTCCGCAGCCAAAATTCTTCCTGCAGACCCAATTCTTCCCGTGGCTCCAAGCCTTCCTGCAGACCCAATTCTTCCCGTGACTCCAAGCCTCTCCGCAGACCCAATTCTCCCTACAGGCAAGGTTCTTTCCTCCTGCAAAATTCTTCCCAACGGCCAAACGCTTTCCAATGGCAAAGTTCCTTCCCTCAGCAGGCGCTTCCTGCGGGATTTCCTGCGCTGCGGGCTCCTGGGCTGGTGCATGGAAATCCTCTTCACCTCCCTGGGCTCTCTGCGCAGACGGGATCTCCGCCTTCTGGGCACCACCTCCGTCTGGATGTTTCCCATCTATGGGAGCGCCGCCCTCCTGCGCCCGGTCAGCCGTCTTTTAAAGAATGCGCCCGCCTGGTTCCGGGGACTGTCCTATATGTCCTTGATCTTTTCCGCAGAATTCCTGACGGGCACTTTTTTGGAAAAACATTCCCTCTGCCCCTGGAACTACCGCCGCTCCCGGTGGAACGTCCGCCAGCTCATCCGCCTGGACTACGCCCCTTGCTGGTTCGCCGCAGGGCTGCTGTTCGAGCGGGTGCTTTCCGCCCAGAACGTTTCCAAGCTATGAACATGCAGGTACACTCCTTTTCCTGCGTCAAAAGCACGCTCCGCTTGTTTCCCATAGGGTAACCATGGTCATGCCATAGTTACACCATGATCACGAAGCCAAATCTCGTCCCGCCCATTTCCCGCTCATGAAAAACAGGCTGCCGCAGGCCAAGGTTCAGGCGTCCAGCCCAAATCCATGACCGCTGCGACAGCCGATTCGCCGTCTCGCCTCATTCAATATTTCGCTTAGCCCGCCACTTCAGTCGGTTCACTGTTCCGCTTGGCTTGCCGCTCAGTCTGGCATTCCATCCATATCCATGTCTCCGCCGGAACCGATATCCAACATGTTCACAGTACGCCTTTTCAGCCTTGCCTGTTCGGAGCTCTCCAGGATGAACTCTTTGATCTCCTTGGCATTCCTGATATGGGTCAGGTACAGCTGCGGATGCGTGGTGTCGCCGGTATAACAGACCACCGTGCCCAGCTTGAAAAGCCGCTCGAGCAGCGTCGTGGTCAGTTCCACGTCCTGAATCTTGTACATGTAACAGTCATTTTCCACCGTCTTCAGCAGGCCGTCATTAATGGTGAGCACGTCCTCCTTGATCGTATACTTGGTAAAGGTAAAGGGCAGCCCGAAAAACAGCCAACGCTTTCTTTCCACAAACTCCATCCCGTGATCCTCCTTCATCGAAATCTTTGCTTCTATTATAAACGTTCCCCGGGATAGATGCAAGCTGCGTTTTGCATTTTTAACAGATTATTCGGGTTCTCTTATTTTTCATTCTAAAGTCAGGACTTTGCAGCGGTGACGGAGCTCAGAATTTGAAAATCGCTTACGTCAACGACGGCAATCCCTGCGGGGAAATTCACCGTAAGCGTTCCGCCGTCCGTCTCCGGCGTCAGATTCTGCAAAAGCTCGCCGTCATTGCCACTGTAGAAATTGATATATCCGGTATCATTGTCACGCATGGAAAAAGTCATGGTCATGGGTTCGGACAGCATGCACATATACACGCCGCCCTTAGCGAGCGTACCTTCCAGGGAGTCCAACATCTGCGCAGGGATGAGCGCAGCGCTGTACATGGCGTCACTCACAGCCACGGTGTAGTCCCCCGCTGTCAGCTCTATCGCTGCCCGCAGCTCATACAAGCTCCTTTTTTCAGAAAACGTCCAGTCAGGCACAATGTCCGACTCCATCTTAATTGGCAGGTCGGTGGTGAAGCCCATCTGTGCGTCCTCATACATCGGATAAGGGTCTGCGGCAAAAAGATAATATCCGTCAGCCAGAACAGTCACCGTACCCAGAACGGCCCCGTTTTCATCCGTATTCCTATGGTCCACATCAAACTCGATGGGTTCTGCGGGCGCAGCAACCGCATCTGCCCCGACGGTGCCGACGAGGGAACTGTTTTCGTCCTCTTCGTCACTGGGGAGGGTCGCATAATTGATGACGACGGTGCCCGGCTCATAGCTCACACTCTCCTGCTCGCTGTCGCTGCCGCCCTCGAAGATGAAAAGGAATCCCACCTCGGAAAGATCCTCTGCCGGGCCGTTATAGAGCCGCAGCTCCGAACCTTCTCCGGTGAGCGTATATGTAACGGACATAGCCTCATCCACCGTACAGGTATAAAGTCCGTCCGCATTGAAAGGGCCGTCCGGAGCGTCTATGGGACGGACCATCTCCATCCGGATCATGCAGCGAGTGACATTTTCCGCCCGAATGACATACTCTCCGGCAGCCAGCTCCACAAGACACATTTTGCTGATCGTACCATATTCATCGCCCACAAGGCCGCTCATAAAGGAAAACGCTTCTGCATCCGATGTCAGAGAGGCTCCCTCCGGCCCGTCAGCAGAGATCGTCATAAAATACGTTCCGTCCTCCGGCACCTGGGATATCATAGTGGCGGATGCGGGTTCCTCCGATTTAAAAGCCCCGGATCCCGAGCTGCCTTCCGCCACGAAGTCGGCATATATGCGCCACGGGCCGTCAACAATTACATTGTCATTTGCGGGACTGTTCTCTGCCTCCTCCGCACTTTCCTGCGGCGTTTCACTGCTTTCCGACACAGCCGTCTCCTGCGGCTGGGACGATTCCTGAAGCTGTGCCGTCTGCCCGCCGCTTTCGCCGGACGCACAGGCCGCGAGGGAGAATATGAGACTAAGTGTGACTAAAATCGCAAATACTCTTTTTTTCATAATGACTGATTCCCTTTCTTTTTAATTTTCCGAACCTTTTAATTTTCCGGGCTAAACAAAGGCTTGATGTATTTGTCATTGGGATTTTCTTCATAACAATATTCCCAAAAAGCAACCTGCAGGCCGGACCAGACATCCTCCCACTTATCAGTACTCATCCCATTATCCGCTGCCCAACGGATGAGCGCATGACCCAGCACCATCGCCCGCTCCTGAAACAGCGGATCCTGTTCCGTCCAATATTTTGCGTTTTTTTCAATATATTCATCTATTCCTTCCACTGTCATCAAAGTTCCATCAAAATCAACTCCGACATAATCTGCCGCGCCACCATAACCCAACCAACTATTTATCCCGTTCAAATTGGAATCATAGGCTTCGTCCGCTGTCCATTCCTCCTGGATCTGTGCGGATATGGCCTCTCGTAACGCTTCAAATTCTTCCGCAGTGAGTCCGTAGTTACTCAGCACACCCTCCGAAACCGCACCATCTGGGACTTCTTCCTCACCGTCGCTTTCCTCCTCCGTCGGCGTTGACACCTCCGCATAACCGCTCCCCGCCCAGGAACCAAACAGCGCATTGTAGAATTCGTCTAAATCGTTAAGCGTTATCATGGGCTCCGCATCCGGGTCGGCAAACTCTGATGTTACAAACGGTTCAAGTCCCAATCCTTCGCCCGCATTTATTGCTTCATACTGAAAACTGCTTAAGAATCTAATAAAACTCTCGGAGTCAAAGTCCTGCTGCTGCACCCATTCGATCACCGCATGGCCGAAAATATCTGCCCGGTCAATGTCCAACTGCGTATATCCCAGATACTCTCGCATGTACCCATAATCCAATACATTTTCATCTCTGGAAATGTTTTCAAGTGCGCTCTGGATATGGGCTTCTACGGAATCTGCATACTTCTCCGTGTATTCGGGAGCATCCATAAAATGAGCCATTTCCAGTGCCCAGGGGATAGTTATCAGGCAGACCCCGTACAAGTTGGCGCCGTATGCCTCTTCTTCCGTCCATTCATCCGAAATATGCTTGTCCAGGATCGCTTTGAGGGTCTGAAAATCATCTGCCGTAATATGGTACTCCTTCAGCACCTCATCAGACACTCCCGCATCACCAGATTGCTCCGTTTCCGGTGCTTCGCTTTCCTCCGGTTCCGGTGTTTCGCTTTCCTCCTGCGACGACACCTCGCCGCTCTGTGCTTCCGTCAATTCCTGTGCCCTGGACGATTGCCCGCCGCTTTCGCCGGACGCACAGGCTGCGAGGGAAAGCGCAAGACAAAGCATAAGTAAAATGACTATCAATTTTTTTCTCATAATGACAGACTTCCTTTCTTTGACAGGTTTATTATTGAATCTATTTCATTCAAGGGTTACATGATCCGTAAAAAACTGTGCTATCTTTTCAGCGCTCCAGCCATTTTCGTCGGAAAGCGCATTAAAAATGCTTAAGAATCTTCCATCCCCACTATCCTCCCATTCAGCGATGCCGGAAAGCAGGGCTTTTGCTAATGCTTTTTCCTCATCGGACAACTTACTAAATAGATCCTCTGGTAAAGATTTAAAACTTCCTACGTTTAAAGCAAGCGTGATAACGGAGCTTGACACATTCCAAAACGTGCTTTCCGTTTCCGGCCAGGAAAAATCAGCCGTGCTGATGTCATAAATGTTCAGATAGTCGTTGGTCACATTTTCTTTGACCGCATCGGCCAGTGCCTGCAGCGATTCATCTGTGATCCCATATTCGTTTATTTCCGCTTCTGCTGAAGCATGGATTTCCTCATGTCGCTTCTTGAACTCTTCATATTGTTCTCGCTCTTCGTCCGTCATTTTGGCAAGTAATTCTGCCTCAGCTTCGTCCGTCACACCGGCAAGCGCATCGCCCGACCCGGAATCCTCACTCTCGGCAGAACCTTCATTTCCTGTTTCATCGGCTCCCTGCAGAGCAGCATCACTTTCCTCCTGCGATGGCGCTTCGCCGCTCTGCTCTGCCGTCGCCTCCTGCGCCTGTGACGATTGCTCTCCGCTTTCTCTGGACGCACACGCCGCAAGAGAAAGCACAAGGCATAGTGTAAGTAAGATAGCTGTCAATCTCTTTTTCATAATTCCAGACCTCCTGATTGGTTTTCGGTTTTCTTAATCCACCATTGATATGTTCGATGAAAAAGGCCCGCAAGGGGACAAGAAAACAGAAATTTTTTCAAAAATTTTTCAAAAAATAAGGCCGCACCCGCCGGTTTCCCGACAGGCACAGCCCTATATCCGCTCTGTTCATATTCTATTCCGTTTATGTTCCATTCCTGTTCATGCTCTATTCCCATTCATACTCTATTCGATTGTCACCGGAATCTCGAAGACATGCTCCCAGCGATAGCTCAACCGGCTGTCCGCTTTCGGAAGCAGAACCGCCTGCGTGAAGTCCCATTCCAGGGTCCTGTCCACATTGAAATAGAACCGGAACGTCCCGTCCTCCTCCATGGGGCCCAGGGAGAAAATTTCTTCTGTAGGCAGATTGCTCCCTTCAGCGTACCGTCCCTGGGGCATCTGGACCTCCAGAATGAAGGAGTCAGACGTGAATTGCAGGGGGCTGTCCTCAGACGACTCCCAGCGCATGGTGAAGATCCAGCCGCCGCTGTCAAGCAGGCTCCGCTCCGGCACCGCATCCTCCGTCACGGCTTCACAGGAGACAAGAGATACGCTTCCGTAGGGCAGCGGGATCGCCGCATCCTCCCAGGTACATGTCTCCAGATTCACCGGAATGCCCTCCGGCGCTTCAGAAAGGTCCGCCATGAGATATACATAGGGAACGCGCAGGGTGTACTCCCCCGGTTCCACATCCCCGAAATTCCACAGGGAGAGCGTCTCCGTGACGTAGGTGGCGGGCCCGTACCAGTAGGAGGCTGTGTAACATGTTCCGTCCGCGCCTGAGAGGGTGATGTCATCCGTTTTGCCCTGCATATGGGCGTCATAGATCAGATACTGGGCCATCGGCATTTCTCCGCTGTTCAGAGCGTAAAGCTCCATGATCAGGCCTTCTTCCTGCCGGTTGGGGATGGCCAGCAGGCCGCCCCGCTCTCCCACGGCGTAAGGGTAGTCATCCGGAGCGCCGGCATCCCGACGCTCCATCGGGACGTCAAACTCCATCCCCATAAAGATGATCCGGATGCTCCCGTCCTCCGGCGGCGGGGCCTGCAAGTCGACCACGAACCGTCCCTGATATTTATCATAGCCTGTCGGCGCCTTGATCGTTTCTCCGCCGCAGGATATGGTCATAAAGTGCGTAGGCGCCTCTCCATAGATACCCTCCTGCGATTCTATGGCCTCTTCCAGGCGCTCAAGCGCTTCCGGCGGAAGATCCGGCCGTATCTCCAGATACAGCGTGTCCGCCATATACATTGCCGCAGAGACGGTATAAGCGCCTTCTTCCGTTTCCACAGTCACAGGCTGCGTTAAGGTGTACGCCTGCTCCGTTTCGGTGGTAACGCCCAGCCCAGGCACCACGCCGAAATGACGCAGTACCAGATAAGCGCAGGCCGTCAGCGCCGCTGCCAGGAGGAGGAGAACAAGGGTCAACAGGAGCCGCAGCTTTTTAAGGCTGCGCTGGTGCCGCTTCTTCACCGTCTCATAAGGCAGATTCAGAGCCTCTGCGATCTCCGATACAGTCCTCCCCTCATAATATTTCATGCGGATGATCTCCGCATCCTGGGGATTCAGCTTCTGCAGGGCGCTCTCCATATCCATGCGCGCCGCAGCGGCCTCCTCCATAGAATCCATCTCCGGGACATCATACAGAGGGACGGACTCCGGCTGCCGAACGTCTTTCCGATAACGGTCAATGGCGGCGGAGCGGGCCGTCATGCTCAGATACAGCCCCAAAGGCCCCTTCGTCAAATCAATCTGTTCCCGATGGTTATAGAAAATATAAAAAACGTCATTGACGCACTCCTTGATATCCTCCGGGTTGCTGAGATGACATCCCACGATACTCCAGACCAGAGGCGTGTACCGTTCAATAACCTCTTCCATACCCTTTTGGGGCGACTGCTCCAGCAACTCTAAAAGCCGGGCATCGTCCAATTTTTCATCCTTATCCATAAGCGCCGTTCCTCCGCATGAAGCCATGACGGAATTATAACATATGGGAAAAACGGTTTCAAGTTTTCTTGACCGCTCACAGAATATAATCCGTGATACAGTCATACCAATGGACGTAAGTTGCGCCGTTCACGGTAAGTCTCTCATTCTCCGGCAGCTGTTCGCTCCATTTTTTCCCGTATCGACCGAAGGCCCAATCATCCCGGTTGAATCTGCGCCAGAGAATCGTCCTTCCGTTCCTGTCAAGGAATTGTTCCGACACCACTCCGCTGTCGTAGGTTTCGATGTCCATGACGCAAACCGTGTCGTAACTTTTGCCGCCGATCGTAACGGTATACCGTCCTACGATATCCAACAGAAAATCCTTGTCGGCGCTGGTAACGTATGAGCCGGTTCTCTGAATGTCTCCCTTCGCCTTCAGATTGGTCTCATTTCCGCAGTTATCCTCTCCAAATCCCCAATTCGGCATAAATTCATCGCCGTCAAGAAATGTAATGTAGTTGCGTACATCCCCCAAGACAGCTTTTCCCCGAGCTTCGGCACCAGGAACCACCCCATCAGTTCTTCCCATTTCACCGCAAAAGGTGGCTTGGTATTCGCCTCGATCTTATATTCGGGCATCCATTCAGGCAATTTTTTCATACTGCATTCTCCTTTCAATGCGTCGGTGCGATATGGATACTGATTCCTGAAATTCTGTTTTGCGGTATGCAGTCTGCTTTTTACCGTGCCCAGAGGGATGTTCAGCCGTTTTGCGATTTCCGCCTGAGGCATCTCCTTCCAAAAATAAAGGTATAGGATCTGCTTGTCCTTGTCTCCGAGCAAACTCAAGGTTTCCCTTACCGTATAGACCTCGGAAACCCCATGTCTGCCCTCCGACAATTCCTTTTCCGCCAGTTCGTCGATGGGGATCTCGTACCTGGCCGCTTTCCTTCGGAAATAATCGTTGCATTTGTTTCTCGCAATGCTGATGATCCAGGCCTTGAAGGAATCCTTGTTTTTGAGCTGGGCAAACTTCTGGTAAGCCGAAAGGAACACCTCCTGCAGCACGTCATCCGCATCGGACGCAGAATTCATCCGAAATCTCACAAAACGCTCCACGGACATGCGTTCCGCCTCCAGCAAAATTTCAAATTCATCCACATCACTACCTCCCTTCGTTTATAAGTGATGAAAACCGGTTTCACTTATATAGACGTGCGCCCGCAGGGAAAGGTTCATTTTCATTTATCTTCCTGATTTTGGAATTTGCAAATAATCGATCAAAGCTGCTTCCAAAAGCCGTGAATAATTGACTTTTTTCTCCTCTGCAATCCTCTTCAACCATGCCGGGAGTGTAATATTCGTTTTAATTCGCTCGTTATCACGTTTCAGTCTGTAATGGTCAGGGTGGATCGTAACAGGCATTACAATCATCCCTTTCGTCATTTCCTGAGAAAGAGAAACAGACGGAATCGGAACTTCCTCACCATCACACTCCATGCCATACACATGGAGACTTGCGGCTTCCATCGCCCTTTGTTGCGCTTCCGCCAGATTTTCTCCAAAACTAAAACAGCCGGGAAGATCAGGGAAGGAAATACCATAACCGCCATCTTCTCCAGGTTCCAACACTGCAAGATATGTCAAATTTAACATAGACACCATTCCTCCAATATTTTTTTCAAACAAAAGACTATTTTAGACCAGCTTGCCTTAATATGTTATTCAATGTTCCCGGTGGTATGTCTTTTGAAGAATGCATTGCAACAGTTACCCTTCCGGGTTTTGTAGGATGTTTAAGCTGTATATGGGAACCATCCTGGTCCACTTCATACCAACCATCTTTATGAAGCATTTTTAGCATCTCACGTGCCTTCAAATCTTAACCTCCTTGTATATTATACTTATAAATCATGCGCATGTCAATGTTTTCATATATGTCTAGTACACATAAGCTATGGAATTGGAGAAAATATATATTCCTTAAGGTTGTAATTATACTATGATATCATTATCCTGTCATTTAACTAACTGTCACAAGATATTTTTTCATTTTCCGATTGCAAGTCCCGGGCAATCATGGTATCATTAAAAAAGTGAGATTTGAATTTTGAACAGGAGGGCTTCATCATGACTGCAAAAGAATGCATTACCGGCCGCAGGAGCATCCGGAAATTCACCGACCAGCCCGTATCCCACGAGCTGCTGGCGGAGATCGTGTCCTGCGCATCCTACGCTCCCAGCTGGAAGAACACGCAGATCGTCAGGTACATCGCCGTGGAGGGAGAACAGAAGGCCAAGCTGGCCCGGCATACATCCAAGCATCCCGGCAACGGCGCCATCATCGACAATGCGCCCATGGTGATCGCCGTGACGATGATCAAAGGCCGCAGCGGTTTTGAAAGGGATGGTTCCTTTACCACCAAAAAAGGGGATCACTGGCAGATGTTCGATGCGGGCATCGCCACGGAAGCCTTTTGCCTCGCCGCATATGAACAGGGCCTGGGCACCGTGATCATGGGAATCTTCGACGAGGACGAAATCGCCAAACTTCTCCAGATCCCCGAGGATCGGGAGCTGGCGGCGCTCATTACCATAGGATATCCGGCTGAAACCCCCGCCGCTCCCAGACGCAAGAGCGTGGAGGATTTATTAACATTTCAATCATGATTCATTCAGAGTCGAAGGGAATTTTTCCCTTCGGCTTTTCTATGGAATTTAAACTCAAACGGAGGATACTGACATGAGACATCTGATGAGTCCTTTGGACTTCACCACGGAAGAGCTGGACCGGCTGTTCGATCTGGCCAATGACATCGAAAAATATCCCGCCAAATACGCCCATGCCTGCGATGGCAAGATCCTGGCCACCTGCTTCTACGAGCCCAGCACCAGGACCAGGCTGAGCTTTGAATCCGCCATGACCAGGCTGGGAGGAAGGGTGATCGGCTTTTCCGACGCCGCCTCCTCTTCCGCCGCCAAAGGGGAAAGCGTGTCCGACACCATCCGCATCATCTCCTGTTATGCGGACATCTGCGCCATGCGACATTTCAAGGAAGGAGCCCCCATGGTGGCTGCGGAGAAATCCAGGATCCCGGTGATCAACGCCGGGGACGGAGGGCACCAACATCCCACCCAGACCCTGACCGACCTCCTCACCATCCGTTCCATGAAAGGCCGGCTCTCCCATTTCACCGTAGGTCTTTGCGGCGACCTGAAATTCGGCCGGACGGTTCACTCCCTCATCAACGCCCTGGTACGCTACGAGGGAATCCGCTTCCTCTTCATCTCTCCGGAAGAGCTTCGGGTGCCGGATTACATCACCGACATGCTGAAAAACAGGGGCATTCCCTTTGAAGAGGTGATCCGCCTGGAAGACGTGATGCCTCAACTGGATCTGCTATACATGACCCGGGTGCAGAAGGAACGTTTCTTCAACGAGGAAGATTACGTGCGGTTAAAGGATTTCTACATCTTAGATCGCTACAAAATGTCCCTGGCCAGGGAGGACATGCTGGTGCTTCATCCCCTGCCCAGGGTCAATGAGATCTCCGTAGAGGTGGACGACGATCCCAGAGCCGCCTATTTCAAGCAGGCCCAGTACGGCGTCTATGTGCGGATGGCTTTGATATTGACCCTGTTGGAAATCCAAGTATGAAGGTAAACTTTCATACTACTCATTAGCGCAGTATTGCGGGAAGGCTCGTAATACACAAGGTTATAAGTTTGGAAAACTATTCATTGGTGCAATATTGCTGACAAACCCGTGATATCCAAAGGGCAAAAGAATAAGCATGACAAACATGGAATTCCCGCATCATTGAAATGCGTCCCGCCATGCCAAATAGCAAAAGTCCAGAAGGACAGAAGGAGAGACAACATGTTAAACGTAGGCAAAATTGAAGAGGGATTCGTGCTGGACCACATCAAGGCCGGCAAAAGCTTCGCCATCTATGAGCACCTGCACCTGGACAAGCTGGATTATCCCGTGGCCATCATCAAGAACGCCCGCAGCAACAAGATGGGCAAAAAGGACATTCTGAAAATCGAATGCGACATCAACACCATGGATCTGGACGTGCTGGCCCTCATCGATCACAACATCACCGTCAACATCATCAAGGACGGGGAGATCGTGGACAAAAAGGAACTGACCCTGCCCAAACAGATCAAAGGGGTCATCAAATGCCGCAACCCCAGATGCATTACCTCCATCGAGCAGGGACTGCCCCACATCTTCGTGCTGGCGGACGAGGAAAAAGAGGTCTACAGATGCAAATACTGTGAAGAAAAATTCACCGGCTGGAACTGAGATTTTCTGCGAACTGAGATTTTTTCGAGCTGGAATTTCCTACGAACCGAAATTTTCCCCGAAACGAGACCGATGCGACAGGAGATTATTATGGCTTTATATGCGATCGGGGATCTGCATCTTTCCTTTGGGGCGTACAAACCCATGGACATATTCGACCCCGTCTGGAAAGATCATCCCTCCAAAATCGAGAAATACTGGCGGAAAAAAGTGCGCCCGAAGGACACGGTAGTAGTGACCGGAGACCATTCCTGGGGAAACAGGCTCATAGACTGCGCTCCGGATCTGGATTTCATCGCCTCCCTTCCGGGCCGCAAGATCCTGCTTCGGGGCAACCACGACAAGTTCTGGGACGCCAAAAAGACGCCCAGGCTCAACGAACAGTTTGCCGGACGTCTTTTTTTCCTGCAGAATAACTTCGCCTCCTACGAGGATTACGCCCTGGTAGGCACCAAGGGCTACTGCTACGAAGGCAAGGACACCATCGAACACTTCGAAAAAATCCGGGACCGGGAATTGGGACGCCTGCGCACCTCCTTTGAGGCGGCCTCCTCCGCCGGGTACCGGCGCTTCCTCATGTTCCTCCACTACCCTCCCACCAGCATCGGGGAGGAAGAAAGCGGCTTCACCAGAATGGCCGAGGAATACGGGGCGGAGCAGGTAATCTACTCCCACTGCCATGGCGAGGAACGATACCGGGACAGCTTCCTGGGAACGGTGAACGGCATAGAGTACCGACTGGTATCGGCGGATTATCTGCGGTTTCGGCCGGAAAGGATCCTGTAAGGCGGTTCCGCTTTTCCTTTTTCGAACGCAGGTCTGATGGTCAGAATCATAAAGCATCATAGGTCATAAATACATAGGGGGTAAAATTTTTTCATTTTTCTGAAAAAACCCTCTTTTCAAATGCCAAAATGTGTGCTATACTAGGTTTAGTCTTGAGAAAGAAAGACCTATTGCTGGAACATCTGGGGATATAGCTCAGTTGGGAGAGCGCTTGCATGGCATGCAAGAGGCCGTGGGTTCGAGTCCCATTATCTCCATGAAAAGGAATCCTTGAAAATGGCTTATTTAAGCCGTTTTCGAGGATTTTGATTTTGAGAAAAAAACTTAACTGTAATCACTAAAGTTATCCCATAAATCAGCCAGGCGAGCAGCACACCCAGAGAAACCACCGCAGTGATGACTATAATGAAAAGCCCAACGAGCTCATTGCCGGAAATATCGCCTGCAGAATAAGAGCCGAAAAGACCCATGGCCGTGGCCCCTCCATACAGGAAACCGCAGCCGATCAAATACAATGGGATACACTTCACCGCCTTGCGTTTTACCTTAAAACAAAGCAGAAACTGCATTGCGAACAAAAAGACAAAGCCAATGATCATCCATGAAAGAGGGGTCAGTTCTCCAAAAGCAACGAACTCATTATTCATCTTAATCATTCCTCCCAACCCAGCTTCAGCATCATTATGCGATCATATCCGCACCCTGATAAAATCTGCGATTTTATTCGCCGTGTCCGAAACAGTCATATCTGTATTATCAATGTATAATTGAAACTTTCCTTTATTTTTTCTGTACCAATTCAAATAATCTATCTGTTCCTTTATAAATTCATCATCTCCGCACATACGCTCAGCCGGTCTTGCTTTTAACCTTTTGGCGACCTCCTCATCGGAACAAGTCATGGCGACAAAAAATGTTGAGTCGATTTCCTCCGGTATATTGACGTTTTCATAAAAGTCAATCGGATTCAGACAGGTCGAAAACAGCAAATCCTTCCCCCTTGCCCGCCTGACGGCTTCTCTCAGGCAAGCCTCATTAAACTTGTACCGTTTGTTTCGGTTCGTTTTCAAGACCTGCATTTTTTGAAAGCTGGCGTTTTGGGTGTAGATTTTGATTTCTTTCATGCTGTTGTCTTCCTCATAAAACAATCTTCCTCCAAGCCAAAGTGTTTTGCCAAAATCGACAGCACTTCTTCTCGTGTGTCGGTATCAAAATAGCATAGTCCCCTTTCACTTAGCTAAGGATATAAACGTGTATTTTTCCATTTGTCAGTCAATTTTTCCGACGAAACGGTAATAAATCTCGATCTCCTGCTCCCGCATACCGTCTGCGTCTTTCGTTGCTTCGTGAATCACAATTTTCTCAATCAGAGTGTTCAGAAGCTCGGCGGTCAGCTCTGTGGGGTGGGAGTATTGTTTTATCAATGCGACCCATTTCTCAGCGTCGGATGCTGTCTGCCGCTCGGTGGCAAGCTCTGCTTTGATGCGGTCAATCTTGTCGATCAGCTCACTTTGCTCGGCTTGGTACTTCTGGGACAGCATATTGAAGTTGTAACCCGTGATGCGCTCCGCAGACCAGTCCTCATACATCTTGGCAAACAGCCTGTC
>CANQPH010000008.1 GCA_947625675.1 uncultured Acetatifactor sp.
GCATTTGAATTTAGGGGACTTTGTGCGGCAGCACAAATCCCGAGATTGGAAATAGCCGTTCGGCTATTTCCAATCTTATTCCCTCTGAACCGCATCCGCGGTCATTTCTTTCAAAAGCTCATTCTCCCTGCCCAGCCGGATGTTCAAATATCCGGTGTAGGCGGCAAAGGCGGATGGAATGGGATATTTTGCCTGGGTTTCCAGGGCTTCCGCAAAAATCCATTCCTTCGTCTCCTCCGTAGGCTCCCTGGGCGAAAGCTCGTCCACCCGGATCATGTAGGCCTTCATGTGCCACTCCTTGTGGGTGAAAATATGCTTGGCCTCCGGAAGCGGCTGGATCCGCAGCACCCGGATCCCGTTTTTCTCCAGATATTCCGTCACCTCTTCCGCAGTGCGGAAGCCCTCCAGGGAAGGGAACTCATACATTCCGGCCAGCAGTCCCCTGCCGCTGCGCTTGTGCAGAGCCGCCTTGTTCTCATCCCGGATGAGCAGAACGGTCTTTTCCTCCACCTTGCGCCGTTTTTTCTCCGTCTTTACCGGAAAATCCGTTTCCCGGCCCGCCCCATGGGCCAGGCAGATCTCCGAGAGAGGGCAGACGCCGCAGCGGGGAGCGCCGTTCGGCAGGCAGACACAGGCACCGATCTCCATCATGGCCTGATTGAAATCCCCCGGCCTGTCCCGGGGAATGATTTTCCCCAGATCCGCCTCCACGGAAGACCGAACCTTTCCGTCCTCCACGGACCTTTCCTCCATGCGGATGCGGGAAACCACCCGCAGGACGTTGCCGTCCACGGCGGGAACCGGCCTGCCGAAGGCGATGGAGGCGATGGCCCCCGCCGTATAGCTTCCGATCCCCTGCAGGGTCAGCAGCTTCTCATATTCATCGGGCATGACGCCCTGATGCTCCTCCAGGATCTGCCGGGCCGCTTTCTGCAGATTTCGGACCCGATTGTAATATCCCAGACCTTCCCACAGCTTCAGCAATTCCTCTTCCGGTGCCAGAGCCAGACTCCGAATGTCCGGCAGCCTCTTCATAAACCGTTCAAAATAGGGTTTCACCGCCTCCACCCTGGTCTGCTGAAGCATGATCTCCGACACCCAGACCCGATAGGGCGAAGGCTCCTCCCTCCAGGGGAGGATGCGGCGGCTGCGGTCATACCATTCCAGCAAAGGGCCTGGAACATCTTCCAGGCAGCCGGGCCTTCCCTCCGGATGGAGCCGCACCGGCACGGGCCGATGAAGCTCCAGGGAATCCGGCTCCACCAGACAATCGTAGGCCAGGATCCGCACGCCCCTCTCCACCGCCGCACACAGGGCCCTGGCAAAAGCCTCATGATGCTCCCTGTTGGGCATGAAATACCGGGGCCCTTCCATCTGTATCACGAAAAGGACGTAACCCTGGTACCCTTCCCCTTGAGCCTCCACCAGTTCTTCCATGTGCTTGACCGCCCGCTCCGAGGGTGCATCAGGAAAACTGACCGCTCCGTCCTCTTCCAGGGTGACGCCCTTTACCTCCAGAAAAATTTTTTCCCTGGAGGTCTCGATATAAAAATCAAACCGGGACTTTCCATAAACCGTTTCCGGCCGCAGGAGCTTCAGATCCGGGAAAAGTTCCTTTTTCAAAAGCCACTCCGCCGCAGCCCTGTTGGGCGCCTGGGAATCCATGTTGACCAGAAAGCTCCCGGACTCGCCCCGCTTTTCCACGGCGATCAGGTCGTAAGGAGTCTTCCGATCCGGATTCCCGCTCCGCTCCAGGTACACCTTCGCCCCCGGCCGAAGCAGTTCCCGGCATCTGCCTGTATTTTTAACGTGGACCGTTTCCAGTCGTCCTTCCAGCTTCACATGGGCGATGAAGCGATTCGGACGATCCAGGAACTCCGCTTCCACTACCTCTCCGTATTTCATGGAACCTACCTCAAACGATTGCATTCATAGCGTTCCAGGGTCACGAGACAGGTTTTCAGAGCCTCGTAACGCTCCTCCAGATCTCCCTCGTTCACCTCCACGTCACAGGCGATGGCCATGGTCGTGATCATCTCCTGGGTAATGCGATGGTGCAGACCGGCCAGGATGTTCAGCCGTTCCTCATAAGTATCCGCATCCAGGAATTCCAACAGCATCGGATCCAGCTGGGGCTCCGGGCCGGACTCCGCTCCGGTTGCTCCGAACGCCTGCGGCGATTCCTGACGGGATCCCACACCGGACTTCCCTCCGGACGCTTCGGTTGGCCCGAGCACCTGCGGCGGTTCCTGAAGGGACGCCAGGCCGGACTTCGCTTCGGTTGCTCCGAACGCCTGTGGCGGCTCCTGTCGAGATCCCACACCGGACTTCCCTCCGGACGCTTCGGCTGCCTGCGGTCGCTCCTGCCAGGCGGCTTCCCTCTCCCGGCGCTGCTTCTCCCCTTCCGGCCCCTGCAGTTCAAACCGGAATTCCTGCCCCGCATCCGGGTACTTCTCCCGATCCACCCGGTCCAGGAACATGTCCAGGGGGCGGGCGTATATTTTGAAATCACCGTACAAGGCCTGGTAAACCACCAGTTTTTCCCCCGTCTCCGTATGTTCCGCAATCCCCACGATCTGGTAAAGGTTTCCCTTGAAATGCTTATAAATCTCCTGCGCTCTCGGCATAAACGACATGGCCAAACCCTCCTTAAGACATTATACCCATTCTCTTTTAAAATGTCATGAACTTTAGAAAGAATTCATGAAATCTTAAGTGATTCCTTTTCAATCCGTCACGATCCTCACCTCGCTGGCAAGGCCGCCCCGGCCTTTTTTCTTGGTCACAAGGATCTTTTTGTCGATGCGTTCCTTCAGCTCGCTCACATGGGAAATGATCCCCACCATGCGGTTCCCCTCGGACAGCCCGTTCAAGGCCTTCATGGCCTGGTTCAAGGCCTCTTCGTCCAGGGAGCCGAAGCCCTCGTCCACGAACATGGTGTCCAGCCGGATGCCCCCGGCATAAGACTGTATCTCATCGGAAAGGCCCAAGGCCAGACTTAAGGAAGCCAAAAAAGACTCCCCGCCGGAAAGGGTGCGGATGCTGCGCTCCGAAATATCGCTGGCATGGTCTATCACGTTCAGCTCCAGACCGGCCTTGCCCCTTTTGTCCTCCCCTTCCTCCTGACGTTTCAGTTCATATTGACCCTGGCTCATCTCCATCAGCCTGACGTTGGCCCGGCGCAGGATTGCGTCAAAATAAAACATCTGCACGTAGGTCTCCAGATCGATCCGGCGTTTGCCGGTCAGCGTGCCGTTGGCCGTATCGGACAGGGTGCGGATCTTTTGATATTCCGCCTCCTCCCGAACCAGGCCCTCCTGGCGGTTCTGCACCCTTTGCCGGATCTCCCGGTTTCTCCTGTTATCCGCAAACAGCACCCGGAGACGCTGTTCCTGGACACCTTTTTGCTGCTCCAAAAGCTCCAGGGCCGAAGTCGCTTCTTCGATGGAGCCTTCCTCGTCTTCCGCAATCTGGGACCGCAGGAGGGCTATGCCGGACTCCAATTCCTTTTTCTGATCTTCTATCCGGCAGCAGTTCTCCCGGGCCTCTTCCTCTTCTTGCTCCAACCTCAGGATCCGCCCTTCTTTTTCCGCCATCAGGGCTGCGTTCTCTTCTCTCCCCCGGTCCCCCAGGCTTTCCTGAAGCTGGGCGGCCTGCCTGCCGCACCCGGCAAGCTCCGTCTGGTTCCGGGTCAGTTCCTGCTCCAAACCGCTCTGTTCCTGGACCAGGGTTTCCAGTTCCTTCTCCTGCCGGGGGATTTGCTCCTCCAGTCTTTTCTTCTCTGCGAGCTCCGCCTCCTTCAACCCAAGGGCCTCCTGGATTTCCTTTTGCTTTTGCCGAAGCGTAGAAAGTTCCCGATCCAGCATCTTTCGCTGCTCCTGCTCCGAACAAAGGGAAAAGGACTCTCCCAGGATCTCTTCCATCCTCCTGCAGATCTTCCGAAAGCCCCCTTCCGCAAGGGCATGACCTTCCCTTTTCTCCTGCAGCAGCTTCTCAACGCTTTTTTGCCGCTCTCCTTCTTTTTCCAGGAATTTCTCCAGCTGTCCCAACCGTTCCCTGTCCTGTTTGGCCCGATCTTGCCGGGCCTTGAGCTCCCTGGCCCTGTCCTCCAGTCCCCTCTGCCCATCCTGCACCTCTTCCGGGGAATAAGTGATTTCCTTTTCCATCTCTTCCAGCTGCCGCTTCCATTCTCCGGCCCGGGCGCTGTGGCCGGCGGCCGTCTCCTGACATTTGGCCGCCTTCTCCCGCTGTCTGTCCACTTCCTCCTTCTCCGGCACCTCTTCCGGCAGACCGGCCAGCTTCGGATGATGGGAGGAACCGCAGACCGGGCAGGCCTGTCCTTCCGAAAGCCCCCTGGCCAGGAGACCTGCCTGGGCGTCCATAAAACACCTCTCCAGGCCGTCGCAGATTTCCTTTTCCCTCTGATAAGCCTGAAAAGCTTTCAAATAGGCCTTTTGCTCCCGTTGGTATTCCACTTTGGCGGCCGCCAGCTTCTGCAGCCGTTCCTGCTGCTTTGCCAGTTCCTTCTTTTCCTGTTCCAGCTGCAGCTCCTGAATTCCCAGCTTCTCCAGGAGCCCGTCCCTCTCCCGCAAAGACTTCGCTTCCTCTTCATATCGTCCCAAAGCGTCCTGCCCGGCCTCTCTCTGCTCCTGAAGGCGAAACACTTCTGCGGAAAGCCTCCCGCAGTCTTTCAGTCCCGCCTCCCATTCCTCCCGCTGTCCGGAAAGAAGCTTCTCCCTCTCCTCTTCCCGGTTCCGTTCCAGACACAGGATTTCATAATCTCCAGGTGCGCTTTGCAGTTCCTCCAGACGGAGCTTGTTCCGGGCGATTTCTCCTTTCCTGGTCTCTCTGTCCGACAGAAGCGCTTCCCTTCGTATTCCCAGGCGACTGATCTCCAGCCGCTTTTCCCCCGCCTCTTTCAAAAGGCCGTCCAGTTCGGCATATTTCTTTTCTTTTTCCCGAAGCTCCGAAACCTCCTCCTGCAGGGCGCTCCGGCCGGACAGGGCCTCTTTTTTCTCCTGCCAGAGCCGCTGGGCCTCTTCCAAAACCGGCTTGACCTCCTCCAGCCGATCCCGGCGGGCGGACAAGGCCTCCCTGCGTTTCCGGTTCTCCTGCATCTGCAGCAGCCGGGCATTCTGCGCCCCGATCCGCTCGGCCTGCTCATCCAGCTCCCGCTTCGCCCGGGCCTCCTCCGCTTCCCCTTTTTCCAGCAAGTCCTCCAAGATTTCCAGAGCCCTGACCACCCCGCCTTCAAAGCGGTTCTTTTTCAAGTCCTCCAGTTCCCGGGTCAAAAGAGGATTCTGGCAGACGATTCCCTGGAGCTCCTGGGCGATGCCGTCTTTCTTCCGCTCATATTCCCGATACCTGGAGTTGGCCTCGTCCTTCAGCCGGTTTTGAAGCTGCTGATAGATCTCCGTGTGAAAAAGCTGACGCAGGATCTTGCTGCGTTCCTCCGTCTCCGTCAATAAAAGCTTCTGAAAATTGCCCTGGGCGATCATGGCGATCTGCATGAACTGCTTGTGGTCCAATCCCAGGAGTTCCGTGACGGCCCGGGTCACCTCCGTGGATCTGGTGACGGGACTGCGGCCATCCGGAAAAGAAAGGGTCGCCTCCCCCTTCTGCAGGGTGCTGCCCGTCCCCCGTTCCTTCTTCCTCTCGTACTCCGGATTCCTGGCCACCACGTAGCTTTTTCCCCCGTGGGAGAAGGTCAGTTCCACATAAGTGCGGGTTTCCGGGTCGGCATACTTGCTCCGCAGCATCCCCGGCCTCCGCTCCCCGCCGCTGGTCTCCCCGTACAAGGCGAAGGTGATGGCGTCAAAAATCGTAGTCTTGCCGGAACCGGTGTCCCCGGTCACCAAGTACAATCCGCTGTCCCCCAGCAGGCGGAAATCGATTTCCGTCCTCTCCGCATAGGGGCCAAAAGCGCTGATCACCAGCTTCTCCGGTCTCATACCTTCTCCCCCTCCTTCAGCTCTTTCAGCAGACCCCTCAGGAAAGAGGCCTGCCATTCCTCCATGGGAGAATTGTTCTGGGTTTCAAAAAACTTCTCGAACAATTCTTCCTCCGTTTTCTCTTCCGGCCTCTCCCCCTGCTCCGTCAGACGGTCCTCCCTGGTCCTGGAATTGTCATACTCCAGATGCATCAGGTTGGGATAATTGTTCCGAAGCTTTCTGGCGGCGTCCGGCACCTCCTCTTCGTCCGTCAGGATCACCTGCACGTAATCCTCTGTCCTGCTTCCCGGCCGGATCCTGGCCGCCTCCAGGTAGCTTCCCCGGATCCTGCGCATCTCCCGCAGGGGACGCAGAGGAAGGAATTCCAGCCGGACGTCCCCTTTCTCCCGAAGCTCCACCAGGGTCACGGACTTCTCCTGCTCCGCCTCTGAAAAAGAATATTTCAGCGGGGAGCCGCAATACCGCAGGGTGCTGCGGCCGATGCTCTGGGGCTTGTGGATATGTCCCAGGGCCACGTAATCAAAAGCATCAAAAAGAGAAGCGTCCACGTTGTCCATCCCCCCGACGTGGATCTCCTCCGATTCGCTGCGCTGGGCCCCCGTCACCAGCTGGTGGGCCACCAGGACGTTGCGGCAGGAAGGATCCGGCGCCAGGTGCCCAATGGCGATGCGAACCGCATCCTGATAGCTCTCGATCTCCTCTTCCCCGAAAGCGGCCCGGACAATGGAGGGCTTGAGAAAAGGAAGAAGATAAATGCAGACCTCGCCGTAGGCGTCCCGGCAGACGATCTTTTTCACCTTCCCGTCATAAACCGGGGACAAATGGACACCGGCCTTCCCCAGAAGACCGGCGCCAAAAGCCATGCGTTCCGCAGAGTCATGGTTCCCGCTGACGGCGAACACCTTCACTCCTCTGTCCGCCAGTCCGGTCAGGAAGGCGTCCAGCAGGGTCACCGCCTCCGCAGAGGGAATGGATTTGTCATAAAGATCCCCCGCCAGGAGGACGCCGTCCGCCCGGCGCTCCTCCGCCAGGGATGAGATCTGATCCAGGATGAATTTCTGGTCCTCCAGCATGGAAAACTCATATATTTTTTTCCCGATATGCAGATCCGACACATGAAGCAGTTTCATGGAATTTCCTCCCTCATTCCTCAATTTCACAGGACTCCCGCTCCCATTCTTCAGAATGTACAGGATATAATATGTCTCTTTTTATCTAACAGTTGTATCTTTTCATCTAGTTTATCTGACTGACGAAATTAGGTAATATAAAATAAAAGAAAAGAGGTGCCACATAACATGCCCCCTACAAAAGAGAAAACTTCTGCGACTTTCAACAATCGCCGCAAATTCATTGAATTGGGCTACAACATCGCTTACTACCGCAAACACGCAGGACTGACCCAGGAGCAGCTGGCGGAAGAACTGGGCATCAGCCGCCAGCACATCGGAGCCATCGAAGCTCCCAACATCATCCGCCCCATCTCTCTGGAACTGCTGTTCAACATTTCCACCGTCCTGGACGTGGAACCGGCCAAACTTCTGACCTTCCGGGACTGAAGCCCCTCGGGGGCTTTTTCCCGGGCGGAAGCCTCTCCTGGATCTTCCTCGGACGGAAGCCCCTTGGGGCTTTTTCTCGGCTTTCCCAGAGGGGATTTCTCCTGGTTTTCCCAGGACGAAATTTCTTCTGGTTTTCCTCGGATGAAACCCCCGGTCTTTCTCCTGGAAAGAAGCTTCCGCCTGAAATTTCTGCCCCGCAAGGTCTGATCTGCTCCGAAATACAAAGGGAACACTCTGCCCTTTCTCACCCTTCCAAAAGCGACATGATCAGCACCTCGATGCTCATCCCGTCCTCCATCCGTCCGGTTTTCACCGCTTCCTCCGCTTCCACGCACTTCGTAACGGCTTTTCTCAGATCCGCATTTCGGAACCTTTCCGCCTGGGCCACGTATTTTCCCGCGATGTAAGGGGACAGTCCCACCTTCTGACCTATGGCCCTGTTGTCAAAACCGCCCGCCCGAAGCTCCTTGACCTGCAGCAAAAGATTGTATTGCCTGGCCAGGAGAAAGAGGATCCGCATGGGCGGCTCCCGCAGAGCCAGGAGATCATAGTACAGGGACAGGGCGGCCTGGGTCTTCCCTTCCGCAATGGCGTTGATCATGTCGAAAATGTGATTGCCCACCCGAGCGGTACAGATGGCCTCCACGTCCTCTTTCTCCACCACATCCTTGTCCATACAGTAGCTGATCAGCTTTTCCAGCTCCATATGGATGTTATCCATGTCCGTCCCCGTTCCGCTCAGGAAAAAACGGGCGGTGTCCGCCGTGATCTTTTTGCCTTCCCGTTTCAGGATCCCGGCGATCCAGCGCAGGAGGGTGTTCTCGTCCTGGGGTGCGAATTCCGCCGCATATCCGCCGGACTGCACCGTCTTGTAAAGCTTGCTGCGCTTGTCCACCTCGCTCTCCGTAAACACGAAGAAGGTCGTGGCATTGGGGGAAGCCAGGTATTCCGCCATTTTCTCTCCTCCCGCCTTGAAAAGACCGCTGTTTTCCACGAAGATCACCCGGCGCTCCGCCAAAAAGGGCAGAGTTTCCGCCAGGTCGATGATCTGCGGGACGGAAATATTTTTTCCCTCAAAAAAATGAGTGTTCATATCATCCCCGTCTTGGCACAGGGCCGCCCTCAGGCGATCCCGGTACTGTCTGCGCAGATATCGCTCTTCCCCATATAACAAATACATCTGTTTGAAACTGCCGTTTTTGATATCTTCGTTGATTCGCTGCAAAAGAAGGGCCCTCCCTCCCCCGGACCGGCAATGCGCCTCCGGATCTCTTCTATTTTAACCGATTTAGGGGGGCTTGTCCAGAACGAACCGCCGAAAAGCTTCTGAATTCTCCGGGGAGAAATCCGAAGGATCAAGCCGCCGCTTTCAGCTGTAACATAGATGGAGCAATGCGCCTTCTCAAGCCTCTCCAAAAGTTCCTCGTGAGGATGGCCGTAGGAATTATCCTCCCCGCAGGATATCACCGCATATTTCGGGGAAAGTAAGTCCAAAAGCTTGTCCGGCGTGGAGTTGCGGGAGCCGTGATGGGCCACCTTCAACAGGGTGAGGGGCTCCGGTTCCCTTTCCGCCAGCGCCCGGTACAGTTCCTCTTCCCCCTCCCCTTCCACATCCCCGGTGAGAAGCATGGTGAACTCCCCGTATTCCACCAGGAAACATTGGGAATAAGCGTTCGCATCCTCCAGGGCGCTATTCTCCTCTGGATGCAGACAGGTGAAGGTAACGTCTCCGCTCTTCCATGCATCTCCCCTGGACAGATAACCCACCTGGATAGGTTCCGGCTGAGAGCTTCTCCGGACGGCTTCCAGCACTGCGCCAAAGTCCTCTCCCCTTTTTTCCAAGTCGATGGCCGGCAAAAACAGCCTTTCCACGGTAAAGCCCTCTTCATGGCCCTGCTCCAGCAGTTCCAGGAGTCCGCTGCAGTGATCCCCGTCCGGGTGGGACAGGAAAATTCCGTCCACCCGGGTGAAGCCCTGGGATTTCAGATAAGGCATAAGGGTATAGGTTCCCACCTTCTGTTCGGAGCTGCTACCTCCGTCAAAGAGATAGACTTCCCCCGCTCCCGTCCGAACACAGATGCAGTCTCCCTGTCCCACGTCCAGGAAAGCGACCTCCAGCCTTCCATGGAACCGAAGGCTCAAAATCAAAAAGGCTGCGGGCAGGAGCAGGATGTGGAAGGCCCTTCTTCCGCATCTTCCTCCAGAAATCTCCGGGAAACGTTGGCGGTCCCCCTTCTCACAGTTTTTCCTTCCTTCTCCCAGCCGTCCCGAACAAAGCAGGAAGCCCCCCAGCAAAACGTAATAGAGAATCACTTGCCAGAGCTTCGGCGCCCCGGGAGTCCAGGTATGGCCCGGCAGGCCCTCAAACCCTCTGCATAGCTTTTCGTAGCATCCCAGGATCAGGATGTCCGCCCCGGCCAACAATTTTATCAGGAGCCCGGGCCCCGGCAGGAGCATCGCCGCCAATCCCGCCGCCATGACAATTCCCATGGCCGGGAGCACCAAGAGATTTAAAATCTGGGAATACATGGGAATTTCATAGAAAAACATCAGCTGGACGGGAAGGGTGAAAAGTGCGATGGAAAGTCCGGGCAAAAACGCCTGCAGAAACTTTTCCCACAGCTTTTGCCGGAAGTTTTTCCTGACCGCTTCCGAGGAAGGGGTCAGGACCCGCAGCATGGCGGGCAGCAAAAGGCCGATCCCGCAGATGGAACCGAAGGACAACAGGAAACCGCTGTGCCACAAAAGCTGGGGCCGACGCAGCAGCATCACCATTCCCACGGCTCCCAGGGCGGTGAGCATATCATAGGTTCTCCCCAGGATTTCCCCCAGCATCCGTAGCAGATACATGCCGATGGCCCGACAGGCAGAAATGCCCAGGCCAGTCAAAAGCCCATACCCCGTCAAAGTCAGACCGCCCAGAAGAGCCGCCAGCCACACGGGACAGCCCGCCCGGCGCAGCAACCGATACAGGCCCATGCCGATCAGAGTGATATGAAGTCCGGAAATGCTCAGAATATGAACGATCCCATTGCGCTGATACAAGTCTTTGATCTCGGGATCCAGACCCGTTTTGTCCCCCAGCAGCATGGTGGTCAGAATAGAAGCTTCTTTTTCCGGAAAACACCGGTAAAGCTTCTCTTTCCAGAAAACCCGCAGCAGATACATTCCCTCTCCCAGCCGGGAATACTTCTCTCCCCGGGCCAAAATGACAGCTTTCTCCAGGCTCCCGCCGATTCCCAGGGCGGCATAATACCTGGCCGCATCGAATTCTCCCGGATTCCTCGCCCGGGAAAAAGAAGAAAACCGTCCCCGCACCTTCAGCAGACTGTCGATGGGCGGCCGCTCCTCCCCCTCCAGCTTGCACAGCAGATCCCCGGAAAAAACTTCCAAGCCCGAAGTTCGGAAGAATACAACGGAGCCCAGCGTGATCCACACCTGGCTGCGGCCTCCCAAAGTGCGCAGTTCCACTTCCTTCACCTTTCCTGCGGCAATACAGACTTCTCCCTCTTCTGGCCGGAAGCCTTCTTTTTCCCCCGCCCCGAAACCATCCCCGGAAGAAGTCAGGACTCCCAGCCCCACCGCCAGCAGCAGGGCCAGGAGCAAAGCTACCGTTCCCAACGGTCTTTTCATAAATTCATCCTCTCCAAAGCGTCCGCAAGACCTACTTCAGAGTGGTGACGATGTCAAGATTTCTTTCAAATACCGTGCTGAAACTATATTTTTCCCGATAAGTGCCGGAGGTATCCCCGTTGATGGAGATCTGCACCTTGTTCACCGTGTTCAGCTCCGCCAAAGAATCGACGATAGAATAAATCGTGGCCTCCGCAGATACATTGTAAATCTGAGTCAAAAAGCTTTCTCCCAGGTTCACATAGCAGATTCCGTCCCGGGTCCGCACGGAGACGATCTGGGTGTCCGGGTTGATGGTGGGGAACACCTGTCCCTCCACGTCCGCCCCGGGCCCGGCGATCAACTGCTCCACCACCAGCCTGTCCAAAGGGATGTTGGTGTTGTAAGCTTTTTTGCGGTTCACGGCGATCAAGGCGTCTCCCGCCTCGTTGGCAAAATACAAGGTCAAATCCGCCATCTCATAGGCGCTGATCTGGCTGCCCAGATTGTTGATGAATTGATCCGCATTCATCAGTCCCACCAAATTGTTCAGATTGTCATACAGGGGGCTTCCCTCCACCGTGATCTCCACGAAGCTGACACCGTTCACCTGGGTCAGGGTGCACACCAGGGCGGCCCGCACCAGAACCTCCGCCGAAGGCGACAATTCCTTATATTTCTCATTCACGTCCAACGTCAGGATCTCGTTCTCCAAGCGATAATTCAGCAAATCAAAACCCATGGCCATGGGCGCCTTGTAATCCCGTATGCCCTGCACCTCCGTCAGACACTTTAACAATTCCTCCACCTGTTCCTGGGTCACGTCCGACTGCATCTCATAAGGATGCACTTCCACCTTGGTCCCCGTATTGCTGATGTAATAGACGTCATACCGTCTGCCGGGATCGATTTCCTCTTCTCCGCAGGCGGACAGAAGGAGGGAAAAAAGGATCAGAACCAGCCAACCAGCCCATTTTTTCATAGTCCATCATGCCTTTCTCATAAACTTGCCCCTGCCGTTCCGGGATTTGTCCGTCTCCTTGCTTTCCGGGGTCTTGGGAGGATTATAGGTAATGGGAATCTTCACCTGGAAGGTAGTCCCTATTCCCAGAGTGCTGGTCACCGTGATGGAACCTCGATGCATCAGCACCGCATTCTTGGTGATGGCCAGGCCCAGGCCCGTGCCGCCGATCTCCCTGGAATGGGACTTGTCCACCCTGTAAAAACGCTCGTAGATCTGGGCCAGGGATTCCTCCGGGATCCCGATGCCGGAATCCCCCACGGCCAGCGTAAAATACTGATGATCCGCATCCAACACCACCTTGACCCAGCCGTGGTCGTTGTTGTACTTTATGGCATTCTCCACCAGGTTGGAAATGATCAGGCTCATTTTCACCTCATCCACCTCAGCCACCACGTTCCGATTGCTCTCAAAGGTGATCTCCACGTCTTTTTTCCTGGCGATGGGACGGAGGCGCTTCAGGATCAGCTCCGTCAGGTCGTTGATACTGACGGAGGAAATATTCATATCCTGCACCTTCTTATCCATCTTTACCAGGGACAGCAGATCGGTGATGATCTGGTTCTCCCGGTCGATCTCCGATACAATATCCTCCATGAATTCCCGGTAAAACTCCACGGGAGCATCCGGCTGAGTGAGCAGAGAATCCGCCAGAACTTTCATGGAAGTCATGGGGGTCTTGAGCTCATGGGACACGTTGGCCACGAATTCCTGCCGGGAATCGTCCATGGCCCTTTTTTCCCGAAGCAGTTCGTTGAAAGCATCGATGATCTGCACCGTCTCCACATAATCCGGAACGGAAATGGCTTCATCGCTGTAGCCTTCCTTCACTTCCTTGATGGCTGCGGTAACTTTGTTGAAAGGTCTCGTCAGAGCGTAAGACAGCACAAAGGCCAGGGACACGATGAACACGATCACCAGCATCTCTATGGTCAGAGACTGCTGATACAAGATCCGCATGGTTTCCGTGATGCTGTCGCTGGAGATGCTGGTCAGCATCACCCCCCGCACCACGCTGTCACTTTCTCCGTCTTCCCGCGGGACCGTATAGACGATGGGGGTGGTCAATTCGATAAAGCCGTTCTGATCGTCATAATTGAACAGACGCTCCCCTTGGAAACATTTGATGACTTCCTCCGAAATGACCGTCTTGCCCTCGCTGAGCCCGTAAGTATCCCGGATGATGTTGAAATTGGAATTGATGATCAGGATCCTGCCGTCATACATGCCGGAAAGCATTTCCAGCTCCGCATTGATCACGTTCTTGTTGGCCAACGTCTGCTGATCCGTCAAAAGGTAGTTCTCCAGATAATTGTTGGTCACCAGATGGCTGGCTATGGTGGAAAGCAGATCCTGCATGGATTCCTGCCGCAAGCGCACGGCCCTCTCCTCGTAGTTCTCCACGATGGCATACCGCATCAGGATGCTGGGCACGATCCCCACCAGCAGAACGATCACAAAAATACGGCTCCGCAGACTGTGCAGCTTGATCATTTGGTAGATATAATCCTTGATCGCCTTCAGCATGGTCTACTCCGTCACATGCTCCACATGCAAAAACATGCGGAGCATGGTCTCATACGTTATAAAAATAATAGCCGACTCCCCACTTGGTGTGCACAAACCTGGGCTCACTGGGATTTTCCTCGATCTTCTCCCGCAGACGTCTGATATGCACGTCCACGGTGCGCACGTCCCCGGGGTAATCCACGCCCCAGACCAGCTTCAACAGGCTCTCCCTGCTGTACACCTTGTTGGGATTCATCATCAGGAGCTCCAGCACCTCGAATTCCTTGGCGGTCAGACCGATCTCCCGGTTCTCGATATAAGCCCTGCGGCCTTCGCAGTCCAGCTTCAGGGCCCCGCTCTCGATGATCCTGGGAGCGTCCCCTCCTCCTTTTTTGGGATCCAGGCGTCTCCAGATCGCCTTGATGCGGGCCTTTACTTCCAGTATGTTGAAGGGCTTGGTAATATAGTCGTCCGCTCCGTATTCCAGCCCCAAAATCTTGTCCATGTCATCCCCTTTTGCGGTCAACATGATCACAGGGACGTTGGAAAACTCCCGAATCTGCTGACAGACCTCGAAGCCCGTCAGCTTGGGCAGCATCACATCCAACAGAATAATGTCGTACTGATTATTCTGGGCCATATCCAGCGCCTCTTCTCCGTCATAAGCGCAGTCCACCTGCATGTCGTCCTGTTCCAGGCTGAATTTCAGTCCTTTTACGATCAATTTCTCATCGTCCACGATCAATACTCTTTTGGATGCCATTCCCTTTTCCTCCCTGCTCTCGGTTCCCTAGAACCCCGGCCTCAGGAAACTCTCGCTCCCCGGAACCGAAGTCCTTTAAATCGTAATCAGATTTTTCAATTTTTCATAAGTGCTTTCCTTGATGCCCGGCACCTTCATGAGATCCTCCAAAGAAATAAAAGCGCCGTTTTCTTCCCGATAAGCGATGATGTCCGCCGCCCTGCTCTCCCCAATTCCCGGCAGGGTGCACAATGCTCCGGAATCTGCGGTGTTGATGTTCACCAGTCCGCTCTCCCGGGCTTCCTCCTGCTGCCGCAGGGCTTCCCCTTCCTCCAGGGTAGGAATGTAAAGCCTTTCCCCGTCCGCCAGAAGGGCCGCCAGGTTCACGCTGTCCCAGTCCGCATCCTCCCGCATTCCTCCGGCCGCCTGCACACCGTCCCAGCCCCGGCTCCCTTCCGGGAGCTCCACCATCCCGGGCCGCTCCACGGCGCCGCAGACATAGACATACAGCGAGGAGGGCGCTTCTTCTCCTTCCGAGGCCTCTTCCCGAGTTCCTACCCCGGCAGAAGAATCTTCCCTGGCATCTTCCCCGGTAAAATCTCTCTCCGCAATGCGATCCAGGGAATAAAGCTCTTCCTCCGAAGAAGCAGCTCTGCAGCCCCCGAATGCCGCTGTCATCGCCAACAAAATAACACAAACCACCAAAACCGTCTTTCCCTTCCGGTCCCTTCGGCCTGGGAAGACGATTCCCGTGTTCCTGTAGTTCTCTCTTAAATCATTCCACATAGTTCCGCTCTCCTTTCGGCGCAATCGCCCTTTTCAGGAAAGCAGGAATGCCTCTCTATGCTGATATCTTTATTGTATATGAAACCTCCCCGATTTACAAGGGAGATTTCCTTAAAATTTATTAATTTTGCTTACCATTCACGGCCACATAAAAGAACAGCAAGGCATGGCAAGCTCGCTTGCCAATGCCTTGTCGGCTTTTTATGTGGCTGTAATTGGTCACTTCACCCAAATAAGCAAAACACAAAGTGGCTTAAGCCACGGCAGACGGCGTAAGCCGGCTGGTTTTGCGCATGCGGGGTGAAGGGGCCGTGAATGGTAACTAATTTTGTTTGGCGGCTGAGGGAACACCATTTTATGAGCAAAGGGAGTCGCAAAGCGACGGAAAGCGCGTAGCGCGGCTTTGCGAATGGTGTGGGCTGAACTGTCACTTCACCCAAATAAGCAAAACACAAAGTGGCTTAAGCCACGACAGACGGCGGAAGCGCCCCAATTTCCCTGCAAAGCTCTTCCACCGCCTCCGGCTCCGTGGCCCAGCTGGTGCAGAACCGGACGGCGCTGTGGCTCGAATCCATACGTTCCTGATAGGAATAGACGTACTTTTTTCCCAACTGTTCCAACGCCGCATCCGGCAGGATCGGGAAGACCTGGTTGGTATGGCTTTCCACCAGGAAGGGGAAGCCCTTCTGACGGAAAGCCTCCCGGAGCCGCTCCGCCAGTTCGTCCGCATGCCTGGAAATCTCCAGATACAGATCTCCTTCCAAAAGGGCCAGGAACTGCACGCCCAGGAGCCGACCTTTGGCCAGCATTCCTCCCTTTTGCTTCAGGATATAGCGGAAATCCTTTTTCAAAAGGGGATTCGTGATCACCAGGGCCTCGCCGAACAGGGCCCCTTCCTTGGTCCCGCCGATATAAAAGGCATCACAGAGCCTGGCCAGATCCGACATGGACACATCGTTGCCAGCCGCCGCCAGGCCATAGCCCAAGCGGGCTCCGTCTATGTAGAGGAACAGTCCGCAGCTGCGGCAGACCTTGGCCATCTCCTCCAATTCCTCCAGCGTGTACAGGGTGCCCAGCTCCGTGGGATGGGATAGATAGACCATCCCGGGCTGCACCATATGCTCAAAGGCCTCGTCGGACACATGGGCCTTATAGTATTCCTCCACCTGGGAGGCCGCAAGCTTTCCGGCTTTCCCGGGCAGCGCCAGCACCTTGTGTCCCACCGCTTCCACCGCTCCCGTCTCATGCACGTTGATGTGGGCGGTGCGGGCCGCCAGCACTCCCTGGTGGGGGCGCAGGGCCGCACCGATCACGGTCAGGTTGGCCTGGGTCCCTCCCACCAGGAAGTGCACGTCCGCCGAGGGGGCGCCGCATTTTTGCCGGATCACCTCCCGGGCTCTTTCACAATAGGGATCCGTCCCGTACCCTTCCGTCTGCTCCAGATTGGTCCTCGCCAGGGCCTCCAGGACCCTGAGATGGGCCCCTTCATTGTAATCGCAGTTAAAATAAATCATGTCCTTCCTCCACTTCTATTTCCATTTGAAAATGATGATTCCCGCAATGGCCGTCGCCATCCCCAGGGCCTTCCGCCACTCCCAGGGCTGCTTTTCCACGCCCCAGATTCCCAAAAGCTCGATCAGGTAGGCCACGACCAGCTGGGAAATCACGATGAGCATCACCGCCCGGGCCGGTCCCAGGGAATCCATGCTTTTGATCACCGTATAGGTGATAAAGGCGCCGATGGCCCCTCCCAGCAGCATATACCTGGGTTCCACCCGAAGAACCGCCGTCAGAGAACTCCTGTCCGTGAAAAGCCAGGCTCCCAGGCATACCAGAAGGGCCGTGGCCTGTACAAAGACGTTGGCCGCCCAAATGCTGGAGGACTTGGTCACCTCCGTGTTGAAAACGCCCTGGACACTCATCAGGGCCCCTGAAATCAATGCAATCAAAAAACCAATCATATGGATTTTCCGCCTTTCCGAGAGACCGCTGGGGCAGCCCCTCTATAAGGTTAGAATATCCATATGATTGGCATTTTATCCAAGACCTCCGTCCGGACTCATCTGCATCTGTATCTGGTTGGACAGCTCCTCCAACAATTCCGGGACGTCTCCCCCGTTCCACACCTTGGAAAACAGCACCTCCAGCTGAATCCAGAGGTTGCTGGTCTCGATCATCTTGGGCAGGGGAATACTGTTCCCATATTCCTCTTTGAACACGGCAAGATCTTCATCCGATGCATCCGCCGAAAGGGCGGCCGCAGGATGACCCGTCCAGGAATATAATGCGCCGCTGTATTCCTCCGCCAGGAAAGCTGCGAACTCGTTGGCCAGCTCCTTGTGCTCGCTATAGCCGTTCACCGCCACTGCCGTGGTCACGGACATGGAACGGCTGCCCAGCCTATCGCTCATGGCCGGCATGATGGTCAAATCATACAAATAAGGGAAAGCTCCCTCTTCCCGGGCTTCCATCAGGCGGCCCAGCACGTCCACGGTAGCGATGGTAAACACGATCTTGCCGTCCAGGAAATCCTGTATCACGGAATCATAGCTCACATTGTCCGATTCTATGGAGAAAAACTGGTTCAGAGCCTTGTAGGTTTCCAGATTTTCCAGGGTTTCTTCATTGTAAATATTCACGTTTTCCTTGTCGTCCCCGGCATCGCCGCCGACGATCATGGAATCCCCCACGATCCAATAATTATAGAAGATGTTGTTCACATCCCATTTCATGATGCCGTCCACGCCCTCGGAAACGTCGAAGGTATCGCCGATGTAGAGAATGTCATCCACCGTCTGGGGAATCCCGGAGACCAGGAGTTTGCCGATCCTCGCCTGTTCCAAAGCCAGGGCCTCCGGATCCGTCTCCTCTTCCGTTCCCTCCAGGCTATCCCCTTCCCTGTCTCCAGACATGTCTCCGGTACCGTCTCCGGCCGTCCCGTCAGAACCTTCGCCATCCGTTCCGCCGTCTTCGGCCTCTCCCTCCATCAGATCCTCGTCCTCCTGGCCCACCTTGTTCCCCTGCTGCTGAAGCCACTGATCCATGTAGGTGCGGTTGTAGAGCAGCACGGTGGTGTCATAATAAAAAGGATAGGCCACCAGTTTATCATGATAGGTCACTGCGGACAAAGCCGCCTGGGGAAAATGGGAAAGGTTGCAGATCCCTCCCTGATCCGTGATTTCCGAAGCCAATCCCGCCAGATACGCCTTCCCCAGGGAATCGTTGCCCACAAGGTATGCGTCCGGCCCTTCCTCCGTATGGAGCGTGGCCTGGTTGATGGCCTCCAGATATTCGCTTTCGTCCACCAGCTTCGGAATCACACGAACGTCCCGGCCCTCTGCGAAGGCCACCGCCGCACTGCCGATGAAATCCGACAGTTCCTCTTCTGAATACCAAAAATAGATGGTTTCCTTCCTGTCAAACAGGGAAAGGCCCGTGAGTTCCTCGCTGGCCCCGGTCATCTCGAACCGACTGCCCAAGACGGCCCCCGCAACCATGCAGAGCACGATGAATACCGCCAAAATCCTATGTCTGAAATGCATTTATCCTCTCAATCCGCCGCCTCAGCGGCCCCGGTCAGCCACAGACATAACTCCCTATATCCGTCGGCATTTTCACTATAGCTGCAGGCCGTCCAGAGAAGCGGTCAAAATCTCCGCCATCTCGTCCACGTTTTCCTTGGAAATAATGAGCGGGGGCACGAAACGAATGATGTTGGGGCCCGCATTGATGAGCAGCATCCCCCGCTTCACCGCCTCGTTTATAATGGGCGCCACGGGGCAGGAGAAAACCAGGCCCTGCATCAGGCCTGCGCCCCGGCGGGTTTCAATACAGTCATATTTCGCCGCCAGCTCGTCCAGCTTCCCTTCCAGGTAAGGGGTAATTTCCCTCACATGTTCTATTATATGATTCCGCTCAAATAAATCAAGCACTTTTTCCACCGCTGCGCAGGCCAGAGGATTCCCTCCGTAAGTGGTGCCGTGATCTCCCGCCGTCAGGGAATGGACCGCCACATGCTCCGTCATGAGAAAAGCTCCTACCGGCACCCCGCAGCCCAGGGCCTTGGCCGTGGTCATGATGTCCGGCTTCACCCCATAACGCTGCCAGGCGTACATATAACCGGTCCGCCCCATGCCGCACTGGATCTCGTCCAGGATGAGCAGAATGTCCCGCTCATCGCAGAGCTTGCGCAGACCCCTCAGGAATTCCTCCGCAGCGGGATGCACCCCGCCCTCTCCCTGTATCGTTTCCAGAAGGATGGCGCAGGTCTTATCGGATACCTGTTCCAGAACGCTTTCCAGATCATTCAGACGGGCGAAGCGGATGTTCCCGATGAGGGGCTCAAAAGCTTCCCGATAATGAGGATTGCCTGTCACCGCCAGGGCCCCCATGGTCCTGCCGTGGAAGGAATGCTCCATGGCGATGATCTCGTGGTCCGTGCTGCCGTCCTTCAGATAAGCGTATTTCCGGGCCGCCTTAAGGGCCCCCTCTATGGCCTCCGCCCCGGAATTGGTGAAAAACACCCGATCCATGCCGGAAACGGCCTTCAGCTTCCGGGCCGCTTCCACCGCCGGCACGTTATAATAGTAATTGGAGGTATGGATCAGCTTGTCGATCTGCCCCTTCAAAGCGTCGTTGTACTCCTGATTATGATACCCCAGGGCGAACACTGCGATACCGGCACAGAAATCCAGGTATTTTTTTCCTTCGATATCATAGAGATAGACTCCTTCCCCCCGGTCCAGCACGATCTGGTACCGGTTGTAAGTATGCAGCAGATCGGCTTCCGCCTGATCAATGTATTCCTTCATATTCATGTTCCTGTGATTTCCTTTCTTTTCCAGGTCCGGGCCGATTACCGGACGGTTCACGCCGTCTCCTGGCCGTCCTCGTCGGCGATGATGGCGGTTCCGATTCCTTTGTTGGTGAAGATCTCCAGCAGGAGACAGTGGGGAATCCTGCCGTCCAGGATGTGCACCCGATTCACCCCGTTGCGAATGGCGGAAGTGCAGTTGTTCAGCTTCGGCAGCATGCCTCCCCCGATCAGGCCGCCCCCGATCAGGTTCTCCGCCTGGGTGGCCGTGAGTTTGGAAACGATGGAGGACTTGTCGTTGAAATCCAGATACAGCCCTTCCACGTCCGTCAAAAAGGCCAGCTTTTCCGCATGCACCGCCTTGGCGATGGCGCAGGCGGCATCGTCCGCATTGATATTATAGGTCCGGAACTCATCGTCCAGCCCGATGGGAGCCACGATGGGAAGAAAATCCTTTTCCAGCAGATCATAGAGCACCTTGGGGTTCACCTGGGTGATCTCCCCCACGAAACCGATGTCCTGGCCGTCCGCATATTTTTTCTCCACCTGGAGCAGGCCCCCGTCCTTGCCGCTGATACCCACGGCTTTGACGCCCAGCTCCTGCACCATGGTCACCAGGTTCTTGTTCACCTTGCCCAACACCATCTCGGCGATTTCCATGGTTTCCTCGTCGGTGACCCGCAGGCCGTTCACGAAGCGGGCCTCCTTGCCCACTTTGCCCACCCAGCGGCTGATCTCCTTGCCGCCCCCGTGGACCAGGATGGGCTTGAAGCCCACCAGCTTCAACAGCGTCACGTCCTTGATCACGTTTTTCTGCAGTTCCTCGTTGCTCATGGCGCTTCCGCCGTATTTGATCACGATGATCTTGCGATTGAATTTCTGAATATAGGGAAGGGCCTCCACCAGCACCTCCGCCTTCCGCAGCACCTGCTGCATATCCTGTTCCATATCAGATATCATCCTTTCCGGCTGCGGCAAAACCGCAGCAAACCTTCCAATAATTTCCAATTAGCCTTTTCGGTTTTCAGCTGCGGTAATTCCGCAAACCTTCCAATTATCCCTTCTGGTTTTCAGCCTTCCTGGCTTTCTAGCTACGGTAATCCGCATTGATCTTCACGTATTCATAGCTCAAGTCGCAGCCCCAGGCCGTGGCGCAGGCCTCGCCCATGTGCATCTCCACCAGGATGGTCACCTCAGGCTCGGACAAAATCTCAGTGGCCTCTTCCTCGCTGTAATCGCAGGCCGCCCCGTCCCCGAAAATATGAATCCGACCCTTCGTTCCCTGGAAATAGAGGTCCACCTTCTCCGGGTCGAATTGGACGCCGGAATACCCCAGGGCACAGAGGATCCTGCCGAAATTGGCGTCATGGCCGAAAACCGCCGCCTTGGTCAGGGAGGAACAGATCACGGACTTCGCCAGGATTTTCGCCTCCCGAACCGTGGCCGCCCCCTCCACCTTCACTTCGATGAGGGCCGTGGCCCCTTCCCCGTCCCCGGCCATTTTCCGGGCCAGATAAGTGTTGACCGCCAGAAGGGCCTCATAAAAGGTTTGATAGGCCTCTCCTTCCTCTATGATCTCCTCGTTGCCTGCCAGTCCGTTGGCCAGCACCAGAAGGGTGTCATTGGTGGAAGTGTCCCCGTCCACGGAGATCATGTTGAAGGTATCCTCCACGCTCTCCCGCACCGCCTTCTGCAGAAGCTCTTTGGAAATGTTCGCATCCGTGGTCACGAAGCCCAGCATGGTACACATGTTGGGATGAATCATGCCGGAGCCCTTGCACATACCTCCCAGGGTCACGGTCTTGCCGCCCACTTCAAACTGCACTGCGATCTGCTTCGGCACCGTGTCCGTGGTCATGATGGCCCGGGCCGCCGCCAGTCCCGCTTCCTGGGAAGCGGCCTTGTCCCCCGCCAGCGCCCGGATCCCGGCCACCGCCTTGTCTATGGGCATCTGCATGCCGATCACCCCGGTGGAGGCCACCAGCACGGAGGAAGCCGGAACGCCCAGGGCCTGGGCCGCCGCCGCCGCTTCGGCCTGACAGCAGTCCATCCCCTGCCTGCCGGTACAGGCGTTGGCGATGCCGGAATTGACCACCACCGCCTGGGCGTAGGGCGAATTCTTGACAACGTCCTGATCCCACAGGACCGGGGCCGCCTTGACCACATTGCTGGTAAAGGTGCCCGCCACCCTACAGGGCTGCGCGCTGTAAACCAGGGCCATGTCGGTCCTGCCTTGATATTTAATTCCTGCGGCACAGGCCGCCGCCTCAAATCCTTTTGCGGCGGTGACGCCGCCTTCCAACCATTTCATCTCACACCTCCTGCCCATCCAAAATGCGGGCGTTTTCCCCGGCTTCCTCTCGCCGCAATCTCCCTGTGCGTATTTAGAGCATCTTCCCCTGCGCATTTCACAAGAGCTTTCTCTTGCGCATCCCGAGAGCATCTTCCCCTTACAGGACTTTCTACCGATTAAATGCCGTGATATTGGCCTCGTTCAAAGTGAAATCATAATAATTCAGATCTTCCCGCTTCGTCCAGCCGATACAGTTCCAGAATGCGTTTCCAATGTCATTTGCGGTGAAGGCGATGAGGCTGACCTTGTTGATCTGCTCCTCCTTCAGGGCCTTCATGCAATGAACCACCATGGCCTTCCCGATGCCCAGACGCCTGTAGTCCTCCCGAACGCAGACATGGTACAGACAGCCCCGCCTGCCGTCATGGCCGCAGAGGATGCCGCCGATCACCTCTCCTTTGTCGGACAGGGCCACCACGCTGGTGGAAGGATTGCGCCGAAGGAACCGCTCCACCCCCTCCCTGGAATCATCGATGCTCCGCATGCCGAAGCCCTTGATGGTTTTCCACAGGGCGTAGAGACCGTCATAATCCTCAATTGTCAGAGAACGAATCGTATATGCTTTTTCCATCTTAAATAAGGGAACCTCTTTCCTTTTTTCTCATCGAATGTATATTATACACTTTTTTGCATAAATGTCCACTGTTTTTTTATTTTTTTAATACCATTTTTTCATTGATTTTAATCATAAAACACACAGCTAAACATCAGAACTCATTGCAGTTCATCCCGGAAGAAAACGCTCCCGCCACCCTGTGACGAGAGCCTTTCCGTTTCAAATAATATTCACAAATTTATGTATAAAATAAAATTTTATGCATAAAGACTTTGTACGGATACGGAACGAGGCGATATCCAAAAAATGTCCCCGGCATCCTTAGTCTTTGCCGCAGCGGCAGCTTCGACTTACGGGAAGCAGGGCACCAGATCCAGCCCCTCGCTCTCCTCCAGACCGAAGAGCAGGTTCATATTCTGCACCGCCTGTCCGGCGGCCCCCTTCACCAGGTTGTCCAGGGCTCCCATCATGATGATGCGGCCCGTGCGCTCATCGATGACGAAATTGACGTCCACGTAATTGCTGCCCTCCACCCATCTGGTTTCGGGGCAGGCGCCTTTTTCCAACACCCGGACGAATTTTTCCTTCCCATAATATTTGTCATAAACGGCCTTGATCTCTTCGTAGGAAGGCAGGCTTCCATCCTCTTTTCTCCGAAGGGAAGCGTATTCCGTCACCAGGATCCCCCGGTTCATGGGCACCAGGTGGGGAGTGAAGCTCAGGGCGACCTGGCCGCCTCCGGCATAGCCCAGCTGCTCCTCGATCTCCGGAGTGTGCCTGTGAGAGGCCACCCCGTAGGCCTTGATATTTTCATTCACTTCGCAGAACAGGTTGGGAACCTTGGCTCCCCGCCCCGCCCCGGAGGTGCCGGACTTGGCGTCGATGATCAAAGTGCTTAAATCGATGAGCCCTTCCTTTACCAGGGGATATGCGGTCAAAATAGAGCAGGTGGTGTAACACCCGGGATTGGCCACTAATCTGGTGGAAGACGTGATTTTATCCCGATTTATCTCGCACAGGCCATAGACCGCCTCCGGAAGGAACTGAGGAGATTTATGCTCAATACCATACCATTTCTCATAGACCGCCACATCCTTGATCCGAAAATCCGCCGACAGATCCACGATCTTGACCTTGGACAAAATCTCTTCCGTCAAAAGTCCCGCCAAGAATCCCTGGGGAGTGGCGGTGAAAATCACGTCCACCTGATCGGCCAGTTCCGCCAGGTCATCGTCCCGGCAGACATCCTCCACGATCTGAAACATGTTTTGATAGACCTGGTAATATTTTTTGTCAATGTAGCTTCTGGAACCGTACCAGACCACCTCGGCCTGCCTGTGACCCGTCAGGATCCGCACCAGCTCCTCCCCGGCATAGCCGGTGGAACCTATGATTCCCACTTTGATCATGCTGCTTCCTCTTTTCCTTGCTGCGCTGATTCGCACTGATTCCATATCATAGCGCACTTTTGGGGAAAATACAAGCCCTAAATTCTTGTAAAATAAGGAGATTCCATAGAAGATATAACGCAAATCCCCATTCATGCAAACTCATTTTTAGCGCAAATCCCCATTCATTTTCATATATTTTCTGCACAAATCCCCATTCATCTATTATTTGCAAATTTTTCAAACATATACAAAAATGTCTGCTTCCGCAAAAATAGCTGATATGTTACAGTTGCCGATTTTTGCTTTCTTTCCGTCTTTTATCGATGGGCTTCTCTGCGTTTCGGGGTATAGACTCCCAATAAAGAAGAAAGCAGGTTTGAACGGCCTGCTTTCTTTAACTTATTGTAAAATATGAAAACTCAAGCTAAATTCCTTATCAGTGCTGGATTTCCACTTCCTCTTCGGACATGGATTTCCCGAAAATCGGGCCCACGTATTGCGCCACCAGGGGAATCAGTTCCTTGTCATGGTTGGTCACCACTTTGGTGTCCGGCCCGAACAGGATGGTGTGCTCCTCCCCCGGTGCGCTGGGTTTCCACTCCGGGATCTCCTCATTATTGGGATCCCCGGTGCGGGCAAAGGCCATGACGCTTTCAAAGATCTGGGCCTCCAGCTTCTCCACCCCGGGCATCTGGGGATAGGCCACCAAATCCGTATTGTGGAAGAAATAGGGGATATCGCTGCAGTGCCAGGCCACCCGGCCTCCGTCCACGGTGAAGTCCTGCACGAACAGATAAGACCAGGTGCATCGGTTGAGACCGCTCCGCAGCTGAATATAACCCTGTTCCGGCAGGCGGAAAATAAAATCCAGCAGGAGCAGATCCACGGGATTGCGCCCGGGATAAGCCTTTTCAAACAAGGGCAGAAGCTTCTCCGTCCCTTCCTTACCCAGAGCTTTCTCCAGGATCCGGGTCCCTTCCTCTCTGGTCAGCTTGCTGCGGTCATATTTGCTGGGCATGAAAGCCCCGAACTCTCCGAAGACGGACCCCACTATCAGAGGGATGTGGGCCGTCTCCTTCCGGAAACCGTTGGCCTGGGGCTCTCCCACATAAAAAGCGTTGGGATGGGGAGCGCCGCCTACGTATTTTCCCTGGGGCCGCAGGATGTCACGGACCTTCTTATAGCTTTCCGCCAACAAAGCATAGGGCACCTCTTCCAATTCTCTCACGGAGTCGAGCTTCAGATCCTGAAGCATCCCTTCCACCAGCTCCCTGCCGCTTCCCTGGGCATCCGCCAGCACCGGGCCGATGACGCCGCTCATGTTGATCCCCTTGGCATAAAGGCCGTCCGCCGCCGGGGTCTGGATGAGGGTGGTGACCTTGGCCCCACCGCCGGACTGGCCGAAGACGGTGACATTCTCCGGATCTCCGCCGAAGGCCGCCACGTTGTCATGAATCCACTGCAGGGCCGCAATGATATCATCGGTGCCCGCATTGCCGGAATTGGCGTACTCCTCCCCGAAATCCGACAGGTCGCAATAGCCAAGAACGTTGAGCCTGTGGTTGATGGAGATCGTGACCACCTGGCCCAGGCGGCTCATGTTTTCCCCTTCATAGGCGATGTGCTCGATGGCGGAGCCCGCCTCGAAGCCGCCGCCGTGGAGCCAGACCAGGACGGGACGCTTCTTGTCATCGCAGCCCGGCGTCCAAAGGTTCAGGTTCTGACAATCCTCGTCCATGACCCAGTAGCGATGGGGCACCATCAATTCACCGCCGGGCTTGCCCAGTTCCAGAAGAGGACAGACACAGCCGTAACTGGTGGCGTCCAGCACGCCCTCCCAGGGCTCCATGGGCTCGGGGGCATGGAAGCGCTTCGCCTTCGCATAAGGAATTCCCTTGAAAATCATCAATCCATTGTAAGCGTAGCCCTTCACCCTTCCCTTGTCCGTAGCGACAATCGTGTTCTCACCATATTCAAACTGTAAAGCCATGTTCCGCTGCCGGGCGAAATTCCTCCCGGCCTCCTCCTTTCCGGTTTTTATCTCTTATTCTCAATTCCGTTTTCCGTTTTTCCCCAATTTTTCAATCCTTCCGTTTTTTACTTCCAGTTTTTCCCTGCTTTCCTCGTCACATCTTCGCCATGGCGGCCCGGATCTGTTCCTCCAGGGACTGCGCCAGCACGATCCGTCCATTTTTCAGTTCCATGCCGCCCTGGCCGAAGTAAAATTTCAAATACACAGTGTTCTGGAACAGGGGATTCAAATCAATCACAACCTTCCTCCATTCCGTATCCTCTCCCGTCAGGGAAACCGTCTTCAGCAGCTGCTTGTCCTGGAACAGGGTCATAGGCACCTGGGCCAGGCTGCTCTGTCCCTGCACCCGGCAATCCAGCTCCAATTTATAGATGCCCCGTTCCCTCACGGTCAGCTCCGCCATGACGCTGCTTCCGATCTCGGTGTTCATCTCTTCCACCGGCAGGGGACCGCCCTCCGATCCCAATTCCACCCGCAGAAGCTGTCCGAAAGCGTCAGGATCCTTGGAAACCTCCCGGGCCAGCCTGCGGTCCAGTTCCGTTTCCTCTCCCTTCAAGCGCAGCCAGGCGGGGGTGGTGAACAGATAGCGGCAGAGATTGGCCCCGCTTCTCTGATATTCGCCCCGGGTTACCGTGCCCGCCGCCAGTCCAGGAAGGCTAGTGAGATTTTTCTGATTGGCTTCCACGTCCGGCGCCACCATGTACAGATCATTCTGGGCCCGAATCATGGCGGCCACGTTGCCGGACTCCCCTTTCTTGCCCTCGTCATTGCCCTTGGCCCACCAATCCGTCATGACGATGCCCGTATAGCCCCATTCTCCCCGCAGGATCCGGGTCAGCATGTCATAATTGCTGGAAGACCAAAAACCGTTGATGGGATTGTAGGAGGTCATGATGGAATAGGCTCCCCCTTCCTTCACGGCGATCTCGTAGCCCTTCAGATAAATCTCCCGCAGGGCCCGCTCGGAAACCAGGGCCTCCACCGCATTCCTCTTGTATTCCTGACTGTTGCAGGCGAAATGCTTCATGGTTCCCGTCACGCCATAACGTCCCATCCCCCTTTCCTGGGCCGCTGCCATCTTGCCGGTGAGCAGGGGATCCTCGCTGAAATATTCAAAATTCCTGCCGTTCAGCGGGTTCCTGTGGATATTGATGCCGGGCCCCAGCAGGGTGTCCACCTTGTTTTTCCGAAGCTCCATGCCTTCCCAGCCATACAATTCCTCCACCAGAGCCTCGTTGAAAGTGCAGGCCATGCAGGTTCCGTTGGGCATGGCAAAAGCGACGCTGCCGCAATCCATCCGGATGCCGCTGGGTCCGTCCGCACAGCAGGCCACAGGAATGCCGAATTTCTGCAGCCTCTCCGTCACTCCGCCGAAGGCTCCCGCCGTCCCCGGCGTCACCTTGGAGGAACACATGCCTTCGCCGCACACCAGACAGGCCAGATCCTCATCGGACAGCTGGGCCAGAAATTCGCCCATGGACACCCTTCCGGCCTCCACGTCCGCCAGCCGATAACCCAGATCCCCGGTATAAGCCCATTCCTGGGGCAGATTTTCCAGTCTTTTCTCCGAGGGCTCCAAGGTCCTCAAAGGCACCGCTTCCCTTTCCAGGGCATATCTATCCCCCGTTTTCTTCCCCGGCCGCATCCTCTCAAAGGCTATCTTGGGGGCGCAGGCCTCTTCCAGCCGCTCCACCACCTTCGTCTCCGACAGGCAATAATCTCCCGCCGGGGCTGCGCTGCGCACGTCCGTTCCCACGTAGATCTTCCAGTCCCCCGCTTCCATCACGTAGCAGGACTTGTGTCCGGTTTTGCCGCCGTCATCATAGGAAGCCAGTCTGGGCCAAGGGATTTCCAGACAAATTTCTTCCCTCTGACCGGGTTCCAGCTCTCCTGTTTTGGCAAAGCCGCAGAGGCTTCTGGCGGGCTGTCCCAGCACGCCCTGAGGAGCGCCGCAATAGACCTGCACCACTTCTTTGCCCTTGACCCCGCCGCAGTTTTCCACCGTCACGGAGACCTTGAGCCCCTGCTCTTTTGCTGTCACGGCGGCCCCCTTCAATGCGAAGGAGGTGTAGGACAGGCCGAAGCCAAAGGGATAGAGCACCTTTTCCCTGGCAAAGGTCTCAAAATAGCGATATCCCACGTAGATGTCCTCTTCATAAACGTTGCGGCTGTCGCTGCCGTGGTTCCTGGTGGAGGGATAATCTTCAATGTCATAAGCGATGGTGTCCGCCAACTTGCCGGATGGAGACACGGCCCCGCTCAAGACGTCCAGGACGCCGTTTCCCCCTTCCTGGCCGCCTTGCCACACGTACAGGACTGCGGAAGGCCCATATTCCTCCACCCATTTCATATCGATGATGTTGCCCACGTTCAAAAGCACCACCGTCCGGTCGAAAACGCCGCACACTGTCCGGAGCATCTCCCGCTCCCCTTCCGTCAGGAGGTAACTGCCTTCCTCCGCCGAATTGTCCTTGTCCTCCCCGGCGGTCCGTCCGATGACGATGAGAGCGGTCCGGGACTGGGTGCGGGCCTTCCGCACCAGTTCCTCCGTAAGGGGCATCTCCTTCTGGAACCAGGGCTCTCCCGCCCAGCCCACGCCCTTGTCGAAAGGATTTTCCGCAAGCCACGCCTCATAAGCGGATTTCAGCTCCTCGTTCAGCTCAAATCCGCTCCCTTCCAGGGCCTCCCGGATCCCGGTGACATACCGGGTGTTCACCAGGCCGCCGGAACCGGTTCCGCTTTTATAATAATTGAACTGGCTTCTGCCGAACAGTGCGATTTTTTCCCCGGGGGGAAGGGGCAGCACGCCTCCCTCGTTTCGCAACAGGACGACGCCCTCCGCCGCAGTCTGCCTGGCCAGGGCCGTATAGGCCGCCAGATTAAAAACAGGGTCTCCCATATGGATCCTCCTTCTGCATTATATTGCCCGCTTTCAAGCGATCATTTACATACATCTTACCATATTTCTCCATGTCTGGCAACCAAAATACCGAGCGCAGGCATGAATAAAATCCGCTCCTGCTCCCGGCATTTTCCTCAAATTCTCTTCTTCAAATCCTTTGTATTCCCCCATCCCGCTCCTACTTGCGGATTTTCCTGGGCTTCTACTGCGGATTCTCCTGGACTTCTCCTTCCCCGTTCAGGACCTGGGAAATCCGATTGATCATCTCGTCCTCCTTCAGGCGGAACTTGATCTCCACCCGCCTGGAAGCGGCCATATCCACTTCCGAGGTGCCCGCCATATAAACCGGGCTGCTGTAGGAGCGCCCGTTCACGGTCAAAAGCGACTGAAGCTGTCCGATCTTATCCTCCGTCAAGCCGTTTTGGGGATTCAGACAGAATTTGGCCACCGCATTGGCCCGATTAAAGGACAAGTTCATGTTGCTCTCATAGCCACCGTCCGTGTCCGTATGTCCCTCGATGATGATCTCCGCAATGTACGGCCGGTAATTGTCCTGCAAAAGCACGTCCAGGTACAGCGGGATGATCTCCCGCAGGCTGGTCTGGCTCTCTTCCGTCAGCACGGCGCTGTTGTACCGGAACAGCACGTCCGAAGAAAAAGTGATGGATCCGGTCTGGGCGTCCACCTCCATGGAAGAGTTGGAAAATCTCTCCTGCAGTTCCCCGATGATGTCCGTCCGTATGCCCACGATGTCCTGAAGCTGGCTCTTGGTGTCCGCCAATTCCTTCTGGGCATTCACCAAGTTCAACTGGGCATCCGCAATCTGCTGGTAGGCCGTGTCCAGCTCCTCCTTGGTCAGGGCCGCCTGGTCATAGGCAAGCTGCAGTTCCGACAGGGATGCTTCCAATTCTTTATTATAGGCCTCGATCTCCAGCCTGGACTGTTCCAGGTTCTCTCGGGCCGTTTCCAGATCCGCCTGGGCCGCATTCAGTTCCACCTGGGTCCGTTCCAGATCCGTGGTCTTCTGCCGATAGATGGCCAATGTGATGGCAATGATCAAAATGAAGATCAGCAGAAGGGCTGACATCATATCCGAAAAAGACTGCCAGTAGCTGGGCTCTTCAAAGGCCGCTCTTTTCCTGCGATTATTTTTCATACTTCCTCACATTCTGCCGCCGCTCGGGCGGCATTCATAATATGAAAATTTACTTTCACACTTATGAAAGTCTACTTTCACTCCTCCCTCATCCGATTAAAGGTGTAAAGCTGGTTGGCGATCTCATCGTTCAGGAAATCGCTGGTGGCCTCCAGGGTCTTCTCCTGTTCCTCCAGTCTCTGGGCCAGCTCCTCCTGCCGGGCCAGGAAATGCTCCATGCTGCGGAGCAGGTTGGCGTTGGCCTCCTGCATCTGCCGGACGGACTGCTCCATATCCTGGTAGTTCCTGGCGCTCTGCTCCTGGGTCTTGCTGGCGTAATTGAGCACCCTGCCCAGCTTTTCAAAATCAGAACCCATCACCTGGGTCATCTGAGAGACGAACTGATTCACGATACGCTCCACGCCCTTGGTCTGCTCTGCGGAAGTGCCCTTCATCAGCTCCAGCATGGTTTTCAGGGAATTAGCGGTATTGGCCTGGTAGATCAGCATGGCCCGGGCGTTCTCGTCGGCCCCGCTCACCTCCGGCGCCACCTGCTCCTTGTAGATCTCCAGGAACTCCGCCAGCTTCTCATAAGCGTCCGCCATGGTGCTCCGATAGATGAAATTGAAAACCAGAGAGAAGAAAATACCGTAAACGGAGGTGTGGAACGCCACCTTCATGCCGTCCAGCAGGGGCCCTACGTTGTCGGATATGGTATAAATGTCATTGCCCTGGAAGGAAGCCAAACCCATGGACAGGCCCAGGAAGGTTCCCAGGATGCCCAATCCGGTCAGAGTGCCGGAAATGGCGGAATTGAAATGCACCATGGCCACCCTGTCCAGAAGATCTTCGTTGATATATTCCTCCAGGTCACAGGTGTTGGACAACCCCTTCCTGGTGCGGTAAGAAGCCATTTTTTTCTGATATTTCAAAAAAGCCTCGTCCAGCACCGGGTTGTGGAACACGTCCTTCCGGTTCCAATAAACATCCCACAGGGGACCTTCTTTTTTCTGCTTCTCCTTCCAGATCTGATCCGTCGCCGCCGCCAGGGCCTCCGTGCAGTTATTCAGCCGCACGAAACTGGAAGCGGAGACCAGGAACAGGATGCCGATCACCACCAGGAAACCCACGTTGATGCACAGATTGCTCAGGGACGTGATATTGCCGGTGAACACCCCGTTAATATACAGGATAAACCCCAGCACCAGCATATATAAGGGGAACAAAAACAAAAACAGCTTATTTCTCATAAATAACCCTCCTTCAGGCGAAAACGAATTTCGACAAAATCTCACCTACTTTTACTTTACCATAGAACGGGAGCCCTCTCAAGAACCTTAAACAAATCTTAATCAAAAATTAATCGCTTGCATTCTGCCTGTATTTGTTGTATAGTGTTTAATCAATAGAAAAAAAGAAACGGAGGAATCATAATGAAGGAAAAAGTAGTTCTGGCATATTCCGGCGGTCTGGACACCACCGCCATCATTCCCTGGTTAAAGGAAAATTTCGATTATGAAGTGATTTGCGTCTGCGTTGACTGCGGACAGGCGGAAGAACTGGACGGCCTGGAGGAAAGAGCCAAGTTCTGCGGCGCCGAAAAGCTGTACATCCTCAACGTCATCGACGAATTCTGCGAAGAGTACATCATGCCCTGCGTGCAGGCGGGCGCCGTCTATGAGAACAAGTATCTGTTGGGCACCTCCATGGCAAGGCCCCTGATCGCCAAGAAGCTGGTGGAGATCGCCCGCAAGGAGGGAGCCGTCGCCATCTGCCACGGCGCCACCGGCAAGGGCAACGACCAGATCCGTTTCGAGCTGGGCATCAAGGCCCTGGCCCCCGACATCAAGATCATCGCCGCCTGGAGAAACGACAAGTGGACCATGGATTCCAGAGAGTCCGAGATCGAATACTGCAAGGCCCACGGCATCAACCTGCCCTTCTCTGCGGATTCCTCCTACAGCAGGGACCGCAACATCTGGCACATCAGCCATGAAGGACTGGAGCTGGAGGATCCCGCCAACGAGCCCAATTTCGAGCATCTGCTGGTGCTGTCCACCACCCCCCAGAAGGCTCCCGACCAGGGCGAGTACGTGACCATGACCTTTGAAAAAGGCATCCCCACCTCCATCAACGGGGAAAAAATGAAGGTGGCCGACATCATCCATAAGCTGAACGAGCTGGGCGGCAAGCACGGCATCGGCATCATCGACATCGTGGAGAACCGTGTCGTGGGCATGAAGTCCCGGGGCGTCTATGAGACCCCTGGCGGCACCATCCTGATGGAGGCCCACAATCAGCTGGAAGAGCTGATCCTGGATCGGGACACCTACGCTTTGAAGAAGGAAATGGGCGGACGCTTCGCCAGCCTGGTCTATGAAGGAAAATGGTTTACCCCGTTGCGGGAAGCGGAGCAGGCCTTCATCGAGAAGACCCAGGAATATGTGACCGGAGAAGTGAAGTTCCAGCTCTACAAGGGCAACATCATCAAGGCCGGCACCACTTCCCCTTACTCTCTTTATAACGAAAAAATCGCTTCCTTCACCACCGGCGATCTCTACGATCACCACGATGCGGAAGGCTTCATCAACCTCTTCGGGCTCTCTTGCAAGGTTCGGGCTATGAAGATGCAGGAAGTCGCTGGAAAGGAAATCTAAAAACTAAAAATTCTCCCAAGAAAGGGGTCTTTTATGAAAGCGTTCTTCACAGGGGAACCGATCCTCGCCATTTTTCTTCTCTACCTGGGAATCGTGAACCTGACCGCTTTCCTCTTGATGGGCATTGACAAAAAAAGGGCCGTCCGAGGTGCCTGGCGCATCTCGGAGGCCGCTCTTTTTTTATCCGCCCTGCTGGGAGGAAGCATCGGTTCCATCCTGGGCATGCGTATCTTTCATCATAAAACAAAGCACTGGTATTTCGTCTGGGGCATGCCCGCCATACTGCTCCTGCAGCTGGCGCTGCTGGGGCTGGCGCTCTATCTGGCCGGATAGTTTCTATAGAATTCCAGGATTCGCCCTCGAAAGCCAAGGATAAATTCGTCTGCGGATTCGTTCCCCACCTTCTGGAGGTTGAGCCCCTTCCCTAGAGGATGGTCTCCATACCCACCTTGTAGGGCTTCAGGCCGCAGCTTTCGTAAAAGGCCATGGCCGGAGGATTGCAGTTCCAGACGTTCAAAGTCACGTTGTAACAGCCGATGCTCCTGGCATAATCCAGCACGTACTCATAGATCCGTTTGCCGATATGCTGTCCCCGAAGGGCCTCCTCCACGCACAGATCGTCTATGTACAAGGTCTTGATGTCCGTCAGGATATTGTCATCGGGATGCTGCTGCAGGATGCAGAAAGCGTAGCCCAGCACCCTCTCTTCCTCATCCACTCCCACGAAGATGGGCCTGTCGTCATCCAAAATGATTTCCGTCAGCTGCGCATCCGTGTATTTCTTGACATTCGGCTTAAACAGATCCGGCCTGCCGTTGTGATGCACCATCAGCACCTGCAGCAGCAGATGATTGATCCCGTCCATGTCGGTTAATTTCGCTCTTCTGATTTCCATACCGTTCTTGTCTCCTTTTCAATCCATTCTCTAAATTTATCCTGCAATAACTTTTTATCCGACAAATACAATTCATACCCCTTCGTTAAAAATCCGAACCGCCGATTCAGAAACTAGCCTTTCAGCCTTCGGTTGCATTTGGCATAAATTCGTTCCAGCATCCAGGGTTCCGTCACCTTTTCGGGCAGTTCCTCCAGGGGAATCCATGCCACGCCGCTGTTTTCATCCGCCTTGATGTGAAGTCCCTCTTCCTCATCCCCCTCCAGCAGATAGGTCACGTTCATATGTAAATGAGATGGCACGTAGCGGCCCCGCTTTTCATGGCCGTCCACGGTGATGATCTCCAGGGAAAAAATCTCTTCGGAAACAGGATGAAGATGCGGATGCCCGGTTTCTTCCCTACCCTCCCTGAGCGCCACGGCCAATAGATCACGCTCCCCGTCCGCATGGCCGCCGATCCAGGACCAGGAATGATAGATGTTGTGGTAGACCATCAGCACCTTGGTCCGCTCCCTGTTGACAATCCAGCCGGAGGCGGTAAAATGGGCCATTTCATTTTCACGGGTAAAAGGACTGCTGCCATTTTCCAAGAAATCCATCATGATGCGCCGGTCCCGCTCTTCCTGCTCGTTGAAAGGCTTGTACTCCGCCATCTGTCGGAGCAGCCTCTGCTCCAACAACTTTTGTTCCGGCTGCCTCTGCTCCAATGGCCTCTGTTCCTGCGGTGTCTGCCCCGGCAACTTTTGTTCCGGCAAACTCTGTTCCTTCGCAAGAATCTCCTGCCGATCCCTTGCCGTCATTCGCTCCCGCCTCCTCTCTATCTGCGTCTGCATCCATATCCACGTCCAACATTATAACAAGTTTCATCCCCAAAAATCAATTCTATTTTTCGTGCGAAACCTTGACAGAAGGAGAGGACATGCTAAAATAATGTAAAATTCATCTTTTTCAGCATAAAAGATTCATCATCTTGGCCTGAAAGGTGTGTCGCCCTGCTTTGAAAGGAGATCGAAATGCTCGCCCTACAGATCAACTCCATGAAGCAATTCATGAGCCAGCTGCTGACTGCGGAGACCTTTGACATTTTCCTGCTGTCGGAAGCCGCCATCACCACTTCCCATACCGTGACCATAGACGGACACCTGAACCGGGAATTTTTTTCGGAAGAAGAGCTTTCCTCCGGGCAGGTGCCAAATTATGACTATATGCCCTGGAGCAATCTAAAAGGGCTGTGCTTCCAACTGATCAAAGGCCGGCGCACACCCCTTTCTTTTAAATTCGTGCTGTACTTGAAACCGGATCTGGCCGAAAAGCTTCTGCTGCGGGAAAATTGCAGCGTCCCTTCCGACCAGATAAGCGCCCTGGTGCTGAACATCCGCTTCGACGGGACCAAAGCCGTCCTCACCACCGGAACCGCCCAGCGCTCCTTTACCCTGTCCAGGGAACCGGACGAAATCTGGGATCGCACCTTGAGCCGATACCTGACGCAAAAAGGCATCGATACCCTGCAGCTGTGACGATTTTTACCTTCCGAATCTTCGGCAATCCTCTGCCCTTGGGAGCATGACTGGGCTCCTCTTTCGTGACCGTCCTCTCCTGCAAACAGAGCATCTTCTGTACCCCCGCTTTCCGGTTTTCACCCCACCACCGCAGGCAAGGTGCCCTCGGCAGCTCCGCTTTCCGACTCGCCGCCCGAACCGCCTTCATTCAGAGAAGGGGAGCCGCCTTCCACAGGCGTACCGCTTCCGCCGGGTTCCGTTCCGTTCGGGGACGTTCCTTCCAAAGGCGTTCCTTCCGATGAGGGCACTTCCGGCTCCGCAGGAGCAGGCTCCCAATCCTCCGCCGGATTGATGCCGGTATTGTGATACTCCTCCGGCAGGGCCTCCATCAAGTCATGATAATAATCGTTCCGCAGGAGATAAGCGCTGAGGTTGTACCGGTCGTTCACCTCGTTCCTCATGTCGGAAATATACTGATCTTTTTCTTCCTCCGTAGTCAGATCGACCCGAGCTCCCGGAATATGAAGGATATCCGTCCTCACCCCGCCCTTTGCTTCATAATCCGCATAAATTCCTTCAATTCCCCGTTCCGTGACATATCCCGCAATATCGTTGGTCAGAGTCCCGGAGGCCTCCAAATCCGCCCTCCAATAGGCTTCCTTTTTCTTGCGGTCATAGACCACCGTGTCGGTGATGAAGCTCTTGTCATTGAAGATGACCATGCCCTCGTCCTCCGAGAAAATGTCCTTTCCTGGGAACATCCGGGAATCATAATCGATTCCCAGCAGGTTCAGAATGGTGGGGATCAGATCCATGGCTCCGCAGACCTTGTCCACGATCACAGGCTGGTCCTCCATGGAGGCGGTCCAAAGAATCAGGTTGTTGCGGAACATATCCTTGTAATCCGCCACGCTTTTTCCCGACAATTCATCCAGCTGCTCCTGCTCCATGGCATAGGGATAATGATCCGCACTCAGACAGATCAGGGTACGGTCCAGCTGCCCGGCCTCCTCCAGTTTCTGCAGCATATATTCCAGAGCCTTATCCAGCTCCACATGACAGGCGATATAAGCCTTGCCGTTTTCAGACATATCCACGTTCTCCACCGCAGCCTTGTTCTTGGAGGACATGGCGTTGCCGGCGAAATTATAATTCATGTGCCCGGATACCGTCATATAATAAATGTTGAAACGATCCTGGTACACGTATTCCGGCATGGTAACCTGCATCATTTCCAGGTCGGAGGCCGGCCAGGGATTATGAGGCAGGGTGAAAAGATGGTCTCCCCATTCCGATTCCTCCAAATTGCCCAGGGTGGCCGCCTTGAAGAAATAGCCCAGGTTGTTGTGGCTGATATGCCGGTCATAGTAGCTCAAACTGTTGTTGTGGTAGGCCATGCTCCCCACCCCCATTTTGGAAAACAGATGGGGCAGAGAAAAAGCCCAGTCATTGGCATTGCCCTTCCGCATGCTGTGCTGCCCGTCCGGGATCAGGCCGGTCATGTTGATGTACTCTCCGTCACTGGTGCTGGTCTGCCAGATGGGCACGTAATAATTGGTGAACACGAAGCCGGAATGGGTCATATGATACAGGGTGGGCGTGATTTCCTCCCGCACCGCACCGTACCAGAAACCCTCCGCCGTCAGGAAGATCAGGTTGTAGCCCTCGAAGATGCCGGTATATTCATTCCTCTTGGTGGGTTCCGCCGAGGACATGTAATCCGCCAGCCAGCTCTCTTCATCGGAACCGGCCTCCGCCTTCAGCTTCTCCCAATCGATGGGCAGCTCCTGGGGCGAAGTGTCCAAGGGTTCTTCCACTTCCGGAGTCTCCGTGGGCATCATTTCCCCGGAGGCTTCCGTCCCTGCAGAGGTTTCTTGCGGCGAAGTCTCACTCAGATTTTCCCCTTCTATTCCCTCCGGCTCTCCTTCCGTTCCTGTGCCGGAAGAAGCCAGTTCCTGAGAATCTCCGGAAGGAAGTTCCCCGTTCTCCCCCCTGTGGGTCAGACCGTCAAACAACCCTCCGAACAGGCCGGAGACCTGCACCGTCACATCTCTCTGGCACAGGGTGGTGACTCCCATGGACTCCGCCACGGACAAGGGATCATAAAACTCCGTGTATTCCTCATAGTAATCTGTCTCCAGGAATTTTCCCACCAGAATGAAAGCGATGGCGGCGACCAATCCTGCGCAGGCCGTCACCGTGCACCACAACACATGAAAGGGAAAAAACCTAGGGAACCGCAGGATCCTGCGATGCATCAATATTCCGATGGCTGCCAGGGGCAGGGCCATGAGCACCAGGAAAGGCAGGGCCGCCAGGATTCCCGCCAGGGCCTCCCGCCAATAGGTGGTGAGGGCGTCCCCGCCGCTGACGAAGATCATCTCCAAAAGCATCGGCTGCTTAAAAATGCTCATATACACGAACTGGGCCGCATACCACAGATATTGGATCCCGGAAAAGCTCCAGAATACGATCTTTTTCCACTTTTTCTTCCGGATCACCCCGATCAGCAGAAATTCCAGTGCTGCCGTCATGACGATCAGCGCAACAGTAAAGACGGGATTTGCCGCCGTAAACCCAAAGCATCCCAAATGATACACGACTTCCAGGAAAAACATGAAGCCTGCGATAATTCCTATCCAATACATATCTTTATCCTTGTCTTCCGTATCTTTTGCCAATCCAAAAAGATTGTATGCCACCGGCATCAAACATATTTAAAGCCTTGTTTGCATCATTTTTGTATCTCTCGACAAAAAAAGCGCTTTTTTTCATGGCCGCCCCCTTTATTTTTTCATTTTGGGATTAAAAATGAGGCTGGCCAGATAACCGAATACCAGGGCGGCGCAGGTGCCCACCGCTCCGGCCTGGAACCCTCCGGCAAAAAGGCCCAGCAGACCCTTCTCATCGACGGCTTCCTTCACGCCCTTCATCAAGACATTGCCAAATCCCAAAAGGGGCACGCTGGCTCCGGCCCCTGCGAATTCCGCAAAAGGCTCATAAAAACCCAAGGCGCTGACGGCCGCTCCCGTCACCACCAGGAGCACCATGATCCTACCCGGCATCATCTTCGTTTTTTCCATCAAAATCTGCACCAGGGCGCAGATCAATCCTCCCACCCAAAACGCATTGAAATAATCCATCTCAAGTCTCCTTTCCCTCTTTTGATGGATAGTGTCTGCATTTCGGGCGGGAAATATACGCAGAGGCAGAGGTGCCTGAACGAAGCAGCCGAGGCCGCTCCCCGGCGATCTGATTCAAGCGGTTCCGTCCAGTCTTACCCCAGGTAAGCCATGACCTCCACTTCGCACAGCACGTTCTTGGGCAGGGTCTTCACCGCCACGCAGCTCCTGGCCGGTTTCTCCGTGAAGTACCCGGCATACACCTCGTTAAAGGCGGCGAAATCTCCCATATCCGCCAGGAAGCAGGTGGTCTTCACCACGTTCTCGTAGCCGCAGCCCGCTTCCGCCAGCAGAGCGCCGATATTTTTGCAGACCTGTTCCGCCTGGGTGCGGATGTCCTCTCCCTTGATCTCTCCCGTGGCCGGGTCAATGGGGATCTGGCCGGACGCATAGAGCATCCCGTTCACGATAATTCCCTGAGAATAAGGGCCGATGGCCGCCGGGGCCTTGTCCGTTGAAATCTTCTTCATCATTTTTATCCTCTCCTTTTCCTTCTGATACGCAACCGTCAAAATGAGCCATGCGCAAAATGCGGATGAAAACAGGGCAAACTGTTACTTGCCCATGTCCATCTCCGATCATTTGCTCATGTCCACCTCCGGCTCGTCGAAGCACACCGTCACGTAGAATCCCCTGGCATTCTCCACGATATCCTCCACCACGCCCTCCCGGGATTTCAGACGATACCGGAACGGAATGTTGGCGGACATGGCCAGGGACGGGTCAATGGTATAATAATAATTGCTGGGCAAAAGACCTTCCGTCACCGTGACCTGCTGCCCCACGGTCAAAAGCCCCTGCCGCTCCATCTTGAACTCCATTCTGCGCATAGACGTGCCTCCTTCTTTTTCCTGCTCTAGTTTAGCAGTATCCGAAAAGGAATGCAAGCAAATTAAGGATTTCTTAGGATTATTTTTGGATTCGCGCGGCTTTGCGAATGGCGCACGTGAACTGGGGCACAATCGGGGCGCAGATTGGTGCGCCCGCTTATACCGCTTCTATCACCAAGCCGTGGACGATGCCGGGCACGCTCCGCCCCTCGTTGAAACTGGTCTTGCTGAGCAGGGCCCCCGTAGGCAGGAACAAGACCTTGCGCCAGACCCCTTCCTCCAGCTGTTTCAGGATATAGGCGGACAAAGTGACCGCACTGCAGCCGCAGCCGCTGCCCCCGGCATGGGTATCCTGTTTTTCCCTGTCGAAGATCTCAATGCCGCAATCCATGTGCTTATGGGCAATGTCATACCCTTTTTCCCGCAAAAGTTCAAACAGCACGGTCTGCCCCACGGTACCCAGGTCCCCGGTAATGATCCTGTCATACTCCTCAGGCCCGACGCCGAAATCCTGAAAGTGCCTCTCGATGGCGGAAGCCGCCGCCGGGGCCATGCAGGCTCCCATGTTCATGGAATCCTTCAGGCCGTAATCCACCACGCTGCCCACGGTGAAGCCCGTGATCTTCGCCCGGGATTTCTCATGCTTCTTTTTTTCCAGCACGAAAGCCCCGCTGCCCGTCACGGTCCAGGTGGCGGAAAGAGGCCGCTGGCTGCCGTACCCCAGGGGAAAGCGGAACTCCTTCTCCGCACTGGCGAAATGGCTGGAAGTGACGCAGACCATCCTTTCCCCGAAGCCCCCCGCAAGGGCCATGGAAGCCAGGGCCAGACTCTCCCCGCAGGTGGAGCAGGCCCCGTAAAGGCCGAACAAGGGAATCCCATAACAGGAAACGCCGAAAGAGGTGGCGATGGACTGCCCCAGCAAATCCCCGGCGAACAGGAAGTCCACTTCCTCCGGCCCCACTCCCGCCTTGCCCAGGGCCAGGTGCACCGCATCCTTTTGAAGAGTGCTCTCCGCTTCCTCCCAGGTCTTGCAGCCGAAGAGATCGTCCTCCCCCACCAGGTCGAACAGGGCGCCGAAGGGGCCCTGGCCCTCCTTCTGCCCCGCCACGCTGGCGCTGCTTCTGATATATACCGGTTCCGCCAGCTTCTCGCTGGCCCTTCCCAATTTCTGACTCATACAAAAACTCCCTCCTGGAAATGATTTTTATTTATCTATCATTTCCAGAAAGGAGCGATAAATTCTCCGCTTTCAAGATTTTTTATTATTCCTCTGTACCCGTCTCCGGCTCCACCACGATGATGTAACTGGTCACCACATAAAGCACTTCTCCGTTGTATTCCACCCTGGACCAGCCGCTGGCCTCGTCTATACCCGTGCGATGGGCGGTTTCCCCGTATTTCAGTCGATAATGCACGGAAGCGTTCCCCTGATCCGTGGCAGGCTCCCCGCGCAAATTGACTTCTATCTTGGGAGAAATAACGTCGTCGCAGGGCGTGAACGTGATCTTGCGCCCGCCTGCGGTAACCACGGTGTTGTCATCTGCGCTTCCGGCACTGTCATTCTGGGGCGGCTTCGCCGTCAGATCCGTGGTCAACAGCCTGCTGCTGGCATAGAGCACCTGGCCCTCATATTCCAGCCTGGACCATCCGGTGTCCTCGTTGATCCCCGTCCTGCGGGCGGTCTGACCGTTGGAAAGCTGGGTGACCACGGTGTCGGAAGAGGCAGTGCTGGGGACGCTGCGCAGATTCGTGATCTCCTTGGCTGTCACGGTCTCATCCACGTCCTGAAAGGACATTTCCGCCGAGGGGGTCTCCGTATTTGAAGCTTCTCCGGCATTTCCGCCCTCCGGAGAGTTTCCATTCCCTCCGTCCTCCGGAAGGTTTGCGTTTCCTCCGTTAGTTCCGCCTTCCGGAAGGTTTGAATCCCCTCCGGCTTCTCCCGCTCCGGAAGCATCCTGCATCCCTTCCGAGTCTCCCAAATTCCCGGATCCTTCCCCGGAACCTTCCGAACCTTCCAAATTTTCGGAGTCCTCGTTTCCCGCTTCGGAGCCCTCTGATCCCACAGAATCCCCCGGTTCCTCCCCGGATCCCCCCGGTCCGATCATCTCCGGATCCGCCAGGGATTCCGAGCCCTCCGCATACTGCTGGTCCAAGCCGTTCCCGCCGCCGGAATCCTCATGATACAATCTCCAGATCATCACGCAGAGCACCAGAATGATCAAGAGCAGCACAGCTCCGCCAGCCATCATCCAAATCGTGCTGCGCCTGCCCTCCAGATAATTCAAATCTTCCTCGTCTTCAAACATTCCGGTTTTTCCTCCTGCGCCCTTTTTTCACCCTGGGGACTTCTGCTTTCAAATTCCCCGCTTCGGCCCGCTCTGCAACTCTACCCCTCCGCTTCGGCCCGGCCATCCTACTTAGCGGCCTGACCGCTGTACTTGGCGGCCTGGGCCTGAATCAACTCCGCATCCTCAAAATAATTGATACGCATGGCCCGCTTCATCTCCGACAAGGTCTGGGCTGCCTCCTGCCTGGCGACCTCGCAGCCTTTTTTCAGCACCTCGTACACGGCGGGGATGTCCTTCTCCAGCTCTTTTCTGCGCTGCCTGATGGGCTCCAAAGTCTCCTGCACCACATTGTTCAGGAATTTCTTCACCTTCACGTCTCCCAGACCGCCCCTCTGGTAATGGGCTTTCAGTTCGTCCAGGTTGGCATAGTCCGGCAAATACCGTTGAAAATGCTCGTCCCTGCAGAAAGCGTCCAGATAGGTGAACACCGTGTTGCCCTCCAAATGGCCGGGGTCGCTGACCAGAAGGTGCAGGGGATCCGTATACATGCTCATGATCTTCTTGCGCACGTCGTCGGCGTCATCCGCCAGATAGATGCAGTTATTCAGGGACTTGCTCATCTTGGCCTGTCCATCGGTGCCGGGCAGACGTCTGCAAGCCTCCGTCTCCGGCAGCAGGGCTTCCGGCTCCACCAGCACGGGAGCGTAAATAGAATTAAACTTATGGACGATCTCCCTGGTCTGCTCGATCATGGGCAGCTGGTCGTCCCCCACCGGCACCGTGGTGGCCTTGAAAGCCGTGATATCGGAAGCCTGGCTGATGGGATAGGAAAAAAAGCCCACCGGGATGCTGGTCTCAAAATTCCGCAGCTGAATCTCGTTTTTCACAGTGGGGTTGCGCTGCAGCCTGGACACCGTCACCAGGTTCATATAGTAAGTGGTCATCTCGCACAGCTCCGGGATCTGGGACTGAATGAAAAGATTGCTCTTCGCCGGATCCAGCCCGCAGGACATATAATCCAGGGCCACCTCTATGATATTTTCCCGTACTTTCTCCGGATTGTCAAAATTGTCCGTCAAGGCCTGGGCATCCGCAATCATAATAAATATTTTCTTATATTCTCCGGAATTCTGCAGCTCCACCCGCCTGCGCAGGGAACCCACGTAATGCCCGACATGCAGTCTCCCCGTGGGGCGGTCTCCGGTCAAAATAATCTTGTCCATGGTAAATCTATATCCTCCTTGTATCGCTTTTCCCGCTTATCATACCACCTTTGCGGCTTTTGGGAAATACTTTATTTGGAAACTTTTTCACAAAATCTTTTCACAAAACCTTTTCGCACTCCGCACACATCAGCAGGAAGGCGCCCACTCCGTGAAGGTCATTGACGGACACGGGACGTGCGCAGTAATGCTTGTAATCCCCTACGCCGGTGCCGATGCAGACGCTGCCGAGCTGGAGATCTTCTCCTTCCCAGGTCAGGCTGCGGATCACGGCCTCGTACCCTCTCCGGGCGTTCTCCAGGTAAGCCTCCGGCAGGATCCCTTTTTTCACAGCCTTGCAAAGAGCGGCCACATACAGACAGCTGCAGGAATTCTCCAGCCAGTTGCCGGGCTGGTCCCCCTTGTCCACCACCTGGTACCATCTGCCCTCCTCGGACTGGAAACGGCAAAGAGAAGTGAGCAGATCCGCCACCAGATCGCAGAGATCCTGATAATGAGGGTGCTCCTTCGGCACGAAATCCAGCTCGTCCAGCACGGCCACGGGCACCCAGCCCATGGAGCGGCCCCAGAATTCCGGCGACAGCCCCGTCTCCGGGTCCGCCCAATCCGCCTTGCGGCTGCTGTCCCAGGCATGATACCACAGTCCGGTGCGGGGATCCCTGGTGTATTTCCGCATGAGCAGGGCCTGCTCAATGGGGATTTCCAGATATTCCGGCTTTCCGAACCGGGCCCCGTATTCTGCGCTGATGGGCCCGCCCATATATAAGCCGTCCAGCCACATCTGGTTGGGACAATAGCTCTTGTGCCAGAACCCGCCCACTTCATTGCGGGGGAAATCCCTGATCAGAGGAAGCAGGGTGTCCAGGGCCTTGCGGTACCTGGGATCCTGGGTGCGGTCCCACAGGGGATACAAAAGGATTCCCGGCTGAATGTCATCCAGCTGGCCCGGATCGTATTTCAGGATGTTGCCTTCCCCGTCCATGACGGAATCCACCCAATCCTGAACGTATTGAATATATTTTTCTTCCCCGCACAGCTGCCAGACATGATGCACGCCGGACAAAAACACTCCCTGATGATAATGAAAGTGCCCCTTGGGAGGCAGATCGGCAGCGGCGAATTTCCGCATCATGGTATCGCAGGCAGCCTTGGCAAAAGTAAGCGGACGTTGGTTCATGGTTTTGCACATTCCTTTCTTTCTCTTTTTCTCTATTTTAATACGGTTTCCGCAGAATGGCAAGACAGCGAAGAAAGATTTCTCAAGGCATGCAGCATGACCAGGATTTCATGGGCCAAAAGAGGGAAGGCGGCCAGAAGGAGGAGCAGGAGCCACTCCTTCAAGGTCAGGTGGGAGGTGCCGAAGGGCCCGATGAGAAAAGGCAGCTCCGTCACCGCAAACTGCAGGGCGAAGCCGAGAGCCCCCGCCAGCAGCATGAGCCGATTCTCCAAAATCCCCCGGCGAAACACGGAGCGGTGCACGTCCCGCATCCCCACCGCATGGAACAGCTGGGACATGCCCAGGACCGTAAAGGCATAGGTCTGGGCCCGGTTCAGGATCCCTTCCCGTCCCAGCACCGAGGAAATTTCCCGAAGCAGGGCGGACAGGATGCCGGGCAGCCGGAAAATCCCCAGATTTGCGAGCCATCCGCTTCCCATCCCCGCCCCGACGGGAAGGGGCGGGCACCATCCTTCCAGCTTCAGAACCGTGAAGGGAACCAGAAGGAACGCCGTCAGGCTGATCATGGCGATCAGCAGTCCGTAAAAGCAGGTGCAGGCCAGACCTCCCCTTGCAAAAAGACTTTCCCCGGGCCTGCGGGGCGAATGCTCCATCAGGCTCTTTCCGTCATTGGGATCCGCCCCCAGGGCCAGGGCCGGCAGGGAATCGGTGATCAGGTTGATCCACAGGATGTGGCTGGATTTCAGGGGAGAAGCGATGCCGGCGAGCACCGCCGCAAACATGGTCAGGATCTCCCCCAGATTGGAGGAAAGCAGGAAGATCACCGTTTTGCGGATATTTTCATATACGCCCCGCCCTTCCTCGATGGCTTTTTCAATGGTGGCGAAATTATCATCGGTCAAAATCATGTCGGAAGCCTGTCTGGCCACGTCCGTCCCCGCCTGTCCCATGGCGATGCCGATGTCCGCCGCTTTCAGGGACGGAGCATCGTTCACCCCGTCCCCGGTCATGGCCACGATCTCCCCCTTCTTTTGAAACCCTTTTACGATCCTCACCTTCTGGGCCGGAGACACCCTCGCAAAGACCCGCACCCGATCCAGACGTTCCAGAAACTCTTCCTCGCCGCAGGCATCCAGTTCCGGCCCCGTCATGCACTGGGAAGGGTCCTCCAGGATATGCAGGCTCCGGCCGATGGCACAGGCGGTATCCCCGTGATCCCCCGTGATCATCACCGTCTTCACCCCCGCCTTTTGAAAGGTATGTACCGCTTCTTTCGCTTCCGGACGAAGAGGATCCCGCATCCCCGCCAGCCCCAGGAAGATGAGATTTTTTTCAAGCTGCGGGGTGGGCGTTCCGCCTTGAAAATCCCCTGAAATTTCTCCCGTTGGAAAGCTTCCATCAGGAAAACGCTCCCCGCCTCCTCTTGTGCCAGAGTTCTCCAAAGGTTTCATGGCGAAGGCCAGGGTGCGGAGGGCCTCCGTAGACAGGGCTTTCACTTCCTCCAGGATCTGCCTGCGCTGATAAGAGGTCAATTCCTGCACCCGGCCATGGAGCAGGATGCGGTCGCAGCGTTCAAGGACCCGCTCCGGGGCTCCCTTGGTATAAGCGATATCGGCTGAATTCCCTCCGGCAAACTGCCTGTGACAGGTAGTCATCATTTTTCGGTCGGAATCAAAGGAAAGCTCCGCAAACCGGGGAAAACGCTTTTCCAGTTCAGACCGGGAAAACCCGAATTCCGCAGCAAGGTCCAGCAGAGCCAGCTCCGTGGGATCCCCGACCCGGCTCCCGGCCTCTTCCGCCCCGTCATTGCACAGGGTCATGGCCCGGAGAAAATGTTCCTGCGAGGCAGGAAATTTCTGCGGGACAGAATGCTCTCGTGAAGCAAGATGTCCCTGCGAGGCAGAATGCTCTCGTGAAGCAAGATGTCCCTGTGAGGCAGGGGAAGCCGATGCTGCGGAGAAAAAAGGCCAGGAATTTCCTCCCTTCTCATATTCCCGCAAATCCAGGAAACAGCGTTCCACCGTCATTTTGTTCCGGGTCAGGGTGCCGGTCTTGTCCGAGCAGACCACACTCACGGCCCCCAAAGTCTCCACGGAGGGCAGGCGGCGGATGATGGTGTTCACCCGCACCATCCTGGTGACGCTCAAAGCCAGACAGATGGTCACCACCGCAGGCAGCCCCTCCGGCACCGCCGCCACCGCCAGGGAAATGGCCGTGACCAGCATGTCCGGGATGTTTCTGTGCTGCAGCACGGCGATTCCGAACAGGAAAGCGCACAGCGCCAGGGACAAGATGCTCAGCACCTTGCCCAAATCCCCCAGACGTTTCTGCAGGGGAGTCAGTTCCTCCCCGCTCTCCGAGATCAGGGCGGCGATCCGGCCGAGCTCCGTGTCCATTCCCGCAGCCGTGACCAATCCTTCTCCCCGGCCGCTGGTGACGATGGTGGACATATAGACCATGTTGCGGCGGTCTCCCAGGGGGATGGCCTCCTCCCCTTCTCCCGGCAGACCCACGCTGGAATACCTGCCGTTCCTGGCCAGGAACCTGGCATCCTTTTCCATGGGCAGAGATTCCCCGGTGAGGGCGGATTCCTCCACCTTCAGATTGCTGCTCTTTACCAGACGCAGATCCGCCGGAACCTGGCATCCAGCCTCCAGGCAGACCAGATCCCCCACCACCAACTCTGCGGCGGGAATCTCCCGCTTCATCCCTTCCCGGACCACCAGGGCGTGGGGCGCAGTCAGCTTTTTCAGGGAATCCAGCGCCTTCTTCGCCTTGCCCTCCTGTGCCAGTCCCACTGCGGCGTTGAGCAGGATCACCGCCCCGATGATCACCGCATCGCTTATTTCCCGCAAAAAAACAGAGACCCCGGCAGCCCCGATCAGCACATAGATCAGGGGATCCCGCAGCTGCTCCAGAAACGCTTCCAAAAGGCTCTTCCTGCGGGCGGAACGCAGTTCGTTCCTGCCGTTTCGCAAAAGCCTTTCCCGGGCCTCCTGTTCCGTCAGCCCTCCGTGAATGTCCCCGGACACCGCCTGCCTGGTCTCTTCAATGGTTCTGCCTGTATACATGGACTCCCCGCCTCCCACTCCTCCCTCCGGGGTGCGGACCGCCTGCAGTGCAAAACGGGGGATGCGGACATGTCTCCGCACCGTCGGAGGGATATTTTGTGGTACATCCTATGCGGGAGAAAGGGAAAATATGTCCAGGCCCCTCCCCTTCTTAAGCTGCTTCCTCTCCTTCCTAAGCCATCCCCAGCATCTTCTCCGCCCAATAGATCAGGCCGAAGATCCAGCTTGAGAAAATCCCGAAAAGGATCACCGGGCCCGCAATGGTGAAAATCTTGCAGCCCACGCCGAAGACCTGGCCTTCCTTTTTGAACTCGATGGCGGGAGCCGCCACGGAATTGGCGAAGCCGGTGATGGGCACCAGGGCCCCGGCGCCGCCCCACTTCACGATGCTGGGATAGAGGTTGAGCCCCGTCAGAATCACGGAACACAGCACCAGAATCAGGGAGCACCAGCCTCCCGCATCCTGCTTATCCAGCCCCAGAGAGGCGGCAAAGTTCAAGATTCCCTGTCCTATGACGCAGATCAACCCGCCCACCAGGAAGGCCCGCAGCATCTGCAGTCCCAAGTTGTGGGTCGGGGTGACCTGTTTCACATATTCTTCATATTCCTGTTTTTCTTTCTCGTCCATAACTGCCTCCTTTTGGGAGATAGTATCTGTCCTTTTTTTCAAAATATGCGGCACGGACAAGAAAGCGGGCGAAAACCTCAGGCCTGCGCCCTTTCACACACGATTTCATAGACCCCTGAACCGACATTTGCTTCCACGTTTTTCCCGTTTTGCCTTATATCCGCCCAAAAAGAGGGTTCCGCGCAGTGCACCTTCTCCAGGGCAACATCCGGAAGCACGATCTGCGCCTGCGCCCGGAGGGGCACCGCAAAACCATAAAAAATCTTGTTTCCTTCTATCTTCCAGCCGCTTTCATAGATTCCCATGGGAGAATCATATCTGCATTTCACCCATCCCAGACGCTCATGGGGCCTGGGAGCCAGAAGCGCTTTTCGGAAGCCGGGAACTCCTTCCAGGGGTTTCAGCCCTGCTGCGTACTGATAAATCCATTCCACGATGGAACCGTAGGAATAATGGTTCAAAGAATTCATACCGGCAGGATTGATATGTCCGTCCGGCAGCACGGAATCCCACCTTTCCCAGATGGTGGTGGCCCCCATAAGCACCGGATACAGCCAGCCGGGACAATCCTCGTTCAACAAAAGCGTGTAGGCCATTTCATCGTTCCCCGTTTCCGACAATACCTTGCACAAAAGAGGCGTCCCCACAAAACCCGTTTTCAAGTGTTTGTGATCCTTTTCCAGACGGGCGATCAGGGCGGAGGCCAGACCGTCCCTGTACTGCGGCGGACAGATGCCGAAGGCCAGGGCCAGGAGATATCCCGTCTGCGTGTCCAGTTTCAAATGCCCTTCTTCCGTAAAATAAGCCCCGACAATGGCCTTTTTGATCCGTTCCGCATGGGAAGCGTAACGTGCGGCCTCCTCTTTGCCCAAAACCTTTCCGGCCTTGGCCGTCAACAGCGTGGACAGATAATAATAACAGGAAGCGACGTAATGCGTATCCGTGGCGCCGAAAGGAAGGTTGGGATCCGGCCCGTCCAGGGCCAGCCAGTCCCCATAATGGAACCCCGTGGTCCACAATCCCGTGTTGCCGCTCTTCTCATCCTCTCTTCTCACGTAATCCGCCCACATTTTCATGGAAGGGTACTGCTGCTCAAGGATGGATTTGTCGCCGGAATACAGATACACCGTCCAGGGAATGATCGTCGCCGCATCCGCCCAGGCCGAGGAATGATAACCTTCCTCGATATGCATGAAGAAGGAAGGCACCGTCATTGTCACCCGGCCCCCGTATTTTTCCTGCTCCCGCATCATGTCGTATCCATATTTTGCAAAAAACGGATACACCTCCATCTGACAGGCCGCCGTGCCGCAGAAGACCTCCGCATCCCCAGTCCATCCCATCCGTTCGCAGCGCTGGGGACAATCCGTGGGAACCTCGATAAAATTACCCTTCTGACTCCAAAGCGTGTTGCTGATCAGGCGGTTCACCAGCGGGCTGCCCGTCTTCAGGGAGCCTATGATCTCCATGTCAGAATAGATCACTTCTCCCAGCAGATCCTCCAGATTCCACTCTCCGGTGCAGCCTTCCACCTTCACGTATCGAAAACCATAATAGGTGAAGTGAGGGCGCACCCAGCGCTCCTTCCCATCGGACACATAATAAAATTCCGCCTTGGCCAGGCTCAAATTCTCCCGGTAAAAATTGCCATCCTGGAGGATTTCTCCGTATTGAAAATGCAGCTTCGTTCCCGCAGGCTCCCTGCAATAAAAGGCCAGCCATCCCGCCATGTTCTGCCCCAGGTCCACCACCGTCTCCCCGGCCGGAGTGTGCAGGATCTCCCTGGGGCGGATCCTCTCCTGTACCAAAATGGGCAGACTTTTTCTGGGTAAAAATTTCTTTCCTTCCGCAGACATGTCCATGGGCACGACCCGGACCTTTCCCTCGCATTCCACCGTCCGGGAGGGATCCTGCCATTCCCCGTGATAGATCTCCGCATATCGGATGGGCCCGGAACCGGCCTTCCAGCTGGTATCCGTGGACAGACGGATTCTTTCGCCGTCCTGACAGCAAATCTCCAGGTCGCAAAAAGCGGCCTTTTCCTTGCCGTAAATCTGCCGCTTCCCCTCGTATCCGAAGTAGCCGCTGTACCATCCCGGAGCGACGATCATGGTCAGGACATTTTCCCCTTCTCTGAGCAGCTCCGTGACATCCAGGGTCTGATAGGACAGCCAGCAGTCATAGGCGGTGCTTCCCGGAGCCAGGTACTCTTCTCCCGCCTTCCGACCGTTCACCCACAGCTCGTAGACGCCCAGGGCGCTGGCGCAGACTCTGGCCCGCTCCGCCGCCTTTTCCAGGCGAAATTCCTTCTGAAAATAGTCCACGTCGCCGCTTTCTTCCGCCTCGATAAACTCTCCCTTCAGGGCCCCGGGCTTCCTGGCGGTTTCAAAAAAGGCGGTTTCGCTCTCCCCGGTTTCCTCCGCCTTCGTTTGCCTGTCTCTGACTTTCACCCATACCTTCCAGTAATACCTGGTGCCCGGAAGGGTTTCCAGAGGAAGCTCCCAGGCCACATTGTCAATATCGGTGCGAAATCCCGTGTCATACAGGACTTCCTGGAGATTTTCCTCCGCCGCCACGAGAATGCGTGCGCTTTCCCATTCCTTTCCGCCGCATTCTTCCACTGCGAAAGAAAAAACAGGCCGCTCCAGATCAAAGCCCACGGGATTTGTCATATGATTCGTTCTCAGTCTGCCTATTTTCATATTCTTCCATTTTCCTCCATTTTCCTGATTTCCGCACTTGATAAGTTTGTGCCCGGCGAGGTACGGACACAGATCCTGCCCAAAAGAGCATGCTCCGCAAGTTTTTATTGCCATATACGCACAAGGAGCACCGCATTGATATGCGGCGCTCCTTATCAATGAACAAAATTACTTCATCGCCTGATAATAATCATCATAATACTTCAAGAGCTCCGTGGCACCCAGCCTGTCCATCTCATCGAAGTAGTCATCCAGTTCCTCGAGAGGTCTGGCCCCGGTGATGAACTTGGCCGTCTCGGCCTTGGAATAATCGCTCAAGAGCACTCCGAGATTGGTCACGGTAGTCGCCGTCTCGGCATCGAAATAGACCTGGCCCGGGAATCCCTCGGTAGCGAGATGATAGCAAAGCGTATACTTCTGGGACATCATGTAATGGAACTGGCCGCTCTGGCAATAGGTCTCGTCATGGCGGAGCACGGAGGTATCCTCCAGGGTCGCCGCATATTCATCCGGCATCCAGCTGGTAAGCGGGTTCTTGTCGTACTCTTCCAGACTTCCATCGTAAATGTCGATTCCAAGCGTGCTGTAACCCCACAGCTGAATCACCTGAGGAATGTATTCCGCCACGCTGTTGTAGCCCTTCAGATCCGCATGTACCTGATTCATCTGATCATCGAAGCTCCATCCTGCCACGTCGTACAGATACTCCGTATCCCATTCATTGTTGGGGCCAACGGTAGACAGCAGCAGGTTGTGGAAGGTATAGAACCAATCCAGGAAGGTCGCCGCCAGTTCCGGCTCCTCGCAGGCGGTGGTCACAACTCCGGAACCGCAGGAAAGGGCTCCCAGGTTGATGGGCCACTGCGCCGTGTCATTGTATTCGCTGGTCAGCGGCATCACGCCCCACCACGCTTCATAATCGTCCGTATAGAGGAAAGGCGCCTGGGCGATGAAACCGTTGCGGCCTTCCACCATGAAGGTATCCGTGGTGCTCTGATCCATGGTAAAGAAATCGGGATGGATCAGCTCTTCCTCATAAAGGGTATGCATGAAGGTTAAAAAGGCGCCGTAGGCTTCCCTGTCCGCCGCAGGCAGCACCACCTTGCCGTCCCGCAGGGCAATGGACAGGCCAGAAGCGTCCATGGTCAGATAACCGAACGCATTCATGATATAGATCATGGGATTGTTGGTCATGTAGCTTCCTCCCAGAGGATAGCAATCCGGATTCATCTTTTTAAAGGCCCGCAGCACATCCAAAAGCTCGTCCAGGGTCTGGGGAACCTCCTTGCCGCACTGCTCCAGCCAGTCGTAATTCATGAAGGCCCTGCTGACAACCTGACACTCACCGGGATCGGTAATGTAGCCCGTTGACCAGATATGTCCTTCGCCGTCCCGAATTGCGGACAAATACTCCGGATGCTCCGTATAGATCTTCGTCAGGTGCGGCATATAGGTCTCGTTGAGATAAGGGGCCAGATCGATCAGCTGTCCTTCCGTGGCGCCGTAGTTGACCAGTTCTTCCGCCGAGAAGCCTGCGCCGATGATCAAATCCGGCAGCTCGTTGCCGTCGGTAAAGAGCAGAGGGATCATCTCGTTCCTGTTTTGCCAGGTGAACTTGGTCACTTCGATATCGATGTTCATGGCGTCCTCAATGAACTTATAAAGCCAAAGCTTTTCGGGATCCGGAGACTCCGGACTCATCTGGATGTAAAGGCTCAGCTTCTTTTCCGTCCCTTCCTTTACCAGAGGCAGAGTATCGGAAGAATTCAGCCAGGAAAGATCCTTCCCCTGAGACTGCCCTTCCCCTTCGCCGGCGGAGCCGCTTTCCTGGGCGGGAGCGCTCTGGTTTCCTCCGGAACCGCTTCCTCCCGAACCGCTTCCTTCTCCTCCCGTTCCTCCGCCGCAAGCGGTCAGGAAAAGCATCGTGCCCGTCAGGACAAGCGCCAACAGACGTTTACAGTGTTTCCATTTTTTCATAAAAACCTCCTTCCGATGCGTCGCATCTTTGAAATAAATTGATTGGTTATCTTAAAGCACTATCGCTTCAAAATCCGGGAAATGGCATCAACCTTTTACAGAACCGATCATCACGCCCTGGGCGAAATATTTCTGCACGAAGGGATAGGCCACGAGCAGGGGCAGACTGGCGATAAATATAATGGAATATTTCATGCCCTGGGCGGCATGGGCCTTGTTCAGCAGATATTCCATGGTCGCCACATCCTTGCCGGAGGTGCCGTCCAAAATCATCGTCTGGTTGGTGATCAGGATGTTCCGAAGCACCAGCTGCAGGGGATAATATTTTTCTTTATGGAGATAGATCAGCGCCGTATAATAATCGTTCCAATGTCCCACCCCATAGTAGAGGGTCATCACCGCCAGGATGGGCTTGGCCAGCGGCAGGGCGATCCTGCTTAGGCACTGCCATTCACCGGCACCGTCGATATAGGCCGCATCATAGATATCGGGATGGATGCTGGTGGAAAAGTATTGCCTGGTCACGATCAGGTTATAACAGCTCACCCCCGTACCGAGGATCATGGAAAGCGGACTGTTCACCAGATGAAGGCTGCTCATCAGCAGATAAGAGGGCACCAGGCCGCCGCCGATGAACATGGTGAGGAAGAAAAACCAGGAAATGATCCCCCGGAAAGGCAGATATTTCTTCGTCAGCACGTAGGCCGCCGGTATGGTCAGCACCAGGTTGTACATGGTTCCCAGAACCGTATATATGATAGTGTTGCGATACCCCATCCACAGCTTGCTTTCCTTCAATATGTTTCTGTAGGCATCCGTCGTGAAGTCCCGGATCCAGACCAGGGTACGGCCCGCCGCCACCTGGGTGGGATCGGAAAAAGAAGCGATCACGCAGAAGTACAGAGGATATATAATCAGAAGCGTGAGCAGCACAACCAGGGAGGTATTGACAACGTCAAACAACGTTATGCGCTTTAATTTGGAATGCGATTTCAGACTGGATTGCTTTTTCAAATCATACCCTCCTTTACCACAAACTGGTCTCGCTGACCTTCTTGGAAATCGTGTTGGCAATGACGATCAGAGTGATGCTGATAATGCTGTTGAACAAGCCCACGGCGGTGGAATAACTGTACTGCTGATTTTTAAGGCCCACATTGTACACGTAGATTGAGATGACGTTGGAGGCCTCCATGTTCAGCGGATTCTGCAGCAAAAAGGTTTTCTCAAAGCCCACGGAGAGCAGGGAACCCATCTGCAGGATCAGCAGCGTCACGATCGTCGGTCTCAAATGGGGAAGATTCACGTGCCAGATGACCTGCAGGCGGCTCGCCCCGTCTATTTTGGCGGCCTCGATCAGCTCCAGGGACACTCCGGCCAAAGTCGCCAGGTAAATGATGGTTCCCCAGCCAAGGCCCTGCCACAAACCCGTGAGAACGTAAATCGGTGCGAAGGCGGAAGGAATGGAAAGGAAATCCTTCGCTTCCCCTCCCAGAAAACCGATGATATTGTTGATCAGCCCTTCCCGGTTCAGGAACAGGATCGTCATGGAACACACCACCACGGTGGATACAAAATAGGGCGCATAGGTGATCATTTGGCAGACCTTTTTCAGCTTCAGATTCCGCATCTCATTGAGCATAATGGCGAATATGATGGGAGCTGGAAATGTCCAAAGGGACACGAAGCTGATCCAGAAGGTATTCCATATGATCTTTCCAAAATATGGGTACTCAATAAAGTTCTTAAAATGCTTCAGACCCACCCAATGGCTGCCCCAGATCCCCAAGCTGGTACGGAAGTCCTTGAAGGCGATCTGGATTCCATAAATAGGAATATAATGAAAGATAAACACCGCCGCCAAGGACGGCAGAAGCAACGCATACAGCAATCTGCAGCGATAAATTCGTTTCCACAGTTTTCGGAAATATGACTTGTCCGCCTTCATTCCAAACCTCCTTTTTCGTATCCTGTGATGCCAGCATAGCATGGTTTTTCGACAAAAAGCAATCACGGAAACCTTGTTCCGAATGTGCTTTTCCTTTTTCATGTTTTTCTTGGAAAATGCGCTTTTTCTTGTCAATACCGTTATGATTTTTTCCTGATGTTTTCTTTGTATTTTGCCGGAGTGACGCCGTTCATTTCCTTAAATAATTTGATAAAATAAGAGATGTTCCCATACCCTACCTTCTGACAGGTATCCGCCACCGTCATGTCCTCTTTCAAGAGCAATTCCTTGGCATATTCGATCCGCAGATAAATCAGGTAATCCTTATACATCCGTCCCGTGTGCTTGATGATGGCCTGGCGCACCGCCGCCGTGCTCATGTTCAGATCCGCCGCTGTTTTCTCAATGGACAGATCGTATTCGGCGAAATGAGCATTGATATATTCATAGACCTGATAGGACTTGTCATTTTCCGCCTGATTTTTCAAATAGAGCAGACGTTCACAGAAATTATGGATCAGCTTCAGAGCCGCATCCTTGAAGCTGTTCACGTTGTTGGCCGCCAGAATCAAACTGATATCCTGATTGGACAGTTCCACATGGCTCCTTCTCGCCTGCCTGGTGATCTCGCTCAAGAGATCGGAAAAGATGTATTGCTGCATCAGCATGGAGATCTGATCCTTTTCCAGGGGCTTGATATAATGTTCAAATTCCTCCACGGCTCCCTGCTCGTCTCCCTTGGCCAGGGCGGCGCAAAGCTTTCTCAAATCCTGGGGATCGAAAGCGTATTCCTGGGGATCCCCGGTTTTTCCGCCTTGATTCAGCTTCTGATGAAGGTTGTCCATGCTTTCCAGCCAGGAGGCGTGGATCCGGGACATCATTTTGTACACGTTGCCCACGCCGATGACGGCATGATGACCGAAGCTCTCGGCCACCTCGATGATGTACTCCGTCAGTTCTTCCTTCTGCTCCTGGGAGGCAATGCTGCAGAGAACGCTGAACCGCCTCTTCTTATGATCACAGATTGCATAAACATATTCCCCGTCATCCGAGCTGGACAACTGCTCCGTTTCCTGAGAGAGCTTGTTCAGGAATTTTTCCGTCACTTCCTTTTCATCCCGGAAAGACACGCTGATCACGTAGAAGAAGGGACCCGGCAGGTTGATCTGGAGTTTGCCGAGATAGGGCTCCACATTGAAGGAATAATTCCCATCGAGCAGAAGCTGCAGGAACTGTCTTTTCAGCATTTCCTGTTTCTGTTCAATCTGAAGATTCGCCTTGACGTTGCTCCGCAGCATGCTGTCCAGGATCTGGTCTATTTCCTCCACCGCATTTCTATATTCCGCTTCCTCCGAAAGAGTCACTTTTTTACGCCATTTTGAAGACATTTCCAAAAGCGGCTCATAGGACTTGTTGGCGAAGACGTTGGCAATGAACAATATTCCCGCCACGTCGATCAGGATCAGCAGAAACTGTACGGGAAGCAGCCGATTCATCCAGATTCCCTGGTTATCCGGCTGGTAGCAGATTCGGAAATGATCGCCCTTCGAGCCGGAGGACACGACATTTTTCATTCCGTCCGTGACCAATAGATCCCGATTGTTGTAAAGAGATTCTTCTCCGCAGTACAACGTGATGGCGCCGTCGATGCCTCCCCCGACCATTCGGAAACGTTCCTCCAAATCTCCCTTGGTGACCACAAAACACAGGAACGCATTTTGGCGGATCGAATTGCCGTCCATCACCACCCGGAAAGGGATGCATATATAAATTTTCTCATCCAAAGCCAGGACTTTCTCCTCTTCTCCCGCCTCCGTCAAAGCTTCCAGGAGCCGCCCCCGCTCTTCCTTGTTTATTCCTTTCAGGTAAATGTTGAGATCGATGATGTTGCCCTCGGAATGGAAGATATACCAATCCCCGTAATACAGGAAGCATTCCTCCGTCAGGGCGGAATAATGGATATACTGTCGGAAATCGTCCAACAGCTTCCTCTCGTTATATTTGTTTCTTCTAAAATAATATGGCTGGTATTCATTATCGATGGCGATCTTCATCGCCGCTTCCTGGAACAATTCCATTTGATTTTCCAGATCCTCGACGATCCGTTCCGCCTTTTTCTGATCGTATTGGCGCTGCACCCTCCTGATACTGGCATAGTTGATCGTCAAAAGCACTGCGCCGAGGGCCAGACAGCAGATGATCGCCAGACCCACGTAATAGAACTTGTAAGGATTCTTCATTTTCGTGTTCATAATCTTCCCCTCCCTTGAAACCAAAAACCTCAGCCGGGCAGCAGCATTCCCGCCAGGAACTGAGCATAACAGCGATGGAAAAAGTCATTTGGATGATTCACATTGTTGCCGCTGGTATCCAGGAATCGTTTCCGGCTGTGCAGAAACGCCTGCATTCCCGTGATATCCGCCACGGCTATTCCTTCCCGCCTAGGCAGGGAGGCGCAGAGTTCCTCCAAAGCCTCCTTAAAATACATCTGATTCCCCCAAAATCTGGCCCTCGGATCCGTCAGGACGGGATTGGGCGTGCTGGTGGCGACCAACAGGATCTCCGCCTGGGGATGCTTGGCCCAGGTGCCCGTCACGATTTGCCGGATATATCCTGCGAATTCCTCCGGACTCCTGCCGCCGTCATTCATGCCGAAGGCCAGGATCAGCAAATCGAAGCTGCGGCAGGTCACAAGTTCTTCCAGCATTTCGGCTCCCCAGGCGGAGTCCCGCCCTCCCAGGGCCACGTTTTCCAAAGTGACCTCCGCCCCGGTCCTCCGGATCAATTCCCGCTGCAGCAGTTCGTCATAGGGCGGCTGGTAAGGCGGCGCTCCCGTGGCGGCGCTGGCATTGGCTCCCTCGGAAATGCTGTCGCCATAGACCAGGAGGCTCAGCGGATCGCAGCTTTGAAGCTTCGCCGCCGTGCGGGGAAGACGATCTCCGGCGAACCGGGGTTTCACCCCCGTCCACCCTCCTTTCTCACAGCTATAGGTGACTGCGATCTGTCTGTCATGGAAAAAATGCCCCTCCCGAAACAACAGATGTCCTCCCGGCATGGGAAAGCTTCCCTCCGGATCCTCTTTCTCAAGCCGCAGCTCCCAGGGCCGGAATGCGAAGATCCTGCTTTCCATCGGGAGCACCAGCTTCTCCCCTTCCTGGATCCAGTCCCTTCCTTCCTCATAAAGAACGGTTTCCGAAGCATTCTGCACTGACAGAATCCGCTTGGGCGGATACAGAAGCGACGCTTCCGCCCTTCCGTCCGCTTCCCGGATCATGGCCAGGCTTTCTCCCCAGACCACGTCGGTATCCCAGATCGGGATCATTCTCTGTTCCATTGTCATCATGTGTTTTCCTCCTCATTTTGCCCATGATTACCGTTTTCCTATATCCCCTGCTTTCAACGTTTCCGTCATTGTTTCTTTTCCCCGGAAAGGTTATAGTATAAATATCAAAAGGAAAGGAGAACCTGCTATGTCTGCAGCAAATATCACGAAACAGCAACTGAACACCGCCCGGGCGGCCGCCCTGGAGCTTCTCCAAAAGGCTCGCATCGCCGTCACTCCAGAGGAAGCTTCTCGTCTGGAGTACTGCGATTACGGACTGGGCGATTTTAGCACGATCGGCACTGAAATTTTGATCTATGTCAACACGGACAGAGTCTGTGCCAAAGAAATGATGCTGACCCCCTGGCAGATCTGCCCTCAACATATTCATCCGCAGCTCGGGGATTATCCGGGAAAAGAAGAAACCTTCCGCTGTCGGTACGGAGAAGTATTTCTATACGTCCCGGGAGAACCGACGCCCTCTCCCGGAGCCCGCATTCCTGACGAACGCCGGGAGTATTTTACCGTCTGGCACGAGATTCACCTTCTTCCCGGTCAGCAATACACCCTCAAAGAGCGCACCCTGCACTGGTTCCAGGCGGGCCCGGAAGGGGCGGTCATTTCCGAATTTTCCACCCCAAGCTTCGATGACGCCGACATTTTCACCGATCCGGAAATTCAAAGGATCCCGCATTTTCAGCAATAGATAGAGACATTCGTTCCTGCTGCGGCGGCTTTTTAGGAAAAACTCATCTCAAACCCCAGAGAAACCTCGTCTTCACACCAGGTTTTATAGTTCGTCCCCCAGCGGTTATTGTACAGGCAGAAATAGAAACCGTTTCCAGGATCATCGGTTACGTTGTCATATACGTAGAGATTGCGGGCGCCCACGGAACACAATCCCGCATGCAGGCTCCGAAGATGAATGGCGCCGTCCGCCCCCTCGTACTTCCATTCCGTCACCACGTGCTGTTTGCGGTTGCCGTGACACACCACTTCCAGCGGGGAGATCCAGGAATCGATCTTTTTCATCCTCCAGAGAGCCGGTGTCGCGGCTTTGAACCGGAATCCCAGCCAGATCGCCTCCGGGATCCTGCTGGCATCCTTGCCGAACCAGTTCAGGGTGAGCCGTATGTCTGTTCCAAACTCATAGATCAGCTCCGCATATCTGGGACACCCATAGCGTTCACAGGCATCCTCGTCTCCGTTCAGGCAGATGACCAGCCGGTTCCCCTTCCGGTACATGCCGGTCAGGGCGAAATCAAAAATTTGATCCTTCAAATCCGGAACCCGGCACAGTCCCGGCTTATGGAAATCCGCTTCCGACCAGGCCAGATTATTTTCCAGGTGAACGTTATAATCATACTGCAGTCCGAGCACCGTTTTGGCAGAAAATACCTGATAGGACAACCTTCCGACCCCGATATCCTCCGCCAGGATGCGGTTCCCTTTTTTCAAACCGTTTATCCCGCCGTTCCCGTCAACCTTCAGGCGATATTCCCCGAATTCCAGCCATTGTCCCGGCTGCACCGTTTCTCCCTTGTCGGTCTGTCTGCGGGGTTGCGTCTCCTTCAGGGCCTCCAGCGCCTCCTCCTTCAAATCCGGCGGAAGGGCTTCCACGGCGGCGTCAATATAGGCCGGCTGTTCCGCCTGGGATGCCTCATACAGACTATACGACCCTTCCGTACAACCGCCCCGGAAGACGCCCACCTCCCGCCTGATCGTATCTTCCAGGGACCGATACTGGTTCGGTACCAGGGAAATATCGGTTTTATCGGTTTTGCGGGCGGTTCTAAACGCTTCCTTCTCCCAATTCGTGAAGTCAAACAGATACTTTTTGATATCTGCGCTCCAGGTATGCTCCGCCACCAGCATCAGGTTGGTCATGAAATCGTGCCAGACCTTCCCTCCCCGCTCCAATCTTCCCTCCTGCAGCCATTTCTCCTTCAGGCGGAGCAATTCATAATAATTCCTCACCTTGCAGGGATCCGTTCCCACGCCATGGATCCAGGTGTCCCCGATCTCCTCCGTGACCACGGGCAGGGTGTCCCGAACGGATAAAAGGGTCCGGGCCACGTCGCTGATGGTGGCGGCCTCGATCTTGGCGCCGGGATAGCGTTTCCCTAAATCATCCAGAATGCTTTCCACCCTTTCCGCACTCTGAGGCCCGGTGTTGTCCCCCGTATAGGCGTATTCAATCACGGTGTCCAGGCCCTCCAGCTGAAGCGGCGCCCCATAGCTGGAAGAATAATGGACGATCACCTCGTCCTCCCCCTGTCTCCATCGGAATACCGGCGGGACGTCGGGAACCGGGGAAGCCAGATTGGTACCTATGTGCAGATATTGAATCCCATGGGCCGCCAGCGCCGGAACCATCGCCCTGGTATGCCCCGGCACGTCCGTCATCTTGGCCCCGATGGTCTTCTTCCCGAATCTGCGGTCCAACTCCTCCGAAAGCGAAAGAGAGAAGTCCAGCAGCGTGCGGTCCATCAGCTCCGTATGGGTGGTCAGGGCGCACCCGTGCCAGCTGATCATGCCCTCGCAGATGGCTTTTTCCAGGCGGAGGCATTGTTCCTTGGAAGCATGATGGAAAAAATAGTCGATCAAAAAAGAACCCACCGTCCAGATAAATTTCTTCTCACCGTTCTGATTCAAAGTTTCCGCCACCCCGATAGCGTGCGGAATATACTCTTCCACGTATTTCCGCAGGATCACGGAAGAAAGATCCGTATATCCCACGTCCAGATGAGTTTTGAATACGACCTGTACCTTTTGAATCTTTGTACCCATTCTCTTCCTCCTTTATTCTTGTTCCGCAGCTTGTCTTTTCTGCAGTTCCTCCACGATGGCGACACCGGCGCTGGTTCCGATGCGCTCGGCCCCGGCTTCGATCATGTCCAGGGCCTGATCCAGGGTGCGTATGCCTCCGGCGGCTTTCACCCTGATCTGATCTCCCACCAAAGACTTCATCAGCCGCACGTCCTCCGGCACGGCTCCGGACGCCCTGCCGGGTTCAGGGGTGCCGAACCCGGTGCTGGTCTTGACGAAATCCGGGCCGACTTCCCGGGCGATCCGGCACAAAATCTCTATTTCCTCTTTCCGCAGATAGCAATTTTCAAAGATCACCTTGGAAATCACATTCCGGGACTTACAGATTTCCACAATCCGTCTCATTTCTTCTTCCACGTAAAGAAGATCCCCGCTTTTCAATTTCACCAGGTTCACCACGTAATCAATTTCATCCGCCCCTTCCGCAATCGCCCGTTCCGTTTCAAACGCTTTGACTTCCATCGTCGTCTGCCCCAGGGGGAACCCGATGGCCGCCCCCACATGTACCCCGCTCCCTTCCAAAAGAGAGTGGCAAAGCGCCGTCTGAGCGGAATTGATCGCCGCCATGGCGAAACCATATTTTCTGCATTCCTCACAAAATTGTCTGATCTGATCCTCTGTCACATAAGGCTTCAGCAGCGTCTGGTCCATGTATTTGGCAAGCTGCCTGGGAGATAAAGAGATGTTCATTCGCATAAGCTCCTTCCGATTGGATTCTGATTTTTTTGTAAAATACTAATTCGTCGCATAGGCTCCGTACCCTTCCAAGAACCGGACGTATCTTTCATATTGAACCTCGTAATGATCACGGAGGCCTTCCTTCGGCCAATAGACCCGCTCATCGGCGCCGTCCGTCCGGAAGAGCTCCGTAAGGCTTTCCCTTCGTTCCCCCAAGGCATGGGCCGCAAGCAGCGCCATGGCAGTCGGAGCGGAGTCCACCTTCCCGGGAACCCTGTAGCACAATCCCAGCACATCGGATTTGATTTGGGAAAAGACCGGGCTTTTGGCGCCGCCGCCGACTCCCTTCACGCTTATCGTTCCCCGCAGGCAGTCATTGCTTCTCAGGATTTCCAGATAACTGCGGTATTCAAAGGAAATGGACTCCAGGATGCTCCGATACAATTCCATCCTGCCCATCTTCTGCTCCAGCTGCAGGAATGCGCCGGACACCCGATTGTCCAGGGGACAGGTTCTTCCGGTAAAGTGCGGGAGAAACACGGGTGTATCCGCTTTTTCCTCCGGCCGAATCAATTCATCCAACTTCTTCAGGGAGCAGCCGGTCAGGGCGGCATACCATTCCAGGCAAAGACCTCCGCCGCTGATATAAGCCAGCGGCAGATACAAACCTTCGCAGACGCTGCGGGCAAAAAGGATTGTCTTATGGGAGGTGTCCGGTGCAAAACGATCTGTGCAGCAGGAGAACACGGAAGCGGTTCCCGCCACGTCCAGGGCCTGACCCGGTTCGGTAATCCCCGCCCCCAGACTGGACGCCGCCGTGTCCCCGCAGCCTGCGATCACCTCCACTCCCGCAGGAAGACCGCACTGCCGGGCATATTCCGGAGCAATCGTCCCCACCACCTTTTCCGGGCTTACGATGGCGGGCATCTTGTCCTCCGCCACTTGAAAGTGCCGCAGCATGTCTTCATTGTAGCCACAGGTTTCATTTTCCGTAAAGTTATTGAAGTGCAGAAACGTATAGTCCATAAACGCTTCTTCCGCCTTCAAACCACAGAGGCGGCCGGCGACATAGCCGTTGGGCTGCACGAATTTCCGAATCTGACGGTAGGCATCCTGCCGCTCTCCCTTCCACCAGAGAATTTTGGAGGCGTGGGCGTGGATGATCTGACCGCCGCTCTTTTGAATCGCCAAATCCCCCGCTTCTTTCCGCAAGAGCTCCGTATAGGGAGCGCATCTGGTATCCAGCCAGGAATCCAAAGGCGTCGCCGCCGCAAAATCCTCCTTGATCCCCATGATTCCCGCCATCTGGGAGTCCATGCCCAGGCCCCGGATCCGCAGACTCTGCTCCCCCGCCCAGGAAGTAAGCCTGCGCAATACCTGGCAGACGGAAGAGAAAATATCCTCCGGATCTTCGTACACCGTCAAGGAATCAGGCCTGTACAATTTGGACGGGCAAAAAGCTTCTTGCAGCACATGTCCAAAAGAATCGCAAAGCACTCCCTTCGTGCCCTGCGTCCCGATATCGATTCCTACAAAAAGCGCATCCTGCATTCAAACACCTCACTCAAACACAATCACATTCTTCAGTCCCTCGCCCTTGTGCGCCTTTTCCAGCGCAATGGGAAACTGCTCCAGCGGAAAATGCGCAGTAATCATGGATTTGACATCCAGCACGCCTTCCGAAATGAAAGCGAGCGTCCTGCGATACTGGATGAGGCTGGCCCTGGTGGTTCCAGATACCAACAACTGTTTATAATGAATCAGATTGGTATTGATGGGCACGGGCTCTTTTTCCGCCGCAATCCCTCCAAAGAAAATAATCCGCCCTCCCAAGGCCGCCAGCTCCAACGCCTGAGACTGCACCGCAGGAACCGGACAGGCCGTGATCACCACGTCCGCCCCTTTGCCCCGGGTTCCGCTCATCAGGCCTTCTTTCAAATCCCCCGCAATCAGCCGGATGGCCGGATAAAGTTTCTTTGCCTCCGCCAACCGCTCCATGGAAAGGTCATTGAGAAACACCACGGCCCCCGCCATGAGCGCCAGCGCACAATGCATGAGTCCGATGGGCCCCGCTCCCACGACCAGCACCAGATCCCCGGGATGGATTCTGGCCTGCTCAAACCCATTGTATACACAGGACAGCGGCTCATTGACCGCAGCCTCGTCAAAGGACACGCCATCCTCCAGAAGACAAACATTTCCGCCCCGTACCGCTTCCCGGGGAATCAGACAATATTGGGCGAACCCACCGTCCAGGTTGATTCCCAGCGCTTTGTAATCGGGGCACAGATGTCCGTTACCTTTGACACAGGTATCGCAGATTCCGCATCCCATATTGGGGGCCACCGCCACCCTCTGGCCCGTCCGGTATCCTTTTACCCCGGGGCCGATCTCCGCAATCGTTCCCGCCAGCTCATGTCCCAGAATCCTTGGATGGCTTTCATCAATTCCCGCACTGCCGTAGGTGATCATGCGCACATCCGTGCCGCAGATGGCCGCCGACGCCACCTTGACCAGAATTTCTCCCTCTCCCGGCACCGGTATCGGCACCCGTTCTATGCGAATTTCGTTTCTGCCGTACATTCTGGCCGCCGCCATGGTTCTTTCTTCCATCATATCAGTTGCTCTCCTTCTATTCTCACGATGCGTTTTTCCCGGATGGAAAGATTTCCGGCATTCACTACCAACACCGCCATTTTTCCGTCATGGGCCGTTACCTTGGGTGGTTTTTGCTCCAAAATAGCCTCTGCGAAGCTGCGGTCCTCTTCACAATAAGCGTCACGGAACAGATATTTCCAGCTATTGATGTATTCTCCGCTCTTCCTCATATCGCTGCGGCAGAGGGTCACGGAATTCTCTCTGGTATTGCCCAGATAAATACATCCCCTGGTTCCCAGAATCTCACACCTGGCGTCGTACCCGTACAGTACTCCCTGGGCCCCGTCTATGATTCCCTGACAATGATTCGCAAAAGAAGCGTTCAGCGTTACGTTATCATAAAAGTCCGGGAAGTCCTCCCTGGCCTCCGGGCAGCGATAATTTCCTCCTATGGCGTAAACGGACTGAAATTCACTGCCGGTAAACCATCGCAGGGAATCGATGTCATGGCTGCACACTTCCGCCAGGGGACCGTTGCTCTTGGAAATGTCGTACATCCACGGCTTGGGGATGCTGGGGCCCCTCGTGTTGGAACGCACCATGACGACGTCCCCGATCTCTCCCGCATCTATCAGCCTTCGGGCCTCCTGGAAGGATGCGTCAAACCGTCTCATAAAGGCAATCTGCAGGATCACTCCTCCCTCTGCGGCCGCTTTCTCCATAAGACTGCATTCTTCCACCGTCATGGCCATGGGTTTCTCGCATAAAATATGCTTTCCCGCTTCCGCCGCCGCCAATACGATCTCACAGTGATACTTGGTAGGCGCCGTTACAATCACCGCATCGATGTCCTCCCTTTCCATCACTTCGTGATAATCGGTACAGCAGAAGTCCACTTCAAGCTCTTTCGCCGCTTTTTCCGCCGCATCGCTTACGGGATCGCAGATGGCGGCAAGTCTGGCGTGGGGAACGGATCCCCTGAAATTTCCGGCATGAATCATGCCCGCCCTTCCGGCGCCAATCAAGGCCACGGATATTTTGGATCTATTCATATGTATCTATTACCTCCTTGGGTTATCAGATTCCTATTCTTCGATCACTCTTCCGCCTTCCATCCAGGCAATCATATTGTTGACCAACAGATTCCAATTCTGGAATCCCGGATTGTTCAGGCCTTTTCCGGTCTCCGGATCATAATACTCATGCAGCAGCCCGTTTTGGGCCAGATCTTCCCCAAACAGGCGTATGGTGCGCTCCGCCAGATCCTGCGCTTCCTTGTCAAACCCATATTTTACCAGACCCCGGAAGCACAGATAATTGGAGATTCCCCAAACGGGCCCCAGCCAACAGGAAGGATTTCCCGATTTCACGATACGGTACATGGGCTCCGTTTTCGCCAAAGTGCGAATTCCATATTCGCCATAAAACAATTCCGTTTTCAGCAGATTCTCTTCCACGATCCTCTGCGCCTGCGCAGGGGTGGCGATCCCCGCCCACATTGCCAGGAAACCGGACCAACAGTCTATCTTCTGGAGCAGACAATCCCAATGTCTCGGCATCCCGCTGTGCAGCCAAACTCCCGGCTCTATGGGCCGCAGATTCAAATCCGCACTATAATAGAAGCCGTTGCGTTCATCCCATAAATGCCGGAGGACGGACGCTTTCAGAGAGGCTGCCTCCTTCTCGTAAAAGCTGCGGGATTCCGGCATTTCCTGACATAAAATGCCGCATATGTAACTCATGGACAACAGTTCTCGATACATCATACAGTTTAAGTAAATGGAGGCGGAACTTTTCGGGGGCCTGTAAAAGGTACAGGGATCATTGTCCACTCCTATGGCCAGATCGTCCAACCAAAAGTACAGACCCGTGGCTTCATGATACATCTGGCGGCGATAATATCCCAGGAAGGCTTCCAGCCTGGGCAGATACGGGCGCAGCCATTCCCCGTCTTCCCCGTTTTCCCGAATGACAAAAGCCGCATGCTGGGCCAAACAGGGCTTATGGATATTCGTGAGCGCCGATGAAGCCATATCCGGCATCATGGAATCGGGAGACACGCTGATCGGCATCCGGCCGTCCTCCCGGGTATGTTCCAGGAAGTTCAGGATGCATCCCTTTTCATAGGCGGAAAAAGAGAGATCCTTCTCCTGTCCATCCTCCATAATCTGACGCACTGCGATATCGGTCAGCCAGCTGTCCCAGTCCCACAGGCTATTGCTGTAGCTCCGACTGCCGGGAACGATGAACGGGTATTTCAAAAGCCCATTGGCCTCCCTCGTCATCTGATGATAAGTCTCCCGTGAATATTGGTGAATCAAGGCAATGTATTTTTCCATGATTTTCTCCTGCACTTTTCCCTGAAATCAAAAATGGAACGCATTTGTATTTATTAACATTATATCTTTACACGCCGGAGGGCTTCAATAACACTTTCGTAAATCGGATAGCGTTTTCTTTCATAACGTTTATGCCGCCGTTTCGTACAGTTCCCACAAAAAATACAACAGGGAACCCGCCAGCTTCCCGGCGGCCATGGACAGGACGGCCAGCCCGATGCCATGGCGGAAGGAAATCCTCCTGGCGAAGATCGGGATGCTGTCCAGCATCTCCGCAATGGCCAGGGCCAGACAGCCGATGAACATGCCGCAGAAAAGTCCGAAGGCCGCCAGGAAAAGAGTTCCCGCCGCCACCCATATTTTTTCTAAAAGAGGGGAATGCTCTTCCATCCAGCGAAAGAAAAGCTCCGGCTTCCAATCTTCCCCGAAAACGCTCAAGGCTCCCCCGGCAATTGTCCCGGCGATCACCATTTCCTCATACAATACCACATGACGGCCGGTGCGGGTCTTGCCGGCGAAGCGGGGAACCAGCCCCACCGCCACCAGGACCGTGAACACCCCGGCAGCCGACAGCAGGCCGTAGCACAATCCGGCGAAACCAAGCAGAAATTCTTTAAACATCCTGCTCCTTCCCCTCCCTTCCCGCTGTCTCGATGAGCGTCACGTCCACGTCCTTTTCGTAATTTTTCATGGCCACCTCGATGGGGGTGGGATCCTTGGTCAGCCGCCTCCCGCCCACGTGGTTGAAGAAGGTGATAATGCCCAGGGCCAGGCCTGCGGAATAGGCTGCTTCCAACAGATTGACCCCTTTCGGCTCCCGGTTCAGCACGATGCGGTAGAGCTCCATGAAGACATTGTGGATGCCCACGTCGTTGTGGTAAGCCATGATGGTAAAGGCCGTGCCGAAAAAGCTGACCAGACAGACCAGGGCCGCCTTCCACCACTGCCGCCAGGATTTCTGCGTCTCCGCCTCCACCAGCTCCACCAGCACGTCCGCCTCCCCGATCACCTCCACGGAAATCCCCGGGCAGGCCTGTTCCATCAATTCAATGAGTTTCAGGACGCTGATGACGCAGCGCCTGGGACTTTTTTCCCCGAAATGATGAACCTTCAGACTTTTCAGCCTGGCGCTGACCGCACCATCGCTGCACCGCAGGCTCCCCAAATCCTTCAGGCAGACATCGGGGGACTGCACCTCCGCATTTCTGCTGCATTTCAAATACACGGTTGTATTGGACACGGCTGCACCCTCTTTTTCCCCAGAATAAAAAAAGACAGAGACCGCCCGGGATTCTGCAATCCTTCGGCAGCCCCTGCTTTCAGGGGATAGTATGTACAGTTTTCAAAAGAAAATGCGCAGACGGGCTTCAAACGAAGTCGTATTCACCTTCCGCCGCCATTTCCTTCAGAGAATTGTCAAAAATCGCTTCCTCCACCACTTTCAGGCAGGCCCCTGGATCTTTCACGATCTCATTTCCCCAAAAATGAATCACCGTCCAGCCCAGGAACAGCAGCTTTTTGTCATTCTCCCGGTCACGCTTCATGTTCCTCTCAATTTTGCTCACCCAAAAGTCCGGGTTGTTGCCCTTTAACAATCTGGGGCGCAAGATTTCCCAGTCCTTCCCGTGGAACAGTTCCCCATCGCAAAAAATGGCTATCCTATATTTAGTCAGCGCAATATCCGGCTTTCCCGGCAGAGAATCGTAATTTTTGCGATAACGGTACCCATTCTCCCAGAGCACCTTCCGCAGGGCGAGCTCAATGCTGGTGTCCTTGCTTTTTATATGGCTCATGGCCTTGTGTCTTTGCTCTTTGTTCAAGACGTCCATATCCGGCCCCTTCCATCCAGCCTACTTCGTATCATTCGTGTGATCAAGGGAGCTTTCCGCAACTTTGCCCCTTCCGGAAACCCCTGAGAAATCATAACGAACCATTTTTTCTCCGTCTGATCGACTCATCTCCATCGTCTCTATCTCAACGTGGTGAAAAATATGTGCCAACACGTCCTGCGCCGTTCCATATCCCACGGAAGAGTCCGCCTCCCTGGAAATCAGCTCACACCATTGTCTTATCCTGTCCTCTTCCACTTCTTCCTGCCAATATTCCTCCAGAACGGCTTCCGAGGTTTCTTCCAACATTTCCCGGATCAATTCACGATACTTTTTTATTCGGCCAAAGGCAGCCGGCATCAGCCGATTCCCTTCCGAAGTTTCCAAGAAGACCTTCCCTCCGGCAGAAAAGCCATCCCGCACATTGGTGTTGACAACTCCCTTTTGGGTGGCCAGCCAAAGGGCGTAACGATTATATTTTTTGTTGTCCCCGGTCCTGAGTATCTCCGGGAACAGCACATAGCCTTGAACCACCAATTCCTCTTTTTCTTCCTGGGACAGACTGGACCATAACCGCACCATAGGAGGGACGGAACCGGCGATATCACTGGCAGCCCACCAAAGACTTTCGCCCGGTTTCAGCCTTCCTTTATAATATCGGGCCACCGGCTTGACGGGATCCTCCATCTGGCGCAATTCATCATAAGAAATCCCCATCTTGTCGAATATTGTTTCCCCTTTTTCCAACTGCATATCAATCTGATACCTGGGATAATGAGTGACCGCTATCCCGGAAAGGCACTCTTCATAGGGCCTGGAAAGGAATTGCACCGGTTTTCCCAGCTTGCCGAAAGTCAGGTAAATTCTTTTCACATCCAAGTTCCTCGTGGATTCCAGAATACTGCTGCCAATGGATGTCCAATGGTTTTTCTCCGTACTCTTTACTTCCACTCCATAATATTTGCAGGCCACGATATCCGGAAAGCTCGCACCGGAAATCAGCTGTATGGTGCCCTCAAACGCCGTTCCCTTGGCACAGTCCGACAAGGTCTCATAAACATCCTGCTCCAACAACCTGCCGCTGCGTTTCGCATAATAATCCTGGCGTTTCGAAGCATCCTCGTTTAAGTGCAAATCCGTTTTTTTCATCAGATCTTGAAATTGTAATAAATCCGGCTTGGAATTTTCCGATAAAATCATCGTCCTACGCCTCTCTCACCTTGAAATAAAGGTTCCACTTCGCCTCAATGTTCTTCGCTATATTATAGGCCATGACACAGGGAACGGCGTTCCCGATGATCTTATAAGCGTCGCTGGAAGACACGCCTGCACCGTTCCGGGTCTTCGGCAGGATAAATGGATAGTCATCTGGAAAAGTCTGGAGCCTTGCACACTCCCTGACCGTCAATCTTCTTTCCCCCAATCCTCGCTTCAGCTCTTCCTCGTGCTTCCCGCCGTGCTCAAGGCTCAGCCTGCGATATTCTATGTTTCCATGATGCTCCGATCTTATGGTAGGCCCCACGGAATCCAGTTTCACTTCCGTCTGTCCCTGACAGTGGGCACCCATGTACTTCGCTTTGGAATACGCTTTCTGTGCGGGATCCGCAGCTTCTTCCGGCTCCGGCAAATCAACGAACGCATCGGAACACGTCACTATGGGCATGAAATGATTATGAGAATCGACGATCCCATGGGTTGGAGCCGGATAAGGATCATATTGAAACGGTATCCTGGGTTCGGACAAGGCTTGAAATGCGGGGGTACGCAGGGCGCTTTTTTTAAACCCGAAAAAAAACACCCTTTCCCTGGATTGGGGCACACCGTAATCGGATGCACAGATCACCTTGGCAGGCACCACCAGGTACCCGGAGCCGCCCGCCTGAGCAAAATCATGAGCAATGACTTCCTTCACATCCTCCAGATTGGTCAATCCTTTCACGTTTTCCGCAATAAACAGATTGGGTTCCAACAGGGTGATGACTTCCCGCATCCACATATACAGCTTCCCGCGGTTTTCATCCGTCGGTTCCTCCGGTTTCAACGCTTTACCAGTATGACTTTTCCGAGATTCCAGCCCCAAGCGCTTCCCGGCTACCGAAAAATCCTGGCAGGGGAAGCCCCCGGTGATGATGTCCGCCCTTAAGGGGAAAATCTCCTGTCCCGCCTTCGCACTTTTCACAAGATCCACGATGCTGCCCAAATGATAGATCTGATCCGCATCGGGTTTGCTTTTTTGGAAATAGGAGACCCAGGCAGCCTTGGCGTCTGGACGGATATCATTGGCGAACACTGTTTCAAAAACCGTGGGCGCCACCGTCACCCAGGCGCCGTTTCTATTTATAATCCAATCCGGGTGAAGATTGGAATTGATCGATTTTTCCAAACATTGGAAATTTCCTTCAAATCCGATATCCATCCCGCCACACCCGGAAAAAAGGGAAAGTAACCTCATGAAGCGCTCCTTCAATTCATATGCACTCTTTTATTTTACAGATCATCTCATCATATTCCGCCTGACTTAAATATTTCCGATCAGGATTCATGGCAAAGACGCCGCCCCATTCAAATTCATCCTTGTATTTCGGGACCAAATGCACATGAAGATGACATCCCGTATCACCGTAAGCGCCGTAATTGACCTTGTCCGGGCAAAATGCCTTATGAATTGCTTTGGCCGCCTTGTTTACGTCTGCGAAGAAACGGTTCCTCTCTTCATCGCTGATATTCACGATCTCGCTGACATGATCCTTATAAGCCACGATACACCTGCCCGGATGGCTCTGCTCCTTAAACAGAATCAGCTGACTCACGTCCAGATCACAGATCTTGATTCCGAACTTCTCCAACAATTCCCCGCCTTGGCAATAGCCGCAATTCGCATCTTTCATGAAAATACCTCCTAGATGATTCTAAATTTATTTTGTATCAAAGGTTTCTAAATTCTCAATAAAGCCGCACCGGAAAAGAAAAAGTTTCTCCGGGGACCATGTAGGTGAATTCCGATTCGGTCACGGTGAATGCTGCGCCTTCCTCCCCTATGGAAATCTCCCCTTTTACCACAGGCTCCGCACTTTCAAACAGATAACCGTCTCCCTCCGCCCGGGCCGTGCCGGTCAGGGTGGTCAGGCGATAGATTCCGATTTCCACATCATAGGCCCCTTCTCCCGCTTCTTCCAAATAGAGTTCACTGTACACGGAGTCCGTGTCATAATCATCCACATAATACCCCGCATTGGCATCCCTGGGAGGTTTCGTGACGGATTGTCCACTTTTCTCCCCCAAGGCCGCCGCCAGCTCATAAACCCGTTCTCTGGTGAGTTCCGCTCCCTTTCTGGCTTCGATCATGGCCGCATAATATTCAGCCAATCCTTCATGCAGGGATACCTCTCCCTGAACCTTTTCCTCCTTAGAAGCGATCCAGCTGCGCTCTTCCTCCGTAAGGGCCGCCATTTCCTTTTCGCTGTAAACCGCTTTTATCTGCCCCCACAGTTCGTTCAGCAAATCATCCCACAGGCCGTATATCTCCTGGCAAATCTTGTCGCCAGAGCCGATATGATCCGTATCCAGCATTTTCTTCCGCAGCTCGGCCTCCTGGGCCTCCGCCTGGGACAAAACCTGAGAAAGATCATAAGCCGTCGAAGGGGCGGAAGAAGAAGGATTCTGGTCGGAAGGGCCCGGCTCCTGGGAAGAAGCTTCCTGAGAAGGAGCTTCCTGGGAAGTTGCTCCCTGGGTGGCATCTAAAAAGCTTTCAGTGGAAGAATCCTGGGAAGTTGCTCCCTTGGAATCCTCAGGAGATGACTCCAAGTTGCCTTCTTGGGAGTTCTCACCGGAAGAGGCCTTAGAACTCTCCGGGGAAGACTCCTGGACGCTCCCTTGAGAAGACACCTGACCCCCTTGCTCATCATTCTCCCCATAAATGGCGCCCGCTCCGTCCACGATCGCCTCGCCGCTCAACGGGCCGCCATCACCGTCCAAAAGTTCTTCCTCTCCCTCTCCGCAAGCGCACAGGACACACATCAGCGCCGCCATCATGACTGCATACAGCTGAAACCTTCTTTTCATAATAATCTCCATTCCCCATCAGCAAAATCCCTTGGTCTTCAAATATTCATAACTCATCTTCATAGATACAAAAGGATCCCTGCGGCACACGTCCTGCTCCACCAGCGCCCATTTGGCCCCGGCTTCGTCACAGGCCTGGATGATTTCGTCCCAATCCAGGCTGCCCTCGCCGATTTCTCCGAATTCAACGGTGTTGTCCATATTGACCTTCAGATCCTTAAAATGAATGGCCATGGCCCGCTCTCCCAGATTCCGGATGAATTTCACCGGATCCTTGCCGCCGACCTGCACCCAATAGGTGTCCACGATAAACTTCACCCGCTCCGGGTCCGTCTCCTGGATCAGACGATCCATGATCAGCTTCCCGTCCAGCCTGGCGAATTCAAAGGCATGGTTATGATACCCCAGGAAAAGACCCTCTTCCCCGAGCCTTGCCGCAGCCTCGTTGGCCTCCTTGATAAAACGGCTGATCCCTTCGCTGTCCTCCCTGTAGCCTCCCGGCATGGAGCCGATTCCGCAGATCTCACAGCCCAGGGTCTTATTGTAATCAATGATCTCCTCCGGACGTTTTACGAAATCTTCAAACCCTCTGTGGGTGACCGCCACCTTCAGCCCATAACGATCCAATACCTCCCGCATTGGTGCGGCAGCGAGGGGCGTGCCGGAAATCTGCACGATCTGGTAGCCGATCTCCTTCACCTTCCTGCAGGTTTCCTCAAAGTCTTCGATCGTCTTAGTATATTCTCTCAAAGTATAATATTGCGCCCCGATCCTTCTATCCATGGACATGACATACTTCCTCCTATTCTGCCGCCGTTCAGGCGGCATTTGAATTTAGGGGACTTTGTGCGGCAGCACAAATCCCGAGATTTTCCTCCCCTCCCTATGTATTCCCCGATTTTCACTTCCTTGCGCTTTCAAAACCCTGCGCTTCCGTATTCCATGAAGTTTACCAGGTTTCAGTAGGTTCCCGCAGTATCGGCCACCACCTGGGATTCTTTTTTCACCACGGTGGAATTCCTGATCTTTTCCTGCAAAAGCTCATAAAACCGATCATCCGGGAAGTTCTTCACGTCCACCACTTCTCCGGTCCAAGCGCTCAGATGAATGGCGTTGGAAATGGTCAGGCCCAGGATGCCGTCCTCTCCCTTGGCCAAAAGCGGGGCGCCGTTCAACACCGCCTCCGCAAAATTATTTAGAATCCCCACATGGGCGGGGCCCCCGGAAAAGTCCGCCGGAACAACGCAGTCCCAGCATTCCGGTCTGGCGAAAGGAATCTTGTTGATCCGATTGAACTCTCTCTCGGAAATCACGTTTCTCTTAAAGGTGAGACGATTGCCCTCGATCACCACCTTGCCCATGTCGCAGGCGATCTCCAGGCGATTGGTGCCCGGCGCTTCCCCGGTGGAGGTGATATATTCGCCGGTAGTGCCGTTGTCATACTCGAAATAGGCCATCACATCGTCTTCCACTTCAATGTCATAATATTTTCCGAAGCCCGCCCTGGCATAGATCCGATCCGGCATGCCGAACAGCCACTGCCACAGATCCAGCTGATGGGGGTTCTGGTTGATCAGGGCGCCGCCGCCCTCATCCTTCCAGGTGGAACGCCAGGTGCTGCTGTCATGATAGGCCTGAGGACGGTACCAGTCGGTAATGATCCAGGTAATCCGCTTGATGTGGCCCAGATCCCCTCTCCCGATCATTTCCCGCAGCTTCTGATATACCGGGTTGGTCCTCTGATTGTACATGATTCCGAAAACCTTGCCGGAACGGGCCGCCGCCTCGTTCATTTCCTTGACCTGCTTGGTATACACGCCCGCAGGCTTTTCCGTGATCACGTGCAGACCGTAGGAAAAAGCCCGGATGGCCAGGGGCGGATGAAAATAATGGGGCACCGCAATCAGCACCACATCGCACAGACCGCTCTTATACAGTTCCTCCGCATCCGCAAAGACCGGGATTCCCGGATAATCCCTCTGCATGGCCTCTCTTCTGGCCAGGGCGATGTCGCAGACCGCCGTCAGTTCCATTTTGGGCACCTTGCCGCTCATCAGATTGCCCACGTGCCCGGTGCCCATATTGCCGTAACCGATAATGCCGATTCTCAACTTTTCCATGTCCATGTCCTTCCTTTATTAAATTTCTTCCAGCGCCTTACCGAACCCCTATTTTTTCCAGGATCCCGCAAAGGGCCCGATACGCCAAAGTAAAGGTTCCCTCGCCGCCCTCCGGCAGATCCAGCATTTTGTCATCCAACTCCAAATCCTTCAGCCCCGCAAAAGTCCCCAGATGAGGCTCCAGGCTCAGATACCCCTCGTATCCCCTGTCGAACAGGGCCCGCAGCACATATTCCACGTTGCCGTCCCCGGCCCCTGCGGGAACCACCCGGCCGTCCGCCAGAAAGGCGTCCTTGATGTGCATGTAAACGATATAATCCCGCAAAAGTTCGTAAGCATACCTGGTATCCTGCCCGCACTGTACGAAATTGGCCGGATCAAAAACCGCCTGGAAGTGATCCCCGTACAGCTCCTTCATCAAATCGGCGCAGCGGTCCGCCGTATCCCCGTAAATTCCTTTTTCGTTCTCATGGAGCAGCACCACGTCCGCCGATGCGGCATAATCTATCATCCTGCACAGACGTCCCAGCACCTCCTGCCGCTCTTCGGGAGTCCAGACGTCCCCTCCCTCGTGATAGAAGCTGAACATCCGAATGTACCGGGTATCCAGAATCCCAGCGATCTTCACCACCCGCTGAAACAAGGCAAAATGAGGTTCAAAGGGCTCTTCCAGCCTGATCTTGCCGATGGGAGAACCGATGGAAGAAGCCTTGATCCCGTAACGCTCCATCAAAGCCTTTAATTCATAGGCTTCCTCATCCGTCAGGGAGGCGATGTTCTTCTCCCCAATCCCCCTGGGTTCAAAATAGGAAATCTTCAATTTGTTCAGCGCTCGAAACTGCTCTTCCACGTTTGCAGCGATCTCGTCGGAAAAACCGCTTATTTTAGAATACATTTTTTCATCTCCTATTCTTTTTCTATTCTCTTTCTATTCTCTTTCTATTCTCTTTCCATTTCGATTCACCGGCTTCAGTCCGCACTCATTCCTCCCCGGCAACGAGCGCATCGGCTTGCTTTATTCATGCGCCATTCTTCTTTCTTTACTTTCGTGTCAGTCCGCCGTAATCCGAATCGTCTCCACTTCGCTGGAATTCCTGCCGATCATGATCTCGAATTCTCCCGCTTCATACAGGAATCCACCGGATGGCGCCCAGTAACTCAGCATCTCCCTGGTCAGGGTAAAGACCACTTCCCTGGATTCACCGGGCTCCAGAAAAATCTTTTGAAATCCCTTCAGTTCCTTCACGGGCCGTACCACCTGCGCAGTTATATCCCGAATATACAGTTGAACCGCTTCTTTTCCAGCCATGTCGGAAACATTGGTCACCCTGACGCTGGCACGGAGGAAAGGTACCTTCGACATTCCCTCGGGCCCTTCCTGGCAAAGGGGCGTCTCCAGCTGTTCCACCCGGAAATCCTCATAGACGAACCGGGAATAGCTGAGTCCATAACCGAAACAATACAAAGGATCATTGGGGCAGTCCAAATATCTGCTGACATATCGGTCCGCAACATTCCGAATCGGACGTCCCGTGCGGTACATATTGTAATGCACGGGAATCTGGCCCACGGTATAAGGAAAACTCATGGACAGCCGCCCGGAAGGATTCTTCCGTCCCAAAAGGAGGTCCGCCAGGGCCAGGCCGGACTCACATCCCAGGTACCAGGCCTGCAGAACCGCATCCGCACAATCCAGCACGGGATATATTTCCAGAGGCCTGCCGGAAAAAATTACCATTACCACAGGTTTCCCAAGGCTCCGCAGGGCAAAGAGGAGCTTTTCCTGATTGGGAGACAGTCTGAGATACGCCTTGCTGGCGGCTTCCCCGGTGTCTTCGCTGTTTTCGCCTACCGCCGCAAGGATCACGTTGCAATCCTTCAGCTTCTCCAAGGCTTCCTCCACCCGGTCTTCCACGTCCTTCACGCCCCTTTGCAAAGGCAGCAATTCCTCGGTCATGGCGGTGACAATCTCCGCCTCCGGCAGTCTGACCCGCAGCCCGGAATAAAAACTGTTGTCCGCCACCTGCCCTCCCACCGTCCAGCTTCCCAGGATATCCCCGGAACCGGCAAATGGACCGGCCAGTCCCAGCTTCAGACCCTTCCCACGGTCTTCGCCGGAAACATACTTTCCATGACCAAGAGGCAGAACCCCTTCATTTTTCAAAAGAACCGGACATTCCACGGCCACCTCATAGGCGGCCCTGCGGTGCTCCTCACATAAGAACAGCCGCTTTTCGTCCTCCTCGCTGGCATCCTTGTAAGGATTTTCAAACAGCCCCAACACATCCTTCAATTCCAGAATACGGGTAACCGCCTCATCGATCAGGCCCGGATCCAGGCGGCCTTCCTCGATCAGTTTCTGAACATGATGCAGATAGTGGGTGGATGTCATTTCAATATCCAGCCCCGCTTCAATACATTTTTTCGCCGCCTCTTCCCCATCGGCGCACACGCCATGCCCGATGGTCTCGCTCACCGCCGCAAAATCGGAGATCACCGGGCCGGTGAAGCCCCAATCCTCCCGGAGCACCTTCCGCAGCAGCCAGGAATTGGCGCTGGCGGGAATTCTGTCCACCGTGTTAAAAGAGGACATCACCATGGCCACATGGGCATCCACCGCCGCCTTATAGGCAGGCAGATAAAAATCCCGCAGCATCCCCTCGGACATGTCCACCGTATTATAATCTCTTCCGCCCCAGGGCGCCCCGTAAGCGGCAAAATGCTTGACGCAGGAAGCGATGCGCCCCTTTTCCCGGAAATCATCTCCCTGGAAACCATGAACCGCCGCCCTGGTCATCTCACTGTTCAGATAGGCGTCCTCGCCGGGGGATTCCATCACCCTTCCCCACCGGGGATCCCTCACCAGATCCGTCATGGGCGCAAAGGTCAGATGAATCCCTGCGGCAGCGCTCTCCCGGGCCAGCACCTCGGTGGCCTTCTCGTAATTTGCGGGATCAAAACTGCAGCCCATGGCCAGAGGAATAGGGAAAACCGTCCGAAAACCATAGATCACATCCGCCATGAACAGCAGCGGGATCCCCAGCCTGCTCTCCCTTAAATTCTTATCCTGAAGTTCCTTCAGCTTGCGGGCCCCGAACGCATTCAAAGTGCTGCCGATCTTGTCCAGCCATTCCTGACGGATGTTCAGCTCGTTCATGGGGCCGGTCAGATCCCTGCTGGGGTCGAAGCCCAGGAATTCCGGCGTCAACTGCGTCATCTGCCCCAGCTTTTCCTCCAGTGTCATCTCTCTCACCAAATCTTCGATAAATTGTTTTGCCATAAGGGTTTTATCCTTTCGCTCATATGGTGAAACAAGGGGGACGATTTCTTCGATTTCCCTCGCCCATATTATAAAAGATCAACAGCTTCTGTTAAAATGTGGTTTTAAAGGATAATATCTCCAATTACCCTTTGTACTTCCTTCGACTGTATCAACATCCTCATCTTCTCATTTCCAGCTGTTATTTCAGGCTTTCCACACCTGGGATTATCTGAATATTCAGATATACAACAGTCTTTAAACCAGCACTCACCCATAAGCAAAGTCTTAACAGACCATTTTTCATTTTGTGTAAATTCACCAACCAGTGATTTCATCACTCGTTCTGTAGAAAATCTTTTAAAACCAGCCAAGTACTGCAATGTCTTTTTATCACCAATCTTTGACAAATTGATTCTATGGTTTGCAATAGCAGACAATACATCTTCACGTATCTTAATTTTATCTGCCTTTCCGGTACCCGTCCATGCCACTAATTTATCAAAAGAAAGAATCAGGTATTCAAAACAAATCATATCTAAAACTATAATTTTCCCTTCCGACTTGTCCGCTATCGATCTAAGCCTACGATATTTATTACGAATATCCTGATTATCAACCACATAATCAAAAGCGATATAATACTCAGCATCCTCTTTCAGTTCTAAATCTGACAATGCATCCAATAAGCCTTGATTGCTTCTTTTGCTTTCAACTACAAGTGTATCGTCAAAGAAAAGCTGATTGACTAATGTCCAGAAGTGAAGTCCTGCGCCGGTATCTTCCGTCCATAAATATTTCATATCTACAACTCCTCTTCCAGTGTTATCCTGTTATGATCCAGCTTCAAAACCTTAAAACTCTTGTCGGATACATTGAGGCCATCGCAATTTCTCAAGAAAAGCAAATATTGATTGGAAAACTCAAAATTAATAAACTTTCTGATCTCGTCATTCATCAAAATATCTGCATTATCTATTACAATAAAACTATCTCTGCACTGTATTATCGAATCAAAAAGATTATCTGATTTGTAATTAAACAATTTTATAGCCCTATATTCATCCGTTAATCTTAAATCTTCCAGGATCTCATAAAGTACAGTTTTGCCACTGCCGCTATCTCCACCAACGAGCGTTATCCTATCACCAAACACCAAATCGTATGAAAACGGATCTGCTTTAAATGCGATCCTCTTATATATCATTTGCTTCTCTCCTTTCATACTCTTTGCCCCACCAGGCATGATATCCCTTACTCCCAGTTACTATATCAGTATCATTGAATCTTATTTTCGCATTAGCCGGAATATCGGCAAGCGTTGGTCTTGACATATAAATCTTTATATTATCCATTGTGAAAATGACTTTAAGCACATTCGGACCGCATTCCTCTACGCACACCACTTTTTCGGGATGCTTTACAATATTTAGTAATGTCTTACAGCCAGATGACAAATTACGAATTGTTCCCAGACCATATTTTGTTTCAATATGCTTATCTGGTGTCAATTTAGCCTCATCCACTTGCTGAATGAGGTGTATTTCATTTTCAGACATTTCTTCATTGCTTGTGTTTAAATTGAAATACAAATCATTTTGAAGAATCCAGTCTTTTGATTCTACTTTTTCTGTATATATGTCTATCATTCAGTGTCATCTCCTTTAAACAAGATATTTTGATTATTTACACGGACTCGCCAGCGAAGATAGTTTATATATAGCAAAACCGAACCATTATTTATTCATATTTTTCACACGAAAATATTTTTCATTTGTAAACACCCGTTTTAAACCATATGGCAATTTTTCTAATAACATCTCCGTCATAAGTCGAACTGCCTTGTCTTTGCCTAAGAATCTTCCAATCGCATCCGGCGAATCTTGACCTTTAAAAAGATTTGATAATTGTTGAAAAAATTTAGGAATCCATTTATCATATATTCCTTCCCGTTATATCTATTAGTTTCTGATACAACTTCTCACTTATCCGTATCCCGCCCTCCTTCAACCGTTCAATACATCCTTCTACATCTTCTCTCGTCAGCATCCCTTCATCAAATGCCTGTGTCAGCATCCCAATGGTACCGGTGACCGTTATTCCCATCTTTTTCAACACTGCCAAATCTTCTTCATATTCTTCCTCTGTTTCATCAAAGTATGGCAAACCTAATTTGCCATACAAAGTAATCAGGTCAATCTTATGAAGTCCAAGCATTTCTGTTGCCTTTCCATAAGACATGACACCTCTTTTGATATAAGGGTATATCAGCATTGCATTCCTTGTTGTTTGCGCATCCTTGTCCTCTAATACCGTATATGGTACAATTTCATCCGGTATGTCAATTTCCACCTTTGTCATCGTCATAGCAATCATTTCCTATTTTACGTATTCTTCTGACTATATTATATACATTTTATTTTTTCCTTACAATAAAAATAAACAACCCCACTGTTTTATTCTTACCTGCCTATCTTTATTCGAACTCTTTTCAGGGTACAGAGTATGTCTTGTTTTTCTATCGTTTTGCTTGAGGAAAACGTATCATTTGTTGCGGTTTTGTTATCGTTTTATATAGTTACAAGATTGGTGTACCCATTTTGTACCCACAGCATATCTTTCCTAAAAAATTGCGACATGTCGCAACTTTTTAGGAAGACATCTTTCATGCTCCATAATTAGCTGCATAGTGTATAGCCGATTTACATATTTCTTTGCATATGTTTACCCAATACCGCACAGCACTCGGCAAAAGCAAGTTGCTGATACTGAGCATCTATATCCTCTGCACTTTTAAGAAAATCATCTAACT
>CANQPH010000009.1 GCA_947625675.1 uncultured Acetatifactor sp.
TGTGGATCGCCTTCGGGAGGAATATCTGTGCCGTTTCGGAGAAGACGAGGAGAAACTGGAGGGTCTGTCCCTGGAGGCGGTCGTCACCGACCCGGAGGGGAACGCCCGATCCTATGGCCAGGAGGAGTTCCTGGAAGGTATCACAATAGAGAAGCCCAGGCTGTGGTGGCCCAACGGGTACGGCGAACAGCCCCTGTACCGGGTGGAAGTGAGCCTCTGGAAGGAAAACGGCCGCCCGGAACCGATCCTCCTGGATGTCTGGAGCCGCCGTATCGGTCTGCGCACCTTGACCATACATCGTGAAAAGGACGCCTATGGGGAGTCCTTCTGTCATGAGGTCAATGGGGTGAAGATCTTCGCCATGGGTGCGGATTATATTCCGGAGGACAATCTCCTGCCCCGGGTCACGCCGGAGAGGACCAGAAGGCTGCTGGAACAGGCCAGGATGGCCAATTACAACTGCGTCCGGGTCTGGGGCGGCGGCTATTATCCTTCGGACGCTTTCTATGACGCCTGCGATGAATTGGGACTGATCGTGTGGCAGGATTTCATGTTCGCCTGTGCGGTGTATGATCTGACGGAAGAATTTGAAGAGAATATCCGGGAGGAATTTATTGACAACATCAAGCGGATCCGGCATCATGCTTCCCTGGGGCTGTGGTGCGGCAACAACGAGATGGAGATGTTCCTGGCCAGTGGAAACGGATGGCTCACGAGGCCGGGGCAGCGCAGCGACTACGTGAAAATGTATGAGTATATCCTGCCCCAGGTGCTGAAGGAATATGACCCCAATACCTTCTATTGGCCGGCCAGTCCTTCTTCGGGAGGGGCCTTCGACGAGCCCAATGCGGAAGGCCGGGGGGACGTGCATTATTGGGACGTCTGGCACGGGAGCAAGCCCATTACCGAGTATCGGAAGTTTTATTTCCGTTATGTGTCGGAATTCGGGTTCCAGTCCTTCCCGCTTGGGAAGACCTGTGAGACCTTTACCTTGCCGGAGGATCGGAATATTTTCTCCTACGTGATGGAAAAGCATCAGCGCAATTCCACCGCCAACGGCAAGATCATGAGCTACATGGAACAGACTTTTATGTATCCCAACGGCTTTGGTACGGTTCTCTACGCCTCCCAGCTTCTGCAGGCGGAGGCCATCCGCTGCGGGGTGGAGCATTTCCGCCGGAATCGGGGCCGATGCATGGGCGCCCTGGTCTGGCAGCTCAACGACTGTTGGCCGGTGGCCAGCTGGTCCTCCATCGATTACTGCGGCCGGTGGAAGGCCCTGCATTATTATGAAAAAAGATGTTTCGCTCCCATTCTGCTGTCCTGTGAGGAGGAGGGAATTCTCACCCGGGATTTCAACCCCAATGCGGAGCCCTGCGAAGTGAAGAAGTCCATTCGCCTGAACGTGTCCAACGAAAGTCCAAGGGACCGTCTTGTGACGGTGCGCTGGGAGCTTCGGGATGCGGTGGCCCGAGTGCTGAGACAGGAAGAAAAGGAGCTTCTGGTGCCGGCCCTTTCCGCAGTGTGGCTGGAGAAGACGGAGCTTCAGGATGCGGATCCCTATGAGGATTACGTGAGCTTTGCCTGTTATGAGGGAGAAGCTTGCCTTTCCCAGGGCACGGTGCTCTTTACGGCACCCAAGCAGTTTCGCTTTCAGGATCCGGAGCTGTCCGCAAGGCTGGAGGGAGAAGAAATCGTGATTTCCTCCAAAGCCTACGCCCGCAGCGTGGAAGTGCTCAACGAGGCGGAGGATCTGCTTTTGTCGGATAATTATTTCGACATGAACGGGGGAGAGCGCAGGGTAAGGGTGCTGAAAGGGGATCCGGGACGCCTGAGGGTGCGCAGCGTATATGACATCCGATAAGGCGGTAAATGCTTGACCGATTGATCGGTGGAAAAAGGAGCAGATGGAAAATGGCAGGGAAAAATAGAAAGAGATCCGTATTGTTCACATGGGTGATTCTTCTGATCGGTATTGTGCTGATCGCAGTGTCCGGGATCAATATTTATAAGATCCTGACGGAATATCAGGTTGGGGAGGAAGAATATGAGGAACTGAACCAGCTGGTGCAGTCTTACCTGGAAGAGAAGGAACCTTTCGCCCCTGCCCATCCCCAGGATGGAAAGGAATCGGGGGAGGGACAGGAAACCGGAGAGATGGAGCCGGAGGGGACTTGGGCCCCGCAGCTTGGAATCTGCGAAGCCGTCGCCAAGCTGAAGGAAGGGAATGAGGACGTGATCGGCTGGCTGCTCTTTGACAACATGGACATCAGTTATCCCATTATGCAGGGGAGAACCAACGATGATTATATTCACACCACATACCAGGGGGTGACCAACACCGCAGGCAGCATCTTTATGGAATCCTTGAACCACGCTGATTTCCAGGACAGCCACACCATCATATATGGGCATAACATGAAGAACGGCTCCATGTTCGGGAAGCTGAAGCAGTACAAAAATGACGGTCATTATGAGGAAAATCGTTATTTTACCATCTATACCGCAGACAAAGCTTATCGCTATGAGATCTTCGCCTATTATGACATTGCGGCGGATGGCCCCATTTATAACATTCATTTTGAAACAACGGATGAATTTCAAGAGCTGTTGGATTATATGTACAAAAAATCTTACTGGGACACCGGGGTGACGGCAGGGGTCTATGACAAGGTGGTGACGCTTTCCACCTGTTCCGCCAATGACAAACGATTCGTGGTGAATGCGGTGCGGGTGGAGGAATATTCCAGGGAATGATTTTAGGGATTGTTATTTTCCCAAAGATTGTGTATAATAGAAAAGCCAGCCATATTTTATGAGGTAGTAATGGCTAAAATATTTGTGATTGACAGTGAAAACGTGGGAGACAGCTGGATTCAGCTGTTGGCCGCCATGTCCGGGGAAGATAAAATTTACGTGTTCTATACGGACAAAAGCCCTTATATCAGTTATGAAAGTCTGCTGCAGGTCATTGCCTATGGAAGCATACCGCGTTTCGTGAAATGTCACGAAGGAAGAAATGCATTAGACTTCCAGCTGGTCTCTGAGCTCGGGTATATGTTGGCCCAAATGCCGTCGGAGGAATTCGTCATCGTTTCCGATGACAACGGTTTCGATGCGGTGGTCAGGTATTGGAGCGAGAAAAATTTTAAAATCCGCCGGATTGGAAGAAAATTCTGTCGTTCTCTGAACATGGGAAGGAGAGAAGGACAGAACGTATTGCAAAAGGACGTATCCCTTCAGGAAGCGCCTGCGGAAGAAGCGGCCGTCGAAGGGATTGCCGGAGAGAAGCAGGAGACGGAGACCGTTTCGTCTCAGTCCGAGAACCAGGAAGCGGGAACGCCCCTTGAGGATGTCGGTTCGGGAACGGATGCAGTCGTTGCGGCTCCCCAGTTGGAGACGGCTGCGGCTGATGCATCGGACGAACTGCAAGCCGCATCTGTGGCCCAGGTTCAGGCCCTGCAGGAAGAGCCCCTGCCCGTGGTGTATGAGGTGTTCCAGCAGAAGAATCCCTCCAGATCTTCCAGGTCCTCCAAAACGGGGAGAAGGACATCGAATCGCCCTGTCAGGAAGGATTCTGCGGAGACGGAGAAACAGGAATCCCCGCAGCCCGTTCCAGAAGAGCCGAAGGCTCCCGTGCCGGAAAGCGCCGCACTTGAAAGCGCCGTAAACGGAAGTGCGGACGTCGCACAGAAGGGCGCCGGTATCGAGCCGGAACGCACCGGAGCCGCTGCCGGAAATGCGGCGGAAGAGCCGGGGAAAAATGCGGCGAAAAACGCTGCGCCTCAGCCTGACGCAGGGGAAGACGCCGCATCTCGGGGCGGAGAAACTGGAAGCGGAACCCAGGGCGGACAGCCGGATGAGGAACCTAGAGTCAGCATACCGGAGGATATTACGCCGATTCAGAGAACCATATGGGAAATCGTCTTGAAATGCGGGAGCGCACATCCTGCAGAAGATGCGAGATGCGTGTATGAGATGTTCTTCACCGTATCCATGACTTCTTTGACGGAAGTGAATTCCGCCTTGAAGACCCTTATTGGCAACGAGGAAGGCAACGATATCTATCGGGAACTGAAGGAGCATCATGAATGCAGGCAGGCGCTGGATGAACTGTATCTGCCCACGGCCAAGGAGAGGTTCCTGCGTTATGTGCAGATCGTCCTGGACAGAAGTGACCTGAAGGATATTTCTTCGGAGGAACTGGGGAAATTCCTGCTTCGGATTCCCAGAAAGAACCTGAATTCCATTCGCTCTTCCATGCAGAAGGAATATGGGACGGAGTTGGGTTCTGTGATTTATACGGTGTACAAGCCCCACATCAAAGTTTTGAACAAGATAATGTAAATGTTGTGATTAAGTGAAGGAAGAATATGGCTGGCATTGAAGAAGGACCGGGAGCGGGAAATCGCTTCCGGTCCTTCTTCAATGCCAGGACTCTCGCAAAATACGGGTTACGATAGCGCAGGCCTTACGGAAATGCGTTTTTTTGCAAAAAAGGATGCTGCGCTTTCGCACAACATCCCTATGTCAAAAAGGAGGGCCAGCAGACCTTGGGCCTGCTGGCAAGTTATGAAAAGAAAAAAGTTTTTAAAAGGCATTGCTTTCTATATTTTGTATTCTACAATACATATATGGCTAATGTTTGAAGAGAATTTTAACATTTTGTATAAAAACTGTGTGATTTCATGTCTCCCGAATCGTCTGTAAAATCCCGTCCGCTATGGCTTCGGCGATGTCATAAAAGCGGGCGTCGAAGAGGGCGTTGTCGGCGTCCGTATTGAGAAATCCCACCTCCACCAGGACGGCGGGCATCCGGGTTTTGCGCAGCACCACCAGGTTGGGCCGTTCCTGGATTCCCAGGTTCCGGAAGCCGATCAGTTCCAGCTGTTCGTTGATGTTGCGGGCCAGGCGGGCGGCGGTTCCGTATTTATTGTAAACCAGGGTTTCCACGCCGCTGTACTGGTTGGGAATGGGGCTGGAGTTGCGGTGAATGGAAACGAAATAATCCGCATCGGTCTGATTGCCTTCCTGGGCCTTGCGATAAGGCGATTCGTAGACATCCACCGTCCTGGTATAATGTACGTCCACGCCGTTTTTTTCCAGAATCTGCCCTACCTCCAGGGTGAGGGCCAGAACGTCGTCCTTTTCCTGGCGCCCCAGGTAGACGGCGCCGGGATTGGTCCCGCCGTGCCCTGCGTCAAGCACTATGAGTGCCATGTCTGAATACCTCCCTTTGATGATGGATAAGATGCCGCCGGGCACCTTTCTATCATGCATCTTTCTATAATATATGACCTGGGAGGGGATCCGTGACGGTTTCCCGGAGGCCGCCATAAAAGCCGTTTTTAGACATAAAAAATGGAAGCAAAGGGGCTCGAACCCTTGACCTCCCGCTAGTCAGGCGAGCGCTCATCCCAGCTGAGCTATGCTTCCAATGAAGTACATTATACTACGTCCCCCCGGAAAAAGCAAGAAAAAAATGAGAATAACTTGAAAAGCCCTCTCGCAAATGATATATTAGGAATGAAAGATTACTTTTCGGAGTTCGTTCCACGACAAGGGGTCATAATGCCAAAGATAAAACTTTTAAAAGGAAAGTATGCGCTTTCTGGCAGTCACAAAATTTTAATCGCTATTTTGTTGTTCGTTGCGGTTCTATTGTTAGTCAATCCTTACATCTACAGAAAAGAGTTGGAAGGGGATTTGGCCGCAGTCAAATTCGATTTCCTCCAAGAGGGGGATTATATTCTGGAAATCGGATTTCAAAATTCTCCCGAAGGGAATGAAATCATTATATGGTCGGACGATACCATTGGAACCGACAATATTCCGGGCGAGGAGTTTGCCAGGCTTCCCATAAAGGAAGGAGCGGGCATCGTTGCCATTCCCATACATTTGGAAGAAGGGGTTCATAATGTAAGGGTTGGAACTCTGATGGACGGGGAAAAGGAACATTATTTTTTCTCGGTCGCCATTCAAAAAGCGCAGTTGTTGGGAAGGGATCGTTTTCTGCTGAGCGCCATTTGCCTTGGGCTCGCCCTTTTGATTTTTGGAGCGGTAAGTTATCTGCCGGAAGAAAAATACCGGGAACCGGCAATCCTTTTTCTCCTGGGTCTGGTGGCGAGCTTCCCCCTTTTTCCGATACTTTGATGGGGGCTGACGATGTGTATTATCATCTGGCCAGAATCGAGGGAATATATCAGGGCCTCAAAGCGGGAGAGTTTCCTGTCCGAATCAACAGTGTCCAAAATGGTGGGTTCGGGAATCTGTCGGCATCCATGTATCCGCAGTTGTTCTTGTACCTGGCCGCTTTCCTGAGGCTTGCGAGAGTTTCTTTGATTCTAAGCTATAAGCTTCTGGTGGCCGCCATGAATGTTGGAACCGCCTTTATCACTTTCTATAGCATAAAAAACATATATAAGTCGGTTCCAATCGCATACCTTGCTTCGGCATTGTACACTTTTTCTACCTATAGGTTTATAAATATTTATTTTAGGGCCTCTCTTGGGGAAGCGCTGGCGATGACGTTTTTTCCGCTGCTTCTGTGGGGAGCCTATGAAGTGTTTTGGGGTAATCGGGACAAGTGGATTTTACTTGTATTGGGTGTTGAGTGCATTCTCCAATCCCATGTCCTTTCCTTGGAAATCAGCCTGGGTTTTCTGCTCCTGGGAGGAATCCTCTGGCTTTTCTTTGGCAAACAATCTTTTCAAGAAAAACGGAGCCGCATCCTTTGCGGTCTCAAAGCCGTGCTGTCGGTATGTTTGCTGAGCGCTTCCTTTCTCATTCCCTTTTTCTTCTTTGCCAGGGACAATATGCAGGTGTTCTACATGAAATCAGAGGTGGCGGACTCGGTGGTTTATTTTTCCCAGATGTTCGCATTGTTTCCCGGGATATCCGGCACGCAGCTCCCTCCGGGGAGCACCGAGGGAGAAATGCCGTTGACGATCGGCCCGGTTCTCTTGTTGGGAGCCTGTGTGTTTTGTCTGGTTGATATGAGACGGGAGCGGGAAAATTCCATGGAAATGAAGCTGGGAAGGTATTGCCTTGGTTGTGGGGCTTTGGCGATCCTGGCCGCCTCCTGGCTGTTCCCCTGGGACGTGTTCAATCAGAATCCTATCTTTTTAAAGCTGACGGCTCCTTTGCAATTTGCCTGGAGACTGTTCGGCCCTGCCAGCTTTTTCCTGAGCGTCACGGCGGCCATTGGATTGTATGCCTTTGCCTCCGGAACAAACTTTGACTTGCGGACAAAGGGAAGGACCTGGATTTATCCCGTGATGGCGGTACTGCTTATGTGCGGCACTTTCTATTATTTTGACCGCTCGGTGAACGATAAATTTTCCACCAACGATGAAATGACCCTGGAAGGGACCAACTGGTCAGACAGCATGTACATGTATGGGGACGGCAAAGATTTTCTGGCATTGCATCTGAAATATAGGTTGGAAGACGCCTATGTTAAAACCTTGTACGGATCCGCTGCAAATTACAGCGATTATCGGAAAAAAGCCACACAGATTTCCATTCACGTGGAACCGGCGGGAGAGAGCGTATCGGAAGAATATTTGCTGTTTCCTCTGTATTATGTGCCCGGTTACAGTATTTATGTCAACGGGGAAAAAGTGCCGACGGAGGAAAAGAACACTTTAGTGTCCTGCAGATTCCCGCAAGCGGAGTCGGATATTCAGGTGCGTTTCCAGGATCCCTGGTTTTTCAGGGCGGGAGACGTGATTTCCCTGTCCACGGTGGTCCTGTTGCTTTTTTATTATCTGAGGAAGAAAAAGAAGCGCTGAATTTACGTAAATTTCCCCTCGCCCGGTCATAAATTTCACATGGTTCAGATATAGTGATGGTGGGAAAAGATGGGCGAGGTGCGCATATGGATTTTTTTGATCTGCTGACCATGATCGGGGGACTGGCGCTTTTCTTATATGGAATGAATCTGTTGGGGGAGGGGTTGTCCCGGGCTTCCGGGGGAGGGCTGGAGCGCATCCTGGGGAAGCTGACCGGCAATCCCGTCAAGGCGGTGCTGGCGGGGGCCGGGGTCACGGCGGTGATTCAATCTTCCTCCGCCGTCACGGTGATGGTGGTGGGCTTCGTCAATTCCGGCATCATGAAGCTGCAGCAGGCGGCGGGCGTCATCATGGGGGCCAACATCGGCACCACGGCCACGGCCTGGATCCTGAGCCTGACCTCCCTGGAAAGCGACAGCGTCTTGGTGCGGCTGTGCAGACCGACTTCTTTTTCTCCCGTCCTCGCCATGACCGGCGTGCTGTTCCTCATGCTTTCCAAAAGTGAAAAATTGAAAAATGCGGCCTCAATCCTGCTGGGGTTTTCCATCCTCATGTTCGGCATGGACACCATGAGCGCCGCAGCAAAGCCCCTGGCCCAGGTGCCGGAATTCGTGAGCGCCCTGACCCGGTTTTCCAATCCGGTGCTGGGGATGCTGGCGGGGCTGGTCCTGACGGCGGTGATCCAGTCTTCCTCCGCTTCCGTGGGCATCCTGCAGGCCCTGTGCGCTACGGGGACGGTGGGGTACGGGGCGGCCGTTCCCATCATCCTGGGACAAAACATCGGCACCTGCGTCACGGCCATGCTTTCCGCCATCGGCGCTTCCCGAAATGCCAAAAAGGCGGCCCTGGTGCATCTGTATTTCAATGTGATCGGGGTGTTTTTGTTCCTGGGGGTCTTCTATGCCGCCGACGCCGTTGCGGGCTTTCCCTTCCTGGAGCGTGCGGCGGACGGCCGTGGGATCGCCGCCATACACAGCGCCTTCAACGTGCTGGCCACTTTATGCCTTCTGCCCTTTTCCAATCTTTTGGTCAGGCTAGCCGACCTGACCGTGAGAGAGAAGGGCCCCGCCCGGAAAGCTCCGGCGAAGTCATGCGGGGAGTTCTAGGGGTTGTCCTCCTCTCCGCTATCTTTCTCGGCAACCTTTTCCGTTTCCGGCGAAGTCATGCGGGGGTTTCTAGGAGTTGTTCTCCTCCCCGCCATCTTCTTCGGCAACCTTTTCCTTCTCCGGCAGAGTCATGAGCACCTTGGAGATCCGGTTCTGATCGATGCCCTGCACCTTCAAGGTCACGCCGTCGTCCAGGGTGACTTCCTCCCCGTCCTCCGGCAGCCGGTCCAATTTTTCGATGATGATGCCGCCGATGGAGTCATAGTCCTCGGAATCGAATTCCGTGCCCAGGGCGTCATTGATGTCGTCCAGCTTCATGCTGCCTTCCACCAGGTAGGTGCGGTCTCCCAGCTCCTGGATCAGCTTTTCTTCGTCCGCATCGTACTCGTCCCGGATTTCTCCCACGATTTCTTCCAGCAGATCTTCCAGGGTGATCATGCCCTCGCAGGCCCCGTATTCATTGAGCACGAAGGTGAGATAGGCGGATTTCCGGCGCATTTCCAGCATCAGATCGGCGGTTTTCTTGAACTCGTATGTATAATGGGCTTCCCTGAGGATATCCTTCACGGCGAAATGGGCCTCGTCGGCGACCATGACGAAATCCTTGATGTTGATGAAGCCCACCATGTTGTCATTGTCCTCCTGATACACCGGCAGCCGGGTATACATGGATTTGCGGAAAACTTCCTGCACCTGTTCGTAGGTGGAGTCCATGCTGATGGTGGTCATGTTGACCCGGGGAATCATGATGTCCTTGGCCTTGGAGTCGGAGAAATCGAAGACGTTGATGATCATTTCCTTTTCTTCCGATTCGATGGCGCCGTCCTCGTGTCCCACGTCCATATAAGTGCGCAGATCCGTCTCCGTCAGGGTGGAGCGCTTGGTGGGGTCGATATGCATCAGGCGCATGATTCCGCCGGAAAGCTTATCCACGATGAAAATAACGGGGGTCAGCAGGTGCATGAGCCACAGGATGACGTTGCAGTATGCCAGGGAAAGCTTTTCGTTGGAGACCATGGCCCAGTTCTTGGGGACGATTTCTCCGAACAGGAGGATGATCATGGTCAGGATTCCGGTGGCGATGCCCACGACCAGGTGGATCCGTATGGCCAGGGTGGTGGCCAGGGCGGAAGCCGACAGATTGACGATATTGTTGCCGATCAGGATTGTGCTCAGCATTTTGCTGTAGTCTTCCAGAATTTTATTGACCGTGGCGGCTCTCTTGTTGCCCTCTTCCTCCAGAGTGCGCATCCGCACCCGGTTCACCGTGGTGAGGGCGGTTTCGGCGGAAGAGAAAAAGCCGGACAGGACGACGAGAATCAGAATCGCAATAAATTGTATGGCACCAGGGGTATCCAAAAAAGTTCACTCCTTCATAAGATAATGTAAAATACAAACAGTTTGAAAATTAATATACCTTAGGCCGAAGGGATTGTCAAGTTTTCTTCCCCCGCAACATATATTTTTATAAATTTTTAATAGAAGGAAAAGCATGGAAAAGAAATTGCAGCCCAGAAAAACCAAGGAAGAGGAGGGAATCGGACTGTTTTCCCTTCTAAAATACCTGTTGCTTTCTTATCTTTGCACGGGGCTTGCGCTGATGGCGCTGGCTTTTGTCCTGTATCGGTTCCGGCTGTCCGGCCAGGTCGTTTCCATCGTCATCATCGTCATCTACGTGGCCGCCACGTTCCTGGCCGGCTTCCTGGCAGGGAGGAAGGCGGGCAGCCGCAGGTTCCTATGGGGACTTCTGGAGGGAAGCGCCTATTTCCTGGTCCTGGCGCTCTTGTCCCTCGCCATCTATCATTCCGTGGGAGATCTGACCCACTCCTTCCTTACGACCCTTCTTTTATGCGCCTGCGGAGGGATGAGCGGGGGGATGTTCGGCGGGTCCAGATAAGAGTTTGAAAATAAAGTTCTTTTTTTTACAAAAAACTCTTTCCCAATCGGACATTTTATGCTATACTACAAAAAGTTCACCGGATTTCTATTCATGAAGGAGGTTATTACGATGAAGCACATCAAGACTTTGACAACCAGAGATCTGAAGGAGTCCATGAAGAAAGGCGGATGCGGCGAATGCCAGACCTCTTGCCAATCTGCATGTAAGACTTCCTGCACAGTCGGCAATCAGAGCTGTGAGAAAGTGAAATAAGACGACAGTAAGCAGCGATCTTTCAGTCGCTGCTTATTCAATGTCAGTGTCTCATGGGCGGCCCGGAAGGCTGCCTGGCGGCACCATCCGGGAATCACTAGAAAGGAAAGTTTCGTGATACATCAGTATATCAACAATGGTTATCATATCGTGATGGATGTGAACAGCGGTTCCGTGCACGTGGTGGATGAGCTCACTTACCGCCTCATTCCTCTGGCCGAGGAGATGGTGGAAGGGGGAGAGAAGGACGGCGGGAAGATCCTTGCGGGACTTCTGGAAGCAGGGCTTCCTTATTCGGAAGAAGAAGTGCGGGAGGCCGGGGAGGAGATCCTGGAGCTTTGGCGGGCCGGACAGCTGTTTGCGCCGGATATCTATGAAAACTATATTTTTGATTTCAAAAAGCGGCAGACGGTGGTGAAGGCCCTGTGTCTCCACGTCGCCCATGACTGCAACCTGGCCTGCCGGTATTGCTTCGCAGGAGAAGGGGAATACCACGGCAGGAGGGCCCTGATGAGCCTGGAAGTGGGGAAGAAGGCCCTGGATTTCCTGGTGGCCAATTCCGGGAACAGGGTGAACCTGGAGGTGGATTTTTTCGGCGGGGAACCTCTGATGAACTGGCAGGTGGTTAAGGACCTGGTGGCCTACGGCAGGAGCCTGGAAAAGCCGCATAACAAGCGTTTTCGCTTCACCCTGACCACCAACGGAGTGCTCCTGGACGATGAGGTGATGGAATTCGTCAACCGGGAGATGAGCAACCTGGTCCTGAGCATCGACGGGCGGAAAGAGATCAATGACAAAATGCGCCCCTTCCGGGGAGGGCAGGGCAGCTACGACGTCATCGTCCCCAAGTTCCGGAAAGCGGCGGAGAGCCGGGGGCAGATGAACTATTACGTCCGAGGCACCTACACCCATTACAACCTGGACTTTGCGGAGGACGTGCTGCATCTGGCGGACCTGGGCTTTGAACAGATTTCCGTGGAGCCGGTGGTGGCGGAGCCCTCGGATCCTTATGCCATACAGGAGGAGGATCTCCCCAAGCTTCTGGCGGAGTATGACTGGCTGGCGGCGGAGATGCTGAAGCGCAGGAAGGAAGGCAGGCCTTTCAACTTCTTCCACTTTATGATCGACCTGGAAGGGGGCCCCTGCGTGGCCAAGCGTCTGTCCGGCTGCGGCTCCGGCACGGAGTACCTGGCGGTGACGCCCTGGGGGGACTTGTATCCCTGCCATCAGTTCGTGGGAAATGAAGATTTCCTCATGGGCAACGTGGAGGAAGGGATCCTGCGCACGGACATCCGGGACGAATTCAAGGGCTGCAACGTGTACGCCAAGGAAAAGTGCAGGAAATGCTTTGCGAAGTTCTACTGCAGCGGCGGCTGCGCCGCCAATTCCTATCATTTCCACGGCAGCATTAACGACGCCTATGACGTGGGATGCGAGCTGCAGCGCAAGCGCATCGAGTGCGCCATCATGCTGAAGGCGGCCCGGGCGGAGGAAGAATGAGGCCCGGCGAGGGAGAAATCGAAGCCCCCCTGCGGGCGGACTGCGGAAGCGCAGGGCCCGGTGAGGGAAGGACGGAAGTCCCTGCGGGCGGCGGAAACGTCAGGCCCGATAAGAGAGAAAGAGTAAGGCCGCCGGATGCGGGAAGGATGTGTCCGGGCGGCGGAATGGAGAACAGAAATGAAAAAGAGTAGAGCAATTTTGATCCTGCTTTTGCTTCTGGCTGTGCTGGCGGGAGTCACCTATGTGGATCTGGCCGGTACGGACGGCACGGGAGCGGGAAGCGCCTCGGACATCAAGCTGGGGCTGGATCTGGCCGGAGGCGTGAGCATCACCTACAAGGTGGTGGGAGACGGTACGCCCAGCAGCACGGACATGAGCGACACCATTTCCAAGCTGCAGCAGCGTGTTTACAACTATAGTACGGAGGCCATCGTGTACCAGGAAGGTCTGGACCGGATCAACATTGAGATCCCCGGCGTGCAGGACGCCAATGCCATCCTGCAGGAGCTGGGCAGACCCGGAACCCTGTATTTCATTGCGGAAACGGACGATGAAGGAAATGATAATTATAGTCTCCAGGCGGATGCTTCCGGCAATTACTATTATGCCCTGAACCAGTCCATCGAGGAACTGCAGGCGGAGGGCTCCATTCCTTTAAGCGGCACGGACGTGGCCAATGCCCGGGCCGTGAGCTATACCAACGATTATGGCAACAGCGAATTCGCCGTGGAACTGACCATGACGGATGAGGGCCGGGACAAGTTCGCAGAGGCCACCAGAAGAGCCTACAACAACAACCAGGAATCCCTGGGGATCTACTATGACGGAAGCTTCGTCAGCGTGGCCAGGGTACAGGCGGTGCTGACGGACGGCACGGCCCTGATCTCCCCCATGGAATCCTTTGAACGGGCGGAAAGCCTGGCTTCCACTATCCGTATCGGCGGACTGAAGGTGGAGCTGGAAGAGCTGCATTCCAAGGTGGTGGGCGCCCAGCTGGGCGTGGAGGCCATCGACACCAGCCTGAAGGCCGGCGTCATCGGTTTCGTCCTGGTGGCGGTATTTATGATCGCCGTATATTTCGCCATGGGCCTGGCTTCCGTGCTGGCCCTGAGCCTGTACGTGGCCCTGGTGGTGCTGCTTTTGAACGGCTTTGACATGACTCTGACCCTGTCTGGCATCGCCGGCATCATTCTTTCCATCGGTATGGCGGTGGACGCCAACGTGATTATTTTTGCCCGTATCCGGGAGGAACTGGCCGCCGGAACCAGCGTCCGCACCGCTTTGAAGCTGGGCTATGACAAGGCCCTGTCCGCCATTATAGACGGCAACATTACCACCCTGATCGCAGCAGGCGTGCTTCTGATCCTGGCCCCGGGTTCCATCAAGGGCTTCGCTCAGACCCTGGCTCTGGGCATCGTGCTGTCCATGTTCACCGCCCTGGTGGTGACCAGGTGGGTGATGAACGCTTTTTACGCCCTGGGGCTGCGGGACGCCAAATGGTACGGCAAGGGCAAGACTTATAAGACCATCAACTTCCTGGGCAAACAGAAGATCTTCTTCTGCGCATCCCTGGCGGTGATCGTGGCCGGGTTCATCGTGATGGGCGTGAACAAGGCGACCATCGGCGATTTCTTCAACCTGAGCCTGGAGTTCAAGGGCGGAACCGCCACGACCGTTACTTTCCAGGAGCACAGGACCCTGGAGGAGATCAATGCGGAGGTCGTGCCTCTGGTGGAAGACGTGACCGGAGGGCCCGTGCAGATCCAGACGGTGCAGGATTCCAACGAGGTGATCTTCAAGAGCAACGCTTTGAACGTGGAGCAAAGAGAGGCGCTGGACGACATGTTCCAGGAGAATTTCGGGGTGAGCGGACAAATGATCACTTCGGAGACCATCAGCTCCACCATCAGCGATGAGATGACCCGGGACACCATCCTGGCCGTGGTCGCGGCCATCGTGTGCATGCTGATCTACATCCGCATCCGGTTCAGTGACATCCGGTTCGGCATCAGCAGTGTGGCCGCCCTGACCCATGACGTGCTGGTGGTGCTGGCGTTCTATGCGGCTGTCAGGATCTCCGTGGGCAACACCTTCATCGCCTGCCTGCTGACCATCGTAGGTTACTCCATCAACGCCACCATCGTGATCTTCGACCGTGTGCGGGAAAACATGAGAAGCATGACCAAGAAGGATACCCTGGAGGAAGTGGTGAACAAGAGCGTTACCCAGACCCTTTCCAGAAGCATCTTCACTTCCCTGACCACCTTCATCATGGTGGCGGTGCTTTACATCCTGGGCGTGACCAGCATCCGGGATTTCGCCCTGCCTTTGATGGTGGGCATCGTGTGCGGCGCTTATTCTTCCGTCTGCCTGACCGGCGCCATGTGGCTGTGGCTCCGTAAGAAGCTCCCTCAGAAGGCGGAGTAAAGCTGCAGCATGGAAGAGAACAGGACACCCGTTTTCGGGGGCCGAACGGATCGGCCTTCGGAGGCGGGTGTTTTTGTCCCATTTGGAGACGGCGGCTTTTATTCTATCTTGCAAAAAAAGAATGCCGGATGTAAAATGAAATTAGTCATAAGTGTTGATTCATCGGTGCAATATCACAGGCAAGCCTGTGATATGCAGGGGTATAAGATTGGAAATAGCCTTTCGGCTATTTCCAATCTCGGGATTTGTGCTGCCGCACAAAGTCCCCTAAATTCAAATGCCGCCTGAACGGCGGCAGAATGAGAGGAAGAATGGAAAAATGGTTTGTCAGCGCCAAGAAAGCGGATTTTAACGGTTGGGCCAGGGAATTCGGCATTTCGCCGGTCCTGGCCCGGATCATCCGGAACCGGGACGTGACGGAGGAAGAGGACGTCAGGAAATTTTTGGAGGGAACCCTGGAGGACTGTCACAGTCCCTGGCTTCTGCATGGCATGGAAGAGGCGGTGAACCTGATTTTGGAGCGGGTTGCTGCGGGAGATGCCATTCGGGTCATCGGGGACTATGACGTGGACGGCATCTGTTCCTCCTATCTTTTGACCAGAGGGCTTTCCCTCCTGGGCGCCAGGGCGGATACGGCCATCCCTCACCGCATTCATGACGGATATGGGCTGAATGTGCATTTGATCGAGGAGGCGGCGAAGGACGGCATCCGCCTGATTCTCACCTGTGACAACGGCATCGCCGCCTATGAGCAGATCGAGCTGGCGGGAAAGCTGGGAATGCAGGTGGTGGTGACGGATCACCACGAGGTGCCTTTCGTCATGGAGCAGGGTGTGCGGAAGGAGATCCTTCCCCCGGCGGCCGCCATCATCGACCCCAAGCAGCAGGAGTGCGCTTATCCACAGCCCAATATCTGCGGGGCGGTGGTGGCTTATAAGCTGGTGCAGGCCCTGTATGAGCGGGTTCGGCAGAACGAGGACTTCCGGGAGGAGGCGGCCGGCCGAAAGAGTTTTTCGGGAAATGCGGCTGAAGGGAAAGATTTTCGGGAAGATGCGAGCAGCCGAAAGAGTTTTTCGGAGAAGGAGGACGAGAGGAAAGACTTCCTGGAAGAGGCGCTGGAGTTCGCCGCCCTGGCCACCGTGTGCGATGTGATGGAGCTGCAGGGAGAGAACCGCATTCTGGTTCGGGAAGGATTGAGACGTCTGGCCAAAAGCCGCAATCCCGGACTGAAGGCCCTGATAGAGGTGAGCGGGATCGATCCGGTCAGGATCTCCGCCTATCACCTGGGGTTCGTGATCGGCCCCTGCCTGAACGCCACGGGACGCCTGGATACCGCCCACCGGGCTCTGGAGCTTCTGCAGAGCCATTCCAGGGCGGAGGCTCTGAGGGCTGCCGAGGAGCTGAAGGAACTGAATGACAGCCGCAAGAATATGACCAACCAGGGGGCAGAGCAGGCCCTTGCCTATGTAAAAGAGCATCATCTGGATCAGGATTCCGTGATGGTGGTTTATCTGCCGGAACTTCATGAGAGTCTGGCCGGCATCATTGCCGGGCGGGTGAGGGAAAGCTGCCATCATCCCGTGTTCGTCCTGACCTTGTCGGAGGAGGGGGTGAAGGGTTCCGGAAGGAGCATCGAAGCCTACCATATGTATGAACATTTGACCCTGATCAAGCAGTGCTTTGCCAAATTCGGGGGGCATAAAATGGCGGCGGGCCTGACCCTGGCGAAGCTTTTCGATACTCCGGAGGAGGACGTGGAGAATTTCCGGGAGCTTTTGAACCGGACGGCAGGGCTTGCGGCGGAAGATTTCATCCCCCGCATTCATATTGACATGGCGATGCCCCTGGATTATCCGGACATGGCGCTGGCGAAGGAACTGGAAAAGCTGGAACCCTTCGGGGCGGGCAACCCCAGGCCCTTGTTCGCTCACAAGAACCTGCATTTTGTCCGGGGATCCCTGATGGGGGCAAAGCAGAATTTCGCCAGGTATCGGGTACGGACGGAGCAGGGAAGGGAACGGGAACTGGTATTTTTCGGGGAACTGGAGAAATTTCATGAGTTCTTGGAGGAAAAATTCGGTCCCTCCAGTGTCCGGAATCTATATGCGGGAAGCGGTGATTACTGCATCTCCATTACCTATCAGCTGGGAATCAATGTCTATCAGGGCCGGGAAAACCTACAGTTCATCTTACAAAATTATTGTTAATCGCCGATTTTTAAAAACTTTATGGAAAGTTTACGATTTTTTTATAAAACGTACATACTATGGACATATTTAGGGGGTAATATGCAGTTAGATAGTTGATAAACTCACTATCTCCCCCCTCATAAGAAAATCGCGAAAAGCTTCGGCATAGTTCCGGAGCTTTTTGCGGTGTAAAATGCGGTAGCGGCATAAAAGTGCATGAACAGCGGGGAGAGTGAGGAAAACGGTAACGGTATTGTGGGAATTTCCGCAATGTGGAAAACGAGGCATAAGATTGAAAGTTGATATTTTCAATCTTAGATTGGCCGCCTGAGCGGCGGAGGAAGGCGAGGAAAGATGAAAGCGATGAATTTGAAAAAGAAAAATCTGTGCGGTGTTTTGGCGTTGATTTTGTCAGGGGCGGTACTTCTGGCCGGATGCCAGGCGGATGACGCCTCCGCTCCGGAAGAGGAGGCCCACGACCAGATCGTGGAGGCTTCTGAGTCCGGGGAGAACGGAGAGGAGGAGCTGCTGAGCGGCCTGCACCATGTGGAGATCAAGATCAAGGATTTGGGCACCATATCCGTGGAACTGGATGCGGATCATGCGCCCATTACCGTGACCAATTTCGTGAAGTTGGCGGAATCCGGGTTCTATGACGGGCTGACCTTTCACAGGATTATGAAGGATTTCATGATGCAGGGCGGCGACCCGGAGGGAACCGGGATGGGAGGATCGGATACCGAGATCAAGGGAGAGTTTGCCGCCAACGGCGTGGAGAACCCTCTGTCCCACACCAGGGGAGCCATTTCCATGGCCCGTTCCAATCGGATGGACAGCGCCAGCTCCCAGTTCTTCATCGTCCATCAGGACAGCACTTATCTGGACGGACAATATGCCTGCTTCGGTTATGTGACGGATGGCATGGATATCGTGGATCAGATCTGCGAGAATACCACGGGGCAGGATGCCAACGGGATCGTGCCGGTGGAGAACAGGCCCGTGATCGAAAGCATCGTGGTGGTGGACTAAAGCCTCTGGGGTTCCGACCAAAAGAGAAGAACCGGATGATTGCATGAGGAAGACTTCCTGTGCGCTCCGTAAATCGGTGCGGAAGGAAGTCTTTTTAGTTTTTCTGAACTGTAATTTTTTTGAACTGTAAATAATAAATCTCGAAAAAGGGTGGTAGAATTTGCAAAAATGGAGTAAAATGGAAAGCAGAAAAACTGTGATACGGGAGGTACGGATATGAAGCTGGTGAATCTGCTGAAGGGGTTGCGATATGAATGCCTGCAGGGAAACGTTGACCGGGACGTGACGGAAGTGGTCTATGATTCCAGGAAGGTGACGAAGGGGTGTCTTTTCCTTTGTATCGTGGGCACGGTGTCAGACGGCCATGATTTCGCCAAGGATGCGGTGGAAAAAGGGGCCTGCGTGCTGGTGGTCTCCAGGGCGGTGGAAGGCCTGGAGGGAAAGGACGTGACGGTGATCCGGGTGGAGGATACCCGGTATGCCCTGGCCTTTATCTCGGCGGCCTATTTCGGCCACCCGGCGGAGAAGCTGCGGGTGATCGGCGTCACCGGCACCAAGGGCAAGACCACCACCACTTACCTGGTGAAGTCCATTCTGGAAAATGCGGGCTATCGGGTGGGGCTGGTGGGCACCATCGAGGTGGTCATCGGACAGGAACATATTCATGCGGAAAACACCACGCCGGAATCCTACATGCTGCAGAAGTATTTTGCCAAGATGGTGGAAGCGGGAATGGATATCGTGGTGATGGAGGTGTCTTCCCAGGCCCTGAAGATGCACAGGAGCCAGGGCTTTATCTTCGATTACGGTATTTTCACCAATCTGGAGCCGGATCACATCGCTCCGGGAGAACATGAGAGCTTCGAGGAATATCTGGCCTGCAAGAGCCTTCTGTTCCGCCAGTGCAGGGTGGGGATCGTCAACAGCGATGACGTCCATTGCGAACAGGTGATAGAAGGACATACCTGCAGCATAGAGAAATTCGGCCTGGGGGAGCAGGCGGATCTTCGTGCCAAAGATTTGACCCTGGTGAAGAAGCCCGGGGAATTGGGAGTGGCTTTCCGGGTGGAAGGCCTCCTGAACTTCGATGCGGAGGTGGCCACTCCCGGGCGCTTCAGCGTCTACAATGCCCTGGCGGCCATCGCCATCTGCAGACATTTCCGGATCCATACGGAAGATATTCGGGCGGCCCTGCTGCGGGCCCGGGTGAAGGGAAGGATCGAGCCGGTGAAGGTTTCCGACCAGTTCACCCTGCTCATCGACTATGCCCACAACGCCATGGCCCTGAAAAGCCTTTTGACCACCCTGCGGGAGTACGAGCCTGGAAGGCTGGTCTGCCTGTTCGGATGCGGAGGCAACCGTTCCAGGCAGCGCCGTTTTGAAATGGGAGAGGTCAGCGGCAACCTGGCGGATCTGACGGTGATCACCTCGGACAATCCCCGCTATGAGGAACCCCAGGCCATCATCGAGGACATCAAAACGGGAATTGCGAAGACGAAGGGAAAATACGTGGAGATCTGCGACCGGAAGGAAGCCATCCGTTATTGTATCCTGCACGGCCAGCCGGGAGATCTCATCGTGCTGGCGGGAAAGGGACATGAGGATTATCAGGAGATCAAGGGGGTAAAATATCCCATGGACGAAAGGGTCCTGATCCGGGAAATCCTTCAGGAAATGCGAGGGTAGAGAAATGTTTTTCGCAGACGTGATCGTGGACATTTCCCATGAGAAAGTGGACAGACCTTTTCAGTATCGGATCCCGGAGCGGCTCCAGGACCGTATCTCTATTGGAGTGTGCGTTTGGGTTCCTTTTGGACAAGGGAACAAAATGACCCAGGGCTATGTGATCGACGTCACGGAGGAATGCCATTTTGACCCGGCCAAAATGAAGGAGATTTCTTCTCTTTCCAAGGACGGGGTGACGGTGGAGTCCAGGCTGATCCAGCTGGCGGGCTGGATCCGGGAAAATTACGGTTCCACCATGATCCAGGCCCTGAAAACCGTGCTGCCCGCCAAGCGGTCCGTGCAGAAGCTCCTGATCCGAAAGGTGGAGCGGAGGGCTTCCCGGGAGGCGGTGATCGCCGCCCTGGGGGAGGCGGGCAGAAAAAAGCAATACGCCAAGGAAAAGCTGTTGCGGGAGCTTTTGGACAATGAGGTGCTGCCCTATGAATGGATCGTGGGGAAGCTGGGAGTGTCGGCGGCGGCCGTGCGGAGCCTGGAGAAGGCGGAGATTTTGTCCGTGGTGACGGAAAGCGGCTACCGCAATCCCGTGGGAGAGCGGAAGAGAGAAGGAACTCGCAATCGCTTGAGTCCGGCTCAGCAGCACATCGTGGACAGCGTGCTGGAGGATTATGACAAAGGGATCAGGAAGACTTATCTGATCCATGGGATCACCGGAAGCGGCAAGACGGAGGTCTACATGTCCCTGATCGAGCAGGTGGTGGCCCGGGGAAAGCAGGCCATTTTCCTGATTCCGGAGATCTCCCTGACTTATCAGACCCTGGTGCGTTTCTATCAGAGGTTCGGGGACCGGGTGAGTCTCATCAATTCCACCCTGTCCGCCGGAGAAAAGTATGACCAATGCCAGCGTGCCAGAAACCGGGAAATCGACGTGATCATCGGGCCCAGGTCGGCTCTGTTTACTCCCTTCCCGGAGATCGGCCTGATCGTCATCGATGAGGAACACGAGGGCAGCTACAAAAGTGAGAACTCTCCCAAGTATCACGCCCGGGAGACCGCCGAAGAGGTGGCCAGGCTCCATGGGGCCAGCGTGGTGCTGGGCAGCGCCACCCCCTCCCTGGAAGCCTATTACCGGGCCAGAACCGGGAAATACGGGCTCTTCCAGCTGAATGAGCGCCTGACCGGGGGCAGCCTGCCCGAGGTGCATATGGTGGATCTGCGGGAGGAACTGAAGGCGGGCAACCGTTCCATTTTCAGCCGCCGTCTCCAGGAGCTTCTGGGGGACCGCCTGGAAAAGGGGGAGCAGAGCATGCTGTTTTTGAACCGCAGGGGATATGCGGGCTTTCTTTCCTGCCGTTCCTGCGGCTACGTGGTAAAATGTCCCCATTGCGACGTCTCCCTGTCGGAGCATGGAGGGGGCAGGATGGTCTGCCATTATTGCGGCTATGAGACCGCCAGGGTGACGGTCTGCCCCCAGTGCGGTTCCAGATACATCTCCGGTTTCCGGGCGGGAACCCAGCAGATCGAGGAAAAGCTGCAGGAACTGTTCCCAGCGGCCAGGATCCTGCGCATGGATGCGGATACCACCAGGACCAAGGGGAGCTATGAGAAAATTCTTTCCGCCTTTGCGGGCGGGGAGGCGGACGTCCTCATCGGAACCCAGATGATCGTGAAAGGCCATGATTTTCCCCGGGTGACCCTGGTGGGGATCATTGCGGCGGATCTGTCTCTGTCCGTGGGGGATTTCCGGGCGGGGGAGAGGACCTTCCAGCTTCTGACCCAGGCCGCCGGCCGGGCGGGCCGGGGGGAGAGCCCCGGAGAGGTGGTCATCCAGACCTATCAGCCGGAGCACTACGCCCTGGTGCACGCTTCCCATCAGGATTATGAGAGTTTTTACCAGGAAGAGATCCTGTACCGGGAGATGCTTTCCTATCCTCCGGTGGCCCATATGCTGGCGGTGCAGATTTTTGCCAGCCAGGAGGAAGCGGGCCTGGAACTGGCCGGGAAGCTGGCGGAGGCGGCCCGGGGATTCATTGACGAGAGGGAGAGCGTGGAAAAAAGGCTGCTATTAATGGGCCCGGCCCCGGCTTCCATCGGAAGAATTAATGATATTTTTAGATTTGTTTTCTATCTTAAATACGCAGATTATGGTACACTGTTACAGATCAAGAATGCGCTGGAGAAGCTGCTGGAGGAACAGCCGCTGAAAAAAGAAAGCGTGCAGTTTGATTTTGATCCCATGAATACCATGTGAATCGGAGGACATAGAAATAGAACAGGAAAGGCAGGAGCGAAGGCATGGCAATCCGCAATATTCGGGAGCTTGGAGACGAGGTTTTGACCAAGAGATGCAAGGAAGTAAAGGAAATGACGCCCAGGACGAGGGAATTGATCGAGGATATGCTGGAGACGATGTATGAGGCCAACGGCGTGGGGCTGGCGGCCTGTCAGGTGGGCGTTTTGAAGCGCATCGTGGTGATCGATACCACGGGGGAGGATCCCCACATCCTCATCAATCCCAGGATCGTGGAGACCAGCGGGGAGCAGACGGGTCAGGAAGGGTGCCTGAGCGTGCCGGGGAAGACCGGGGTCGTCACCCGGCCCAATTACGTGAAATGCGTGGCCCTGGACCCGAATATGAGGCCTTTTGAGCTGGAAGGGACGGAGCTTCTGGCCAGGGCCATCTGTCACGAACTGGATCACCTGGACGGCCACGTCTACGTGGAGAAGGTGGAAGGGGAACTGATGGATGCGGTAAACGACGAGGAAGAAGAGGAATAGAAAAATATGAAGATCGTTTTTATGGGAACCCCGGACTTCGCCAGGGGAGCATTGGAGGCCCTGCTGGGGGCGGGACATGAGATCCTGGCCGTGGTGACGCAGCCGGACAGGGCCAGGGGAAGGAGCGGACGGCTCCAGCCTTCTCCCGTGAAGGAGTGCGCCCTGGCCGCCGGGATACCGGTTCTGCAGCCCGAGCGGATCAAGCGCCCGGAGGCCGTGGCGGAGTTGAAAAAATATGAAGCGGATCTCTTCGTGGTGGCGGCTTTCGGCCAGATTCTTTCCCAGGAGATCCTGGATCTGCCAAGGCTTGGCTGTCTGAACATTCACGCTTCCCTTCTCCCCAAATATCGGGGAGCTTCCCCTATCCAGCATGTGCTTCTCGATGGGGAGGAAAAGACGGGAATCACCGTGATGCAGATGAATGCCGGGCTGGATACGGGGGATATTATATACCAGAAGGAGATCCCTATTGAGGGAACGGACACTTTCGAGACCCTGCATGACAAGCTGATGGTCCTGGGGGGAGAAGCCATTGTGGAAGCCCTTCCGCTGCTGGAGGCGGGAAAGCTTGTGCCGGTGCCCCAGCGGGAGGAGGAGAGCTGCTACGCATCCCTGATCTCTAAAGAGATGGGCGAGTTGGACTTTCAGGCTTTTGGGACGGAGCTGGAGCGAAAGGTTCGGGCCCTGAATCCCTGGCCCGGCGCTTATACCTTTTTCCGGGGAAAGCAGCTGAAGATCTGGAAGGCGGCCCTGGCGGGCGGCGAAGCGGGGGCTGCGGCGGAAGGAACTGCGGCAAAAGCGGCGGCCGGAGCGGAAACGGAAGGGACTGCGGCGAAAACGGCGGCTGGAACGGAAACAGCGGTCGAAGCGGAAACGGAAGGAACTGCGGAGGAAGGAGCTGCGGCGGAAACGACTGCCGCAACGGAGGAGGGGAATCTGGGAGGAACCTTCCTGCCGGGACAGGTGGAGGCCGTGGACAAGGATTCCCTGACGGTCAGGACCGGTGCCGGGAGTCTCCGCATTCTGGAGCTCCAGCTGGAAGGGAAAAAGAGGATGAGCGCCCACGATTTCCTTTTGGGAATGAAGGTTGCGCCGGGAGAAAGGTTGGGCAGATAGCATGCTATATTTTTACGGCGGTTATTATGGAATGTATATGGATCCCACTTATTTGCTGGTGCTGATCGGACTGATGCTTTGCCTGGGGGCCAACGCCCTGGTGAACAGCACCATGGGAAAGTACGGGCGGATCCGGAACATGCGGGGCCTGACGGGGGCGGAGGCGGCCCGGCGGATCCTGGACAGCGAGGGCCTTTATCAGGTGTCGGTGGAATGCGTGAGAGGCAATCAAGGGGATCATTACGATCCCAGGACCAACACGGTGCGGCTTTCCGAAAGCAATTATTCCCAGGCGTCGGTGACCGCAGTGGGCGTGGCGGCCCATGAGTGCGGCCATGCCATCCAGCATGCGAAGGGGTATGCGCCTCTGAAGATCCGGTCGTCTTTGGTTCCGGTGGTCAATATCGGGAGCAATCTGGGAATTCCCCTGATCCTCCTGGGAGTGCTGCTGGGCTGGAACCAGGTCCTGATCCAGATCGGCATCTGGGCCTTTTCCCTGGCGGTGCTGTTCCAGCTGGTCACCCTGCCGGTGGAATTCAACGCTTCCTTCAGGGCGGTGGAAAAGGTGCAGCAGTATGGCCTTTTGGGAGCCCAGGAGACGGAAGGGTGCAAAAAAGTGCTCCGGGCGGCGGCCCTGACCTACGTGGCGGCAGCGGCGTCCTCCATCCTGCAGCTGCTGAGGCTGGTTCTGCTGTTCGGAGGGAACCGGCGGAGCAGGGATTAGTGGATACGAGAGAAATCGTCCTGGACGTGCTGCTGGAGCTGGAGCGGGGAAAGGAGTATTCCAATCGCTTGATCCGGTCCGTCCTGGATAAATACGACTATCTGCCCAGGCAGGACAAGGCCTTCGTCAAGAGACTGACGGAAGGGGTCCTGGAGAGAGGCCTGGAGCTGGATTATATTCTGAATCTGTTTTCCAAAACTCCGGTGGAAAAAATGAAGCCTCTGATCCGCTGTCTTTTGCGGATGGGGGTTTATCAGATTTGTTATATGGACAATGTGCCGGACGCCGCCGCCTGCAACGAAGCGGTGAAGCTGGCGGGACGGAAGGGCTTCCGGAATTTGAAGGGATTCGTGAACGGCGTGCTCCGAAGCGTCTCCCGGGAAAAGGGGAGGATCCCCTATCCGGATCCGGAGAAGGAGCCGGTGCGGTTCCTGTCGGTGAAATATTCCGTGCCGGAATTCCTGGCGGGCCTGTGGCTGGAGGAATACGGCCGGGAAGAGACGGAAAGTCTGCTCGCCGCCCTCCTGGGAGTGCGGCCCGTGTCCATCCGATTCCGCACTTCCCTGGGAGAAGAGGAGCGGAAGGCCTATTTGGCCCGGATGGAAGAGCAGGGCGTGAAAGCCGTTCCTTCCCCTTATCTGGACTGTGCCTGGGAGCTGACGGGCCTGGAGGGCGTGCAGTCTCTGCCCGGTTTTCGGGAAGGGGCTTTTACGGTGCAGGACGTGAGCTCCATGCTGGCGGTGGAGGCGGCCGGGATCGGCCCGGAGGATTTCGTCCTGGATGTCTGCGCAGCTCCCGGGGGGAAAAGCCTGTTCGCTGCCGAGAAGGCGGCGAGGGTGCTGGCCCGGGACGTGAGCGCCCCGAAGCTGGAGCTGCTCCGGGAAAACATCGCCAGGATGGGGGCGGAAAATATTTCCCTCCAGGAATGGGATGCCACCGGGACGGACGAGACCATGCTGGAGACGGCGGACGTGGTGCTGTTGGACGTGCCCTGTTCCGGCCTGGGAGTCCTGGGGAAAAAGCGGGACATCAAATATCATGTGACGGAGGAGAGCTTTCGCAAGCTGGAGGAGCTGCAGAAGCAGATCGTCGAACACAGCTGGCGCTATGTGAAGCCCGGAGGAATCCTGCTGTACAGCACCTGTACCATTCGTTGGGAAGAAAACGAAGAAATGTGCCGGTTTCTTTGTGAACATTATCCCTTTGACCTGGAAAGCATGGAGCCTTTCCTGCCGGAGCCTTTGGCGGAAAGAGGCCTGGCCGGTTACCTGCAGCTTTTGCCGGGGAAGGACGCCTGCGACGGATTCTTTTTTGCCAGACTGCGCAGAAGGGCCTGATGAGCGGACCGTGGGAAAAAAGGAGAAGACTCAGCATCATGGATGAGAGGAAAGACAGAATCGAAAAAGAAGGCCCAAAGGGAGAACGGGGTTTGGACATCAAAAGTCTGACGCTTCAGGAACTGAAGGAAGAGATGGTGTCCCGGGGAGAGAAAGCCTTCCGGGCAAAGCAGATGTACGAGTGGATGCATGGAAAGCTGGCCCGGAGCTTTGCGGAGATGACCAATCTCTCGGAGGATTTGCGGAAAAAGTGCGGGGAATGGTATGAATACACCTGCCTGGAGCCCGTCCGCATCCAGGAATCCCGAATCGACGGAACGAAAAAATTTTTGTTCGCCCTGGGGGACGGAAACCTGGTGGAGAGCGTGTGGATGAAATATAAGCACGGTAATTCCGTGTGCATTTCCTCCCAGGTGGGGTGCCGCATGGGCTGCCGGTTCTGCGCTTCCGCCCTGGACGGCCTGGAGAGGAATCTGACTCCTTCCGAGATGCTGGACCAGGTCTATGCCATTACCCTCCTGACGGGGGAGCGGGTTTCCAACGTGGTGGTCATGGGAATGGGGGAGCCTTTGGACAATTATGAGAATCTCCTTCGGTTCCTGAAGCTTTTGACGGATGAAAACGGTCTTCACATCAGCCAGCGAAACGTGACGGTCTCCACCTGCGGGCTGGTGCCCGAGATGAGGCGGCTGGCGGAGGAAGGGCTTCAGATCACGCTGGCCCTGTCCCTTCATGGGGCCACGGATGAAAAGCGCCGGAGCCTCATGCCCATCGCAAAGCGCTATTCCATTCGGGAGCTGATGGAGGCCTGCACTTATTATTTTGAACGGACGGGGAGAAGGATCACCCTGGAATACAGTTTGGTGGGCGGCGTCAACGACACTCCCGAGGATGCCCGGCTCCTAGGCGAACTGGCCGGAAAAGGGCGTTTTCATGTGAATCTGATCCCGGTCAATCCCGTCAAGGAGCGGAATTATGTGCAGTCCGGAAACGAAAAAATCCTTGCATTTAAAAATAAACTTGAAAAAAATCAGATTCATGTTACCATAAGAAGAGAGATGGGAAGGGACATTGACGGCGCCTGCGGCCAGCTGCGGCGACGTTACTCGGAAGGAGGGCGACATGCTTAAGTCATTTTCCATTACGGATATCGGAAGAAAACGAAAACTGAATCAGGATTATGTTTACACTTCTGAACAGCCCGTAGGGAAGCTGCCGAACTTGTTTCTCGTGGCGGACGGCATGGGAGGGCACAATGCGGGAGACATCGCTTCCCGGTGTGCGGTGGAGACCATTGTGCAGACGGTGTCCCAGAGCTCGGAGGGGGATCCAATCATCGTATTGCGGAAAGCCATAGAGGCCGCCAATGAAAGGGTTCGTACCAAGGCGGGGGAGGAAGAGTGCCTCTTTGGCATGGGGACCACGGTGGTGGCTGCCACCTATAGGGACGGCGTCCTGACCGTGGCCAACGTGGGGGACAGCCGGTTGTACGTGGCCGACGGGGAGCTTCGGCAGATCACGAAAGACCATTCCCTGGTAGAGGAAATGGTACAGTTAGGCGGTCTGGATCGGGCCGCAGCCAGAAATCACCCCAACAAAAACATCATCACCCGGGCGGTGGGAGCCGGAGATGCCATAGAAGCGGATTTTTTCACGGTGAAGCTGTCGGAAGGGGATCTCGTGCTGATGTGCACGGACGGCCTGACCAATATGTTGGAGGATGAACAGATTTACTCCATTCTGAAGGGGCAGAAGGTATTGTGCGACAAGGTTTCGGAATTGGTGAAAGCTGCGAATGACAACGGCGGCAGAGACAACATTGCGGTCGTACTGATTGAGTTGTAATTCCGCCCGGGAACGGCGGCGGACGGAGGATCGGTTTTAGCAATAGAATGGAGAAAAGATTGAAAATTAAAATTTTCAATCTTGGGATTTGTGCTGTCGCACAAAGTCCCCTTGAGTCAAATGCCGCCTGATCGGCGGCAGAATGAGAGGAAGTATGATTAAGATAGGAATGATGATCGGAGACCGTTACGAAATACTGGAAAAAATTGGGAACGGCGGCATGTCTGACGTCTATAAGGCCAAATGCCATAAGCTGAACCGTTATGTGGCGATCAAGATATTGAAGCAGGAGTTCAACGAGAACGCCAATTTCGTGTCCAAATTTCGCACGGAGGCTCAGGCCGCTGCGGGCCTGATGCACCCCAATATCGTGAACGTGTATGACGTGGGCGAGGAAAACGGCATCTACTATATCGTCATGGAGATGGTGGACGGCATCACTCTGAAAAAATATATTGAAAAGAAGGCCAGGTTGTCTTACAAGGAGGCGGTGAGCATCGCCATCCAGGTGAGCATGGGCATCGAGGCCGCCCACAAGAACCACATCATCCACAGGGACATCAAGCCCCAGAACATCATGATATCCAGGGATGGAAAGGTGAAGGTGACGGATTTCGGCATCGCCAAGGCCGCCACCAGCAACACCATCACCTCCAACGTGATGGGATCCGTGCATTATACTTCCCCGGAGCAGGCCAGGGGCGGCTACAGCGATGAAAAGAGCGATATTTATTCCTTGGGCATCACCCTGTTCGAGATGCTGACCGGCCGGGTTCCCTTTAACGGGGAGACCACGGTGGCCATCGCCATCAAACATATCCAGGAACCTCTTCCCCTGCCTTCGGACTTCGTGCCGGAGATCCCGTACAGCGTGGAGCAGATCGTCCTGAAATGCTGTGAGAAATCGCCGGACCGCAGGTACCAGAGCATGGGAGAGCTGATTGCGGATCTGAAGCAGTCTCTGATCGATCCGGACGGGGATTTCGTGACGGGGGTAGAGGACGGAGTCCAGAATCCCACCAGGACCCTGTCCGACCTGGATGTGGTGCAGATTAAGAACAAGACCAGAGGAACGGTAAAACGGGAGCAAGAGGACTTGATGCGCCTTCAGCGGCAGGAGGAAGAGCCCAGGCAGGAAAAGAACAAGAAGCCCAAAGCCCGGAAGGACGAGGATGAGTATGATTATGATCCCGGCATGGACAGGCTGGCCACGGTGCTGGCGGTGCTGGGAGGAATCGTGGTCTGCGGCGTCGTGATCTTCCTTTTGCTGCAGGTTTTCGACGTGTTCAGCAATGATACGCTGAGGAATCCGGGAGAGGTCATCGAACAGGCGGGCTCTTCGGAACCGGAACTTTCCAGGCCGTCGCCCCAGGAAACGGAGTCTTCACAGGAGGAAAGCCAGGGCAACGAAGACCTGGTGGAAATGTATGATTTGAACGACTGGTACGTGGCGGACGCCAGGACCTGGCTTCTTCAGCATAATCTCTTTTGGGAAATGGAATCGGAAGAAAACGAGGAAGTGGAAAAGGACCACGTGATTTGGATGGGCCAATGGAGAGGGGACAATCTGGTGGTGATTGAAGGAGGAATGGAGGTGGAGAAGGGCAGCACCATCGTGCTGACCGTGAGCACCGGACCTTCGGCCACCCCGGCTCCGGAAACGGCGGGCAAAACCTATGACAGCGCATACGCCACTTTGACTGCGGCGGGCTTTGTCGTGCAGCGTCTGGAAGATTTCAGCGAAACTGTGGCGGATGGGCTGGTCATTTCCCAGAGTCCCGTGGCGGGAACTCCCCTGGAGGAGGGCGCCACGGTGTCGGTGACCGTAAGCGTGGGCCCTCAGAACGGCAGGGTCAGGGTCCCGAAACTGTTGGGACTGACCTTGGATGAGGTTTATACCGTATTGTGGCAAAACGGACTCACGCTGCGGCTTCATGAAGAGATGTACAATTCCAATTATCCTGCGGGACAGGTGTGTTATCAGAATTTTTCGGAGGGTTCCTATATCGATCCCACGCAGAATCAGATGACGGTGAGCATCAGCCTGGGCCCGGCGCCGGAACCGGCGCAGTGAGCCATGGGAGGGAATAGTATGAAAAATAAGCTCGATAGCTTATTTTTCATACGGCGATTTGTGCCGGAGTGTCACAAATCGCCCTGATGGCAGATTAGAAATCGCATTCGCAATTTCTAATCGCCCCGTCGCATAAACGCTCCGGAATGAGGATTAAAATGCAGGGTAAGATTGTGAAGGGAATCGCCGGTTTCTACTATGTCCATGTCCCGGGACGGGGTGTGTATGAATGCAAGGCCCGGGGAATTTTCCGCAAGGAGAACCAGAAACCCCTGGTGGGAGACGACGTATGTCTGGAAGAGCTTCCGGAAGCCGGGAAAGGGAACATTACGGAGATTTTGGAGCGCAGAAGCGAGCTTCTGCGCCCTTCGGTGGCCAACGTGGATCAGGCCATGGTTATCTTTGCCATAGAAAAGCCCCAGCCCAATTTTAATTTGTTGGATCGCTTTCTCGTCATGATGGGGCAGCAGAATTTGCCCTGCATCATCTGCTTTAATAAACTGGATCTCGATGAAAGGCGACAGGGAGAGGAATATTGCCGAATCTATGAACGGTGCGGATACCGCTCCCTGGCGGTCAGCGCCAAAACGGGGCAGGGGCTGGAAGAGGTAAGGGCCCTGCTGACGGGGCACACTTCCACGGTGGCTGGGCCCAGCGGCGTGGGAAAATCCTCCCTCATCAACGGCCTGCAGACGGAAGTAGTCATGGAGACCGGGGAGATCAGCCGCAAAATAGAGCGGGGCCGTCATACCACCAGACATTCGGAACTCATTGCCCTGGGAAAGGATTCCTACATATTGGATACGCCGGGCTTCAGCTCTCTGGGGCTGTTTGACCTGGAAAAGGAGCAGCTGGCTTCTTTTTACCCGGAATTCGGCGCATATGAGGATCAGTGCCGCTTCGCCGGTTGTTCCCATGTGGCGGAGCCGGATTGCGGCGTGAAGCGGGCCCTGGCGGAAGGAAAACTGTCCCCCATCCGGTATGAGAACTATTGCCTGCTGTATGAAGAATTGAAAAATCGCAGGAAATATTGAAGAGACATAGAAAAAGATTTTGAAAAGACGTTGAAAAAAGATATTAAAAAGACATTGAAGAAAACATAGAAGGAGAAGATTATGAAATTAGGCATCGTGGGCCTTCCCAACGTGGGGAAGAGCACCCTGTTCAACTCTTTGACGAAGGCGGGGGCGGAATCCGCCAATTATCCTTTTTGCACCATTGATCCCAACATCGGGATCGTGGCCGTGCCGGACGAGCGGTTAAAGCTCCTGGGGGACATGTATCATTCCAAAAAGGTGACGCCGGCCGTGATCGAGTTCGTGGACATCGCCGGGCTGGTCAAGGGAGCCTCCAAAGGGGAGGGGCTGGGCAACCAGTTTTTGAGCAACATCCGGGAGGTGGACGCCATCGTCCACGTGGTGCGGTGCTTCGAGGACTCCAACGTGATCCATGTGGACGGGAGCGTGAATCCCATGCGGGACATCGAGACCATCAACCTGGAACTGATCTTTTCCGATCTGGAGATTTTGGAGAGACGGATTTCCCGGGTGTCCAAGGGTGCCCGGATGGATAAGGCCCTGGGCAAGGAGCTGGCGCTGCTGGAACGCATCAAAGAGCATCTGGAAAGCGGCAGGATGGCCAAGAGTCTTGTGGTGGAAGAGGAAGAAGAGCTGGCCCTGTTCCAGTCCTACAACCTTTTGACCGCCAAACCGGTGATCTATGCCGCCAACGTGTCGGAAGAGGATCTGGCGGACGATGGGGCGGGCAATCCCGGTGTGTGTGCGGTAAAGAAGTTTGCCGCCGAGGAAAACAGCGAAGTGTTCGTGATCTGCGCCCAGATCGAGCAGGAGATCGCAGAGCTGGAAGAGGACGAAAAGGCCATGTTCCTGGAGGATCTGGGCCTGAAGGAATCCGGTCTGGAGAAATTGATCAAGGCCAGCTACCGTCTGCTCGGGTTGATGAGCTTCCTGACGGCTGGAGAGGACGAGACCAGGGCCTGGACCATCCGCATCGGGACAAAAGCGCCCCAGGCGGCGGGCAAGATCCACTCTGATTTCGAGAGGGGCTTTATCAAGGCCGAAGTGGTCAATTACAAGGATCTTCTGAAGTACGGATCCCTGTCGGCGGCCAAGGAGAAGGGCGTGGTCGGAATAGAGGGCAAGGATTACGTGGTGAAGGACGGGGACGTGATCTTGTTCCGGTTCAATGTATGACCTTCTTTGGAAACCGCTGCGCCAGCGGGCTACAGGGGGGCGCTATGCCGGACGGTTCCGAGGTGCAGGAACCATGCCATTGCCATATTTATGATTTTGGAGAGAGCGGGTAAGAAATGATGCAGGATATGATGGATGCCATGGACATCGCCTTTCCCCACTTGGGGATCTATCTGGAGAACGTTCCCAAGAACTTTTCCGTTTTTGGGTTCACCATCGCCTTTTACGGGGTGATCATCGGTCTGGGAGTGCTGGCGGGCTTGCTGCTGGCGGTGCACAATGCGAAGATTTCCGGACAGAATCCCGATGATTACTGGGACTTCGCCATTTACGCCATTATTTTCTCTATCATCGGGGCCAGGATTTATTACGTGGCCTTTGAATGGGACCGGTACAAGGGGGATCTCCTCGCCATCCTCAATACCAGGAACGGGGGGATGGCCATTTACGGGGCCGTGATCGGGGCTTTCACCACTCTGTTCATCTACTGCGCCGTGAAAAAGAAGAACCCTTTCCAGATAGGGGACACGGCGGTCCCGGGGTTGATCCTGGGCCAGGTCATCGGACGCTGGGGCAATTTCATGAACCGGGAGGCCTTCGGGCAATATACCGACAATCTGTTCGCCATGCGGCTTCCCATGGAGGCCGTGCGCCAGAGCGACATTTCCCCTTCCATCGCCGAGCATATTCTGGAGGGAACCAATTATATCCAGGTGCATCCCACTTTTCTCTATGAATCTGTCTGGAATCTGCTGGTTCTCTGTTTGATGCTGTTCTTTTTCAAACGGAAAAAATTTCACGGGGAGATCTGCCTCCTGTATTTCGGAGGATACGGCCTGGGCCGCTTCCTCATCGAAGGCCTGCGGACGGATCAGCTCAAGATTCCCGGCACGAATCTGGCGGTGTCCCAGGTGCTGTCCCTGTGCCTTTTCGTAGCGTCCCTGACGGCGGTGTTTGCGGTGAGGGGCCTGCTGAAAAGAGGGAAGCTGCCCAGGCTCCGGTTGGAAGGAAGTTCGGATGCCGGGGGGAAGGAAGATCAGAATTCCTGAATGGCGGAAAATCATCTGAAATGATTTGAAGCGATTTGTAACATTTTGAAGAAATTAAAAAAGTTGAAGAAACTTAAAGTGATTTGTAATGATTTGAAATAACGGAAAATGACAGAAAATCCTCTCTGAGGGAGCGCAGGAACGCATCCTCCGGGGAGGATTTTTTTGCGTGAAATATTTTGAGAAATATTTCTGAAATAAATTTCATAAAACCCCTTGTCAAATCCTTAAGAAAGTATTAAAATGTTCACTAAGTGGTGATTTGTGGTTCAAAGTGGGTGAAAGTGGTTCACAAAAACGGTTTTTTGCCATGAAATGCCGCAATAAATCTTCATAGTTCTGTCATAATGGTGTTACGTCACAAAAGCAAGGCGGTGATTGCGATGTTCATGAATCAGTACAATCATACGGTCGATGCGAAAGGCAGGCTGATAATCCCTTCCAAATTCCGGGATGTGCTGGGAGATGAATTCGTGGTCACGAAGGGATTGGACGGCTGTCTGTTTGTCTATGACAATGAGGATTGGAACGAATTTGCGGAAAAGCTCACCAAGCTGCCGATCATCAACGACAACGCCAGAGACTTCGCCAGATTCTTTCTGGCGGGAGCCACCAACGTGGAAGTGGACAAGCAGGGAAGGATCTTGCTCCCCGCCAATCTGCGGGAATTCGCAGGGCTGGACAAGGACGTGGTCCTGGCTGGCGTGGGGAGCCGCATCGAGATTTGGAGCAAGTCCGCCTGGGATGAAAAGAACGAAGGAACGGACATCAGCAAAATTACGGCGGGTATGAAGGACTTGGGACTGACGATTTGACGCCGGGGCAGAATCTTCGATCTTGAAGCGGGAAGTTCGGATTGATTCCTGGTCCGGAAGCGGCAAAGAGAGAACCGGCAGGAAAAAGGAACCAGGAACTGGCCAAGAAGGAACCGAGAACCGGCAAGAAAGAGAAAAACGACAGGAGACCGCCATGGATTTTCAACATTATTCCGTGATGCTCCGGGAAACCATTGAGGAGCTTCAAGTCAAAGCGGACGGCATTTACGTGGACGGCACCCTGGGGGGAGGCGGACATGCCTTCGAGATATGCAGGAGACTGGGGGAGGGCCGTTTGTACGGCATCGATCAGGACGAGGACGCCATAGAGGCCGCCGGGGAAAGGCTTGCACCTTTTGGAGACAAGGTTCGGATCTTCCGGGACAACTACTGCAACATGAAGGCGCTGCTTTCCGGAGAAGGGGTTGACGGGGCGGACGGAATCCTGTTGGATTTGGGAGTTTCCTCCTATCAGCTGGATCATGGGGAACGAGGGTTTTCCTATCGCTTTGACGCCCCCCTGGATATGAGGATGGACACGAGGCAGACCCTGACGGCGGGAGACATCGTCAACCAGTATTCGGAGCAGCAGCTGTACCGCATGATTCGGGATTACGGAGAGGATCCCTTTGCAAAGAACATCGCCAGGCACATCGTGCAGGCCAGGGAGAGGAAACCGGTGGAGACCACCTTTGAGCTCAACGAGATCATCAAGGCGGCGGTTCCGGCCAAAATGCGGCAGAACGGGCATCCCTCCAAGCAGACCTTCCAGGCCATCCGGATCGAATGCAACCGGGAGCTGGAGGTGCTCGAAAATTCCCTGGAGGACATGATCGAACTGCTGAAGCCGGGAGGAAGATTGTGCATCATCACTTTCCATTCCCTGGAGGACCGGATCGTGAAATCGGCTTTTAAGAATGCGGAAAACCCCTGTACCTGCCCGCCGGAATTTCCAGTGTGCGTGTGCGGGAAAAAGCCCAAGGGCACGGTGATCACCAAAAAGCCCGTCCGGCCCGGGGAAGAGGAACTTGTGCAGAATCCCCGTTCCAAGAGCGCAAAACTGAGAGTATTTGAAAAAAAGAGCATTTAATATTATAAAAGGAGTCAAATCCATGGCCAGATATCAGAATGTATATCCTTATACCAGAACAGGAAGAGGAAACGGCGCCGCAGCCGGCGGCAGAAGGAGCACGGGGCGGAACGATTACGTCTACGGCAACGTGGCCCTGCAGCCGGATATCAGACGGCAGCTGGAGGAAGAGCCCAGGAGGAAATTGAGCAACGAAGCCAGGAAGAACCGGGACAAGGCCCATCATATGAGCCTCGGCTACGTGGCTTTTCTGGTGGCGGCTCTGTGCCTGGCGGGCCTGGTGCTGGTCAATTTCATCCAGCTTCAGTCGGAGATCACCAACATGGCGGAAACGGTGGCCGACAAGGAGCTTCAGCTGAACAGCCTGAAGGTGGATAACGATGAAGTGCTGAACCGCATTAACGGCAGCATCAACATGGAGGAGATCCGGGAAATCGCCATCGGAGAGCTGGGGATGGTCTATGCCCAGGAGGGTCAGATCGAAAAATATTCCTTTGATGAATTTGATTATTTGAGATATGTAGGGCGGGATTAGGAGAATCGAAACGTGAGCGATAGAAGAAACGGGAGAAACGTCAGACCGGCCGGGAGGGGGAAGAGCACGAGGGCCGCAGGCGCAACGAGGGAGAGGGGAACACAGCAGACGAACAAACCCAGGGCGGCGGCCCAGGGCGCCAGAAAGACGCCCGGATTTACCATAAAGATGCAAAAGAAGCTGGTGGTACTGTTTTTATGCGTACTGCTGGCTTTTGCCGGGTTATGTGTCCGAATGAGCTGGATTGTCACGGAGGACGGGGAAAAGTACGCCAAGCAGGTGCTCTCTCAAAGAGGGTATGACAGCCAGACCATTCCTTTTCGCCGGGGGGACATCGTGGATTCCCAGGGCAACATCCTGGCCACCAGCGAGAAGGTTTATAATCTGGTGACGGATTCCACCGTCATGCTTTATTCGAAAGAGAAAGAGAGCGGACAGCCCGTGAACCTGGAACCCACCGTGGAGGCTTTGGGAAGATATTTTGGGGAGCTGGGCCTGAATGCGGACGAGGTGCGCCAATATACGGTGGATCATCCTAATTCCGCCTGGAAGGTATGGCTGAAGCAGCTGACCTACGACCAGATCAAGGATTTCCAGGAAGAGGTGAACGCCAAGGGCAGTAAAATCAAAGGCGTTTGGTTTGAAGAGGAGTATAAGCGGAAATACCCCAACGGCTCCCTGGCCAGCGACGTGATCGGATTTACCACCCGGGACAACGTGGGCAGCTACGGCCTGGAGGAATATTACAATGACATCCTGAACGGGACCACGGGCCGGGAATACGGATATCTGAATGAAAATTCTACCCTGGAGCGGAAGGTGAAGCCAGCCGTGGACGGATACACCATCCACAGCACCATCGACGCCAACATCCAGAAAATCATGGAAAAATACATCAACCAGTTCATGGAGGAGCATGCCAACAAGGCCAGGACCGGGGATGGCGCCCAGAATATCGGGGCCATCATCATGGAGCTGGATACCGGAAGGATCCTGGGCATGGCTAGTTCTTCCCAGTATGATTTGAACAACCCCAGGGACTACAGCGTCCTTTTGGGGAACGTTTGCGTGGACGAGTACGAGAACGCCAACGGCTATATCGAGATCCGCAAGACCGGGGAGGTATTCACCGAGGAAAAGCTGGCCCAGCTCACGGATCCGAACGTGGACGAGGCCACCCGCACCGCCAACGAACATTTTTTGTATGTGAATTTGAATTATCTGTGGAAAAATTTCTGCATTTCCGATACCTATGAGCCCGGCTCCACGGCGAAGCCCTTCACGGTGGCCGCAGCCCTGGAGACCGGCGCCATCACCGGAAATGAGTGGTATACCTGCAACGGGGCCCTGACCAGGGGCGGCTTCACCATCAAATGCCACGGCGGCAACGGGCACGGTTCCGTCAATGTCCAGAATTCCATCGCCTGGTCCTGCAACATGGCCCTGATCCAGATAGGGGAGACCCTGGGCGTGGATGATTTCGTGAGATTTCAGCAGATTTTCAATTTCGGTCTGAAGACTAACGTGGATTTGACCGGAGAGGCCAGAACGGCCAGCCTGGTGTTCTCGGCGGACGCCATGAAGGCGGACGGCTCTGCGCTGGCCACCAACGCTTTCGGCCAGGGCTTCAACGTGACCATGATCGAGATGATCACCGCCTACAGCGCATTGATCAACGGGGGATATTATTATGAACCCCATATGGTGGACAAGATCACCAACGCCGCCGGGGCCACCGTGGCCAGCATCGAGCCCAGGGTGTTGAAACAGGTGGTTTCGGAATCCACTTCCGAAAAACTCAGACAGTACACCAGGGCCACGGTAATGGAAGAGGGCGGCGCCAACCGGACCGGTAAAACCGCCAGGCCTGCGGGCTACGCCATCAGCGGCAAGACGGGAACGGCCCAGACCCAGCCCAGAGGAAACGGAGAATACGTGGTATCCTTCATCGGTCACGCCCCGGCGGATGATCCCAAGATCGCCTTTTACGTGGTGGTGGACCGTGCCAACGAGGCGGTTCAGGCGGATGCCAAATATGCCACGGGCATCGTGCGCAATATCCTAACGGAGGTTCTGCCCTATCTGCAGATCTTCATGACGGAAGAACTGTCGGATGCGGAGCGGAAGGAACTGGAAGACAGAAAGCTGGCCATTACCAACGAATACACCCAGAAGGTGGAGGACGAAGGCCTGGAGAATCCGGAGGGCGGGGAGGAAACGCCGCCGGAGTCTCAGGAGCCCGAAGAGGAACCCTGGAAAAGCTATCCCGTGGATCCGGAGACCGGTTATCTGAAGAATCCTGACACGGGAGAACTGGTGGATCCGGAGACCGGCGATATCGTCAACGCTTCCGGAGACGTCACGGACGATAATTTCGAGGCCCTGACCGGCGAGCCCATCACCCAGCCGGACGGGAACGGGGAACCGCCGGACAGCCCTATGTAAGGCGGCACCGCCGTCCGCACTGAGGACGATTCTCCCGGGACGGCGGGCATGTTTCCTTATAAATGATGGTCTAAGCTTTCCTTTTTCGGAATACAGTGTAATGATCATTGCCGGAAGGGGGCCATCATGCTCACCAACAGCAATCGCATTGCACACCGGAAAAAGATCACCGTCATCACGGTGATGTTCGCCCTGTTGCTGGGGGCGCTGTTCGTCAGACTCGTCTATCTGATGATATGGAAGGCCGACTATTATGAAGAACAGGCGGTGGAGCTCCATGAAAGGGAGCGCAGCATCAAAGCCGCCAGGGGCCGCATCCTGGATTGTAACGGCCTGGTGATAGCGGACAATAGGACGGTCTGCACGGTTTCCGTGATCCACAACCAGATCGAGGATCCGGAACGGGTGATACAGGTTCTATGCGGGGAACTGGGACTCTCGGAGGAATTCGTGAGAGGACGGGTGGAAAAATACAGCTCCATCGAGCGCATTCGGAGCAACGTGGATAAGGAAATCGGCGACCGCATCCGGGAATATGACCTGGCGGGCGTGAAGGTGGATGAGGACTATAAGAGGTATTATCCCTTCGGGGACCTGGCCAGCAAGGTGCTGGGCTTTACCGGAGCGGACAATCAGGGCATCATCGGCCTGGAGGTGGTCTACGAGGAAACCCTGCAGGGAAAAGCGGGGAACATCCTGACCATGACGGACGCCCGGGGCATCGAGGTGGAGGAAGCCGGGGAGCGGAGACAGGAGCCCGTAAAGGGCAAAGACCTGGTATTGAGCCTGGATATGAACATCCAGTCCTACGCCACCCAGCTGGCCCTGCAGGCCATGAAGACCAAGGAGGCGGAGAGCGTCTCCATCCTGGTCATGAATCCCCAAAACGGGGAGATGCTGGCCATGGTCAACGTGCCGGAATTCGACCTGAACGCCCCCTACGAACTGCCGGAGGGCACTACATACGCCACCCAGGAGGAATACCAGAACCTCTTGAACGCCATGTGGCGCAACGGCTGCATCAACGACACTTACGAACCAGGTTCCACCTTCAAGATCATCACGGCGGCCGCCGGACTGGAGGAAGGGGTGGTCACCCCGGAAAGCGCTTTCAGCTGTCCAGGCTATATCATCGTGGATGACCGGAAGATCCGGTGCCACAAGGTCGGAGGCCACGGAGGGGAGGATTTCGTCCATGCCACCATGAATTCCTGCAACCCGGTGTTCATCACCGTGGGGCTGCGGCTGGGCGTGGACCGTTACTATAAATATTTTGAACAATTCGGTCTGAAGAAAAAGACGGGGATCGACCTTCCGGGGGAGGCCTCCACCATCATGCACGAGAAAGAGAACATGGGCAACGTGGAACTGGCCACGGTATCCTTCGGCCAGTCCTTCCAGATCACCCCCATCCAGCTGCTCACCACGGCGGCTTCCATCGTCAACGGAGGCAGGCGCATCACGCCCCACTTTGGGGTGAAGGTCCTCGGGGAGGACGGCGGGGAGGAGATCCTGGAATATCCCGTGGAGGAAGGGATCGTTTCGGAAGAAACCTCCGCCACCCTGCGGGGGATCCTGGAGCTGGTGGTCTCGGAGGGCACCGGCAAAAACGGCAAGGTGGAGGGATTCCGGGTGGGAGGCAAGACGGCCACCAGTCAGACCCTGCCCCGGGGAAGCGGCAGATACATCGCTTCTTTTCTGGGCTTTGCGCCGGCGGAGGAGCCTCAGGTGATCGCCCTGGCCATCATCAACAATCCCCAGGGAGTTTACTACGGGGGACAGGTGGCGGCCCCCATCGTCAGACAGCTCTATGAAAACATATTGCCGTACCTTGGAATCGCAAATGAGAAAGTTCCGGAAGCTGCAGAATGACACAAACTTTTATGAAAAAATGGAAGGTGTGCTATGGGCAGAATAGGTATCCTGTCGGTGATGATCTCATTTGCCTTGAGCGTAGGGCTGGGGCCGGTCGTCATCCCTTTTTTACGAAAGCTGAAAGTAGGGCAGACTGTGCGGGAGGACGGCCCCCGGACGCATTTGAAAAAAACGGGGACCCCTACTATGGGCGGCCTTTTGATCCTGGTCAGCGTGGCGGTCACCTCCCTGTTGTACTTGAAGGATTTCCCGGCCATGACGCCGGTGCTGTTTTTGACCTTCGGTTTCGGGCTCATCGGGTTCCTGGATGATTATATCAAGGTGGTGCTCCATCGCTCCATGGGGCTTAAGGCCTGGCAGAAGTTTGGAGGACAATTCCTGGTGACGGGGATTTTTGCCTATTATCTGGTACGTTACACGGAGGTGTCCCTGGCCCTGCCCATTCCCTTTTGGAAAGGACATTGCCTGGACCTCGGGGTCTGGAACCTGGCCGCTTTGTTTTTCATCGTGCTGGGGACGGCCAACGGTGCCAATTTCACGGACGGCCTGGACGGCCTGGCGGCCAGCGTGACGGTGATCATCGCCGTGTTCTTCAGCGTCATGGCCATCGGCACCGGCAGCGGGATCGCCCCCGTCACCTGTGCGGTGACCGGAGCCCTCATGGGTTTCCTGCTGTTCAACGTCCATCCCGCCAGCGTGTTCATGGGGGATACCGGTTCCCTGGCCCTGGGAGGGTTCGTGGCGGCCAGCGCTTATGTGCTGGAAATGCCTCTGTACATAGGGATTGTGGGATTGATTTACCTGGCGGAGGTGATTTCGGTCATCCTGCAGGTGACGTACTTTAAATGCAGCGGAGGAAAACGACTCCTGAAAATGGCCCCGCTGCACCATCACTTTGAATTATGCGGCTGGTCGGAGACCAGGATCGTGGCGCTGTTCGCCATGCTGACTGCGTTGATGTGCCTGCTGGCCATGCTGGGATAGAAAGTAAGCGTTCGGCGTCGCACTGATGCGCCCGCTGGCTGCGGCGGATCGTCAGGCGATACCGGAGTAAGGGAGGGAAAAAGAAAAAATGTTCATGGATCAAAGATGTCTCGTGGTGGGAAGCGGAATCAGCGGCATCGCCGCCACGGAACTGTTGGAGCGGATGGGGGCCCGGGTGCTTCTCTATGACAGCAACGAGAAGCTTATGGCGGAGGAAGTGAAGAAAAAGCTTCCCCCGGATTCCAAGGCGGAATGCGTGACGGGAGCCTTGCCGGAAAAATTGGAAGAGAAGGTGGATCAGGTGATCTTAAGCCCCGGCGTTCCTACGGACCTTCCCTGGGTGAACGCTCTGCGGGAGGCGGGAATCCCGATCCTGGGAGAAATCGAGCTGGGTTTCCTGGTGGAAAAAGGACAGGTGATCGCCATCACCGGCACCAACGGCAAGACCACCACCACCACCCTGGTGGGAGAGATCATGAAGGCCCATTTGGGCAGCGAGAAGGTCTTCGTGGTGGGCAACATCGGCAATCCCTATACCCTGGAGGCCTCCAAAACCGCCCCGGATACCGTGACGGTGGGGGAGATCAGCTCTTTCCAGCTGGAAACCATTCATACCTTCCGGCCCAAGGTGTCCGCCATCCTGAACATCACCCCGGATCATCTGAACCGGCACCATACCATGGAGGCCTACGTGGCCGCCAAGCAGGACATCGCCCGGAACCAGACGAAGGAAGACGTCTGCGTGCTCAACGACAACGACCCCTATACGGAAGAATTCGCCGCCCGGTGCGGCGCCAGGGTGGTGCTTTTTTCCTCCCAGAGGGAGCTGTCCGAAGGATATTTCCTGCTGGGGGACAAAATCTGTAAGGCTGAGGGAGGCTGCGTGGAGGAACTCCTGGACATTCATAAGGACATGAACCTGGTGGGAATGTGCAACGTGGAAAACGTGATGGCGGCCATCGCCATTGCGGAGGGAATGGGAGTCCCCAGGGAGACCATTTTGCGGGTGATCGCAGCTTTCCATGCGGTGGAGCACAGGATCGAATTCGTGGCCACCAAGAACGGGGTGGACTATTACAACGATTCCAAGGGAACCAATCCGGATGCGGCCATCCAGGGGATCCGGGCCATGAGCAAGCCCACGGTCCTCATCGGCGGAGGATATGACAAACAGAGCGAATATGACGAGTGGATCGAAAGCTTTGGCGGAAAGGTGAAGTGGCTGGTGCTCATCGGCCAGACCCGGGAGAAGATCGCCGCCTGCGCCAGGGCCCACGGTTTTGAGAAAATCAAGTTTGCGGATACCTTTGAGGAATGCCTGAAGCTGTGCACCAGCCTGGCGGAAAAAGGGGATGCGGTATTGCTTTCCCCGGCCTGCGCCAGCTGGGGGATGTTCCCCAATTATGAAGTCCGGGGAAAAATTTTCAAAGAATATGTGAACGGATTGTAAGACATTAAGGAGAGAAAAGATGGCAGCCCGCACGAGGACGAAATCCAAACGAAAAGAACAATCGGAATTTTATTTTGATTACAGCCTGCTGTTTATCCTGCTGTTTTTGCTGGGCTTCGGTCTGCTCATGATCTATTCCACCAGTTCTTACGAAGCCTTTCAGGAATACGGGGATTCCGCCCATTTCCTGAAAACGCAGTTGGCTGCGGTCATATTGGGTCTGGTGGCCATGATCGTGGTGTCCAACATTCCCTATCATTTCTGGGAGCATTTTGCGCTGCTGGGCTACGTCGTGTCCTTTGGGATGCTTTTCCTGGTGAAGACCCCCCTGGGGGTGGAGAGCCATCACGCCAGAAGATGGTTCCGGATTCCCGGCGTGCCCTTTAACGTCCAGCCTGCGGAGATCGCCAAGCTGTGTATGATCCTGTTTTTGGCCTGCCTGGTCTGCAAGCTGGGCAGAAATGTGAGAAAGTGGAAGGGGATCATCGTCATGGGGGCGGCAGCGCTGCCTCACGTGCTGGCCATCTATCTGGTGACCTCCAACCTGAGCTCCGCCATCATCGTCATGGGCATTGCGGCCCTGATGGTTTTCGTGGCGGATCCTCATTATAAAAAATATATCGTGGCGGTTACCCTGGTGGGAATTGCGGTGGCGGGGCTGGTCTTCATGATCATGTCCATGGACGCTTCCGAGATGACCTTCCGCATGACTCGAATCAACACCTGGCTCCATCCGGAGTCGGATCCCACGGATACCGGTTTCCAGACCCTGCAGGCCCTCTACGCCATCGGGTCCGGCGGCATCTGGGGCAAGGGCCTGGGCCAGAGCATGCAGAAGCTGGGATACATTCCCGAAGCCCAGAACGACATGATTTTTTCCATCATCTGCGAGGAACTGGGACTTTTCGGGGCGGTATCCATCATCCTCATGTTCCTGATTCTGCTGTGGCGGCTCATGATCATCGCCAACAATGCGCCGGATCTGTTCGGCTCCATGCTGGTGGTGGGCGTGATCGGCCATATCGCCATCCAGGTGGTGCTCAATATCGCCGTGGTGACCAACAGCATTCCCAACACGGGAATTTCCTTACCCTTCATCAGTTACGGAGGGTCCTCCGTCATGTTCCTGCTCATCGAGTTCGGCCTGGTTCTAAGCGTGGCCAAGCGGATTCAGCTGCGGGAGTAGGCACGGGAGAGGCATCGCTTACATAGAATAGAATAGCTTGAAACGAAAAGGTGTTGACAGATGGATTCTATTCATATTTACGGCGGTGTCTGCTTACAGGGAGATGTCAGGATCCAGGGGTCCAAGAATGCGGCCCTTCCCATCCTGGCGGCCACATTGCTGACAAAGGGGACAAACGTGATCTGTAATTGCCCCAGAATCGCTGATGTGTATCGGATGCTGGATCTGCTTTCCAGCCTGGGATGTCTGGTCGTCTGGGAGAAGGACGGGGTCAGGATAAACGCCGACAATGCCGGACTTCATGAAATGCCCGGAGACGCCATTCGGGGAATGCGTTCTTCCCTTTGTCTCCTGGGAGCGCTCCTGGGCAGGACGGGGCAGGTGAGCATGGAGCATCCCGGAGGCTGCGTGATCGGAGCCAGGCCCGTTGATCTGCACCTGAAAGCCCTCGAGTGTCTGGGGGCGGTTTTCCGGGAGGAAGAGGGTCTGATCGTCGGGAATGCGGGGACGGGCCTGCGGGGAACCCATGTGGCGCTGGCCAGGCCCAGCGTGGGAGCCACGGAAAACGCCCTGCTGGCCGCAGTGGCCGCCGAAGGGGAGACCTGCCTGTCCGGTGCGGCCCTGGAACCGGAGATTGAAGCCTTGTGCGAATATTTGCGGGACTGCGGAGCCTGGATCGAGGGAATTGGGACCAGCACGCTGCGGATACGGGGCGGCAGGAGACTGCTGGGCACCCGGTACCGTATTCCTTCGGACCGGATCGTGGCGGGAACCTATCTCCTGGGATGTCTGGGAACCGGCGGAAGTGTGCTGCTGAAACAAGCCCCCGTGGAGCATATGGGGGCGGTGATCGATTTGGCGGAAAGACTGGGGGCGGAATGCCAGCAGGGACGGGAAGGACTTTTTGTCCAGGCTCCCCGGGATCTGAAGCCCTGTGGCAGGATTATAACGGCCGTCTATCCGGGATTCCCCACGGATCTGCAGTCCGTGGCCCTGGTGGTGGAAACCGCTGCGGCCGGAAAATGCCTGGTCGAGGAGAGGATTTTCGAGAATCGGTTCCGAATCCTGGAACCCCTGTCCCGGATGGGGGCCAGGGTCAGGCAGATGGATGCGGGCAGGGTCGAAGTGGAGGGGATCACTCCTTTGCGGGGCTGCCAGGTGGAAGCGAGGGAACTCCGGGGAGGGGCCGCCCTGGTCGTGGCCGGGCTGATGGCGGAAGGAGAAACCGTTCTGCGGGGCTGCGAGTTCATTGAACGGGGTTATGAAAACATTTGTCGGGACTTTAGAGAGTTAGGAGCGAGGATATACGGTGTTTGAAGAAAAGAAAAAGGGAAAGATAAAATGGATCATTCTGGTGGCGTCCCTGTTGGCGATGGCGGGAGTCGCAGCCTTCGTCCTGCAGAAATATACCGTTACCTCGGTCACGGTGATAGGAAATCTTCACTATTCGGAAGAAGAGATCCGGAATTTCGTCATGACTGGCCCCCTGGGGAACAATTCCCTTTATCTTTCCCTGAAATACCGAAACAAGGGAGTGGAAGACATTCCTTTCGTGGATGCCATGGACGTGAACATCCTGTCTCCGGATTCCATCGAGATCGCGGTGTACGAGAAGGCCCTGGCCGGTTTCGTCCGATGCATGGACACGTACATGTATTTTGACAAGGACGGCTACGTGGTGGAATGTTCCGACGAGGTCACGGAGGGGGTGCCCCAGATCACCGGCCTGAATTTTGATTACGTGGTGCTGGGGGAACGGCTGCCGGTGGAGAATCCGGAAATTTTCGACAGCGTCATGGATATCACAAAGCTGTTGGATAAATATGACCTGAAAGCGGACAAGATTTTTTTCCATTCCTCGGAAGAAATCACGATTTATTTCGGAAACGTCAAAGTCGCCCTGGGCAATGACAGGGCGGAGCTGGAGAACAAGGTCATGCGTCTGCCGGAGCTTTTGTCCATGGTGGACGGGGAGACGGGCACGTTCAGGATGGAAACCCTGACGGAGGACCGGACGGGAGTGACGTTCCAGAAGGGCGAAACGTCTAATTGAATTGTAAGAATTACGAAAAAAATGAAAAATCTTTGCAAATAGGGTTGATAAATTTTAAAAATGATTATATGATATTAAAAGTGAGGAAAATGCATAAAAGGAGGACAAACCTTTGCTGGAGATCAAGACGAACGAAGCGGAATCCGGCGCCAGAATCATCGTGGTAGGCGTGGGCGGCGCCGGCAACAATGCCGTTAATAGAATGATAGATGAGAAGATCGAGGGAGTGGAATTCATCGGTATCAATACGGACAAGCAGGCCCTGCAGCTTTGCAAGGCGCCCAGGCTGATCCAGATCGGCGAGAAGCTGACCAAGGGTCTGGGAGCCGGGGCCAAGCCGGAGGTGGGAGAGAAGGCCGCTGAAGAGAGTGCGGAGGAGATCACCGCCGCCCTGAAGGGAGCGGACATGGTATTCGTCACCTGCGGCATGGGAGGCGGAACCGGAACCGGTGCGGCGCCCGTGGTGGCGAGGATTTCCAAGGAAATGGGGATCCTGACCGTGGGCGTGGTGACCAAGCCCTTCCGTTTTGAAGCCAAGGTGCGCATGGCCAACGCCTTGGCCGGTATCGAGAAGATCAAGGAGCACGTGGACACCCTGATCGTGATTCCCAACGATAAGCTGTTGGAAATCGTGGATCGCCGGACCACCATGCCGGAAGCCCTGAAGAAGGCGGACGAGGTGCTGCAGCAGGCGGTGCAGGGCATCACCGATCTGATCAACGTTCCCGCCATTATCAATCTGGACTTTGCGGACGTGCAGACCATCATGAAGGACAAGGGCATCGCCCATATCGGCATCGGCAGCGGCAAGGGCGACGACAAGGCTCTGGAAGCCGTGAAGATAGCCGTGGAGAGTCCTCTGCTGGAGACCACCATTTCCGGTGCGACCCACATCCTGATCAACATTTCCGGCGATATCGCCCTGGGCGACGCCCGGGATGCCGTGGATTACATACAGGAACTGACCGGAGAGGACGTGAACGTGATCTTCGGCGCCAAGTACGATGAGACCATGTCCGATACCTGTATGATCACCGTGATCGCCACGGGGCTGGCGGAGAACATGCAGGCCGCCCCCCAGGGAAGGGTGCCGCAGACCAACTTCGGTTACCGTCCCAACAATCTGCAGAGCATGAACAGCGGGAAGCCTTCTTCCCAGACCGGTTACAATCCTTCCGTAAGCCCTGCGAAGCCCCTGACCGGCATCAGCCGCCCGGGAGACATCCGCAGCTCCGTGGAGGAAAAGACCTTGAATATTCCGACCTTCTTACAGCGTAAATAAAAGACCCATAATGAAGGACCTTAGATATGCCGTACTGACGGGAATTCCTGTCGGTACGGCTTTTTTGTGTGTGCCCGGCGTGTCGAAAATTTTGGATAAAAATAGGCGGAAGCCTGACCTGTTCCGACAAATTCCAAAGGAGAAAAGGCTTATACTGTTTGTGAAGCGGGAAGCGCAGGAGGTGCGGAATCGGGGGAGGTGTTCAGATGTATTATGAAGTGTACCTGGACAGTCTGTTTTTGGTGAATTTCGTGATGAACCTTCTTTGCCTGGAGATCGCCAATTTCACCTTCCTGAAAGCGGCCTCCCGGCGAAGGATCATAGGAGGTGCCGCCCTGGGAGCTTTTTTTTATTTACTTCCCTTTCTGACACCCGGCCCGGCAGGGCCCAAAAGTCTTGCTGGTCTCTTCCTGTCCGCCGCAGGAATGATCCTGGTGACCTTCCGCACCCGGAGCCTTCGGGCGTTCTGGATGGTTTTCCAGAGACTGCTGCTGTCTTCTTTCCTGCTGGGAGGCTGTCTGCTTTTCCTGATCAGGCTGTTTCCGGCCCTGAGGGAGACGCTGACCAGCGTTCTGGGGGTGTTGGGAATCGGTCTCCTTCTCTTTATGGAGGTTTCTTTTTTGGTGGGAAAAAGTGGGGAACGCAAGGGAATCTGCCAGGTAAAGCTGCAGGGGAACGGTCCTGCGGTGGAGGTGAGGGCCCTTTTGGACAGCGGAAACAGTCTGGTGGAACCCATCAGTGGGAAGCCGGTGTGCATCCTGGACCGTTCCGTGTTTGAAAAGCTATGGGAAAAGGGGAAGCCGGACCACTTCCGGGCCATTCCCTATCACAGTTTGGGCAGGACGGCGGGGATCCTGGCCGGATACCTGATCCCGAAAATGGAAATTGATCTGGACGGAACGGTGAAGAGCCGCCGGAACGTCTATGTGGGAGTCAGTGAGGAAAGAATTGCGGCCGGGGGAGGGTATGAGATGATCCTGAACCCTGGCGTGCTGAAGGAGGATGAAAATGATCATTAAGGTGGCGCTGCCCGGGAGGCTCCATTTCAAAATGGTGCGGAGGGAGAACATACTGCTGCAGAAAAAAGGGGACATTCATTATATCGGCGGGAGCGAGGTCCTGCCCCCGCCTTTGGAAACGGAAAAGGAGAATCAGGTGATCAGCGACCTGGGCACGGAATATGAGGACGAGGCCAAATCCATTCTCATCGAGCACAATCTGCGCCTGGTGGTATACATAGCCAAGAAATTCGACAACACGGGGGTGGGGGTGGAGGATCTGATTTCCATCGGCACCATCGGCCTGATCAAGTCCATCAACACTTTCAACCCCCAGAAAAACATCAAGCTGGCCACTTATGCCTCCCGATGTATCGAAAACGAGATTTTGATGTATCTGCGCAGGAACAACAAGACCAGGCTGGAGGTGTCCATAGACGAACCCCTGAACGTGGACTGGGACGGCAACGAGCTTCTGTTGTCGGACATCCTGGGGACGGACGAGGACGTGATCTACCGGGATCTGGAGAACGAGGTGGAGCGTAAACTCCTGTTAAAGGCCGTGGGCAGTCTGTCCGACCGGGAGAAGACCATCATCAGCCTGCGCTTCGGCCTGGGGAGCCGGGACGGCCGGGAAATGACCCAGAAGGAGGTGGCCGGTCTCCTGGGGATTTCCCAGTCCTACATTTCCAGGCTGGAAAAAAAGATCATGAAGCAGCTGAAAAAGGAGATGAGCAGCAGTATCGGGTGAGGAAGGAAAGCGAAAAGAGGGTGGCTGTAAATTTTGCAGCAGCCCTCTTTTCAAATGGGGAAGAATAGGATATACTTATAGGGCGTCCATCAAAAAGCGGAGTGCGAACGGCGAATAAAAGACGGAAGGTGAAGGTTGAAAGGGAGGGCTGCCCATGATTTTGCGGGAAGACATTTTATCCATGGAATTTTTGAAAAAATCGGAATATACGGGAAGCCACCAGGGAATGCGTTACCGTTTGGAAGGAATTGCGGAAGGGGACGGCAAGGTGTTAAAGGCGACGGTCTGGCCGGAGCCCTTCAATTTTTTCCGGACGCCGGAGGAAAAGAAGATCAGCGCTACCTTTCTTTTTTCGGAGGAAGGCGTGACGGAGGCGGTGGATTGGATGAACCGGCGTCTTGTGGAGGACGCCGCCCTCTGGGACCGGGCCTGGGATGCCTGGGATGATGATCATATGGAGTAGGAAACATTCGATGCTAAGTTACTTGTTACGGGATTTGTACGGAGCGCTGCGGTTCGGACCGGTGGGAGCGGCGGTGGGACTGGCGGCCTTCGTGGGCTTGAAAATATGGAACGGGGAGAGAAGCAGGAAGGGGAAAATGGCGGTTCCAGCGGCTCCCGCCGTTGGATTCTGCGTCTGTGCCGCCATCATTCTGGCCATGACCCTGGGCTCCCGGGAGAGCGGGGGAAGCGGCAGTCTCGACCTGGAGCTTTTTTCCAGCTTCGGGATCAATGACAGGAACAATGCCTATGTGGTGGAGAACGTGCTGTTGTTTCTGCCCTTCGGATTTTTCGGAGCCTGGAATTTTAAAAGGCTGCGGAATTTTTTCGCATGTGCCGGAACGGGGCTTTTGACCAGCCTGGGGATAGAGACTCTGCAGTATCTGACCCGCCGTGGAATCTTTCAGATCGACGATATCCTGACCAACGGCTGCGGCATGGCGCTGGGCTGGCTGGTGTTTGTGGTTTGGAATCGATTGGCAAAGAGCATGAGGAGCAAAGGATGAGATTTGGAAATCTTATTTGACTGCTTTAAGTCCAAGCTCCCGGCTTACGCCGTCAGGTAATTGCGCATGGTCTTTAACGCATTTTTCTCCAGACGGGAGACCTGGGCCTGGGAAATGCCGATGATCTGGGCCACTTCCATCTGAGTCTTACCTTCGAAAAAACGCAGGGAGATGATTTCGTTTTCCCGGTTCCCCAGCTTTTTCATGGCTTCGCTTAAGGAGAGACGTTCCACCCAGTTCTCTTCCTTGTTTTTCTTGTCGCTGATCTGATCCATGACGTAGAGAGTGTCGCCGCCGTCGGTGTAGATGGGCTCATAGAGACTCATGGGGTTCTGAATGGCATCCATGGCGTAGACAATGTCCTCCTTGGAGATTCCGATCTCTGTGGAAATCTCTTCGATGGAGGGTTCCTTCAGATTTTTGCGGGTCAGGTTTTCCCGGGCATAGATGGCCTTGTAGGCGGTGTCCTTCAGGGACCTGGAGACCCGGATGCTGTTGTTGTCCCGCAGAAACCTGCGGATCTCCCCGATGATCATGGGGACGGCGTAGGTGGAAAATTTGACGTTCAGGGAGGCGTCGAAGTTGTCGATGGCCTTGATGAGCCCGATGCAGCCGATCTGAAACAGATCGTCCACGTTCTCGCTGCTGGAGGCGAAGCGTTTGATGACGCTGAGCACCAGACGCAGATTTCCCTTGATATACTGTTCTCTGGCCTCCATGTCTCCGGCCTCGATTCGCTGGAACAGTTCTTCCTTTTCTTCGGCCTTCAACAGGGGAAGCCTGGATGTGTTCACCCCGCAGATCTCTACCTTGCCCTGTGCCATATGGCTCACCTCCGGTTTCCTTGTTTCTCTACGTTGGAGTATGCACCGAAAAAAGGGAAGATATTCTTTCCTGCGGCCGCCAATTTTTGGAAACGGAGTTGCCGTGCAAAACGGCAGTCATGTTTCATAATGGTCGCAGCAACTTAAAACGACAGCTGTATTTTAAAACAGCCGCAGTGTTCCGAAAGCAGTCACAGATCCGGTGCAGCCGCATATATTGATAGCAGGAGGGTAGACTTATGCTGCTGTATTCGGAACTGAAATGCAAGGACGTCATCAATATCAGGGACTGCAAACGTTTGGGACGGGTGGAGGATTTGGAAATCGATGAGTGCAGCGGGTGCATCTGCAAGATCATCGTGCCGGGCTGCAGTCGGTTCTTTTCCTTCCTCCACACGGAGCCGGACGTGGTGATCCCCTACAAGGATATCCGCCAGATCGGCCCGGACATCATCCTGGTGGACGTCAAGGCCTAGGGGGATCAAGGCTTTTCATCTTGGACTTGACGTTTCCCGATGGGATGCGCTACAATAAGTGGAAGAGAGGCCCGCTGGAAGCGGGGCGGAGGGAGGAACGCATGAGGTGTCCTTATTGCAACCATGAAAATACCAGGGTTATCGATTCCCGGCCGGTGGAGGAATCCAACTCTATCAAGCGCAGGCGGGCCTGCGATGAGTGCGGCAAACGGTTCACCACCTTTGAGAAGGTGGAGACCATTCCGCTGATCATCATCAAGAAGGATGACAAGAGGGAGCCCTATGATCGGTCCAAAATTGAGCAGGGGGTTCTGCGGGCCTGCTATAAACGTCCGGTGAGTGCGGAGCAGATTTCCGATTTGGTGAATCAGGTGGAAAATGAGATCTTCAACCTGGAGGCTTCAGAGCTGCCCAGCCGCACCGTGGGGGAGCTGGTCATGAGCCGCCTGAAAGAGCTGGACGGGGTGGCATATGTCCGTTTCGCTTCCGTCTACCGGGAATTCAAGGATGTGAACACCTTCCTGGAGGAATTGAAAAATTTCCTGCAGTAGGAGAAAGTACGAGGCTTGACGCATATGCTGGAACGATTCTACCCGGACAGTGAGGTGGACAGCGCCTACGAGATCGATTATGAGGGCTTGTACGCCGAAGGTTTCCGGGGAATCATTTTTGACATCGACAATACCCTGGTGCCCCATGGGGCACCGGCGGATGAGCGGGCCATGGAGCTGTTCGCCCGTCTGCACCGGATCGGTTTTCATACTCTGCTTCTGTCCAACAACAAGGAGCCCCGGGTGAAAATGTTCAATGACTCCGTGGGGTCTCAGTATATTTTCAGAGCGAACAAGCCCGCCAGAAGAGGTTATGAGGAAGCCATGGAGCGGATGGGAACGGATCCCGGGACCACCGTCTTCGTGGGGGACCAGCTGTTTACGGACGTCTGGGGGGCCAAGAAGGCGGGGATCCGCACTTTTTTGACCAAGCCCATCCATCCCAAGGAGGAGATCCAGATCGTGCTGAAGCGCAGATTGGAATGGATCGTGCTGTATTTTTACCATAAGAGACAGAAGTCTACAGGTACGTGAGGCATACCTGACAATGGGGGCGAATCGTGCGGAAAACGAGCGCAGCTGTACAAAGTCCCTTTGAGTCAAATGCCGCCTGATCGGCGGCAGAATGCGAGGAAACATGAGAATAGACGGCTATACCCGGGTCTGCGGGGTGATGGGCAATCCGGTGGAGCATACCATGTCGCCGGTGATTCACAATACTTTGGCGGAGAAGTTGGGGGACAATCTGGTCTACGTGCCCCTCCACGTGGAGAAGGGGAGGGCGGCGGAGGCCGCAAAAGGGGCCTATGCCCTGAATTTCCTGGGCCTGAACGTGACGGTGCCCTTTAAAAGCGAGGTGCTTCCGGCCCTGACGAAGATCGATCCCCTGGCGGAGCGGATCGGGGCGGTGAACACCCTGGTGCGGGACGAGGAGGGCTTCAAGGGCTATAATACGGACATGCCGGGGCTTTACCGGGCCATGGAGAGCGACGGCGTCCGGATAGAGGGAGAGGAAGTGCTTCTCCTGGGAGCGGGAGGCGTGGCCAGGGCCGTGGCCGTCCTGTTGGCGGAAAAAGGGGCTTCCCGCATCCATATTTTGAACCGGACCCTGGAAAAGGCCCGGGCCATTGCCGGAGAGGTGAACGGCTATGCCGGACGGGAATTGGTTCTGGCCCATGGTCTGGAGGATTGGAAGAACCTTTTGTATCCGGAAGGAGAAGGCGTTCGGCCGGAGAAAAAATATCTGGCCATCCAGTGCACCAACTGCGGGATGTTCCCCCGGACGGATCAGGTGCCGATTGCGGATCCGGCTTTTTACGAGGGAATCCATACGGGCTATGATCTGATTTTCAACCCTTCCAGAACCCGGTTCATGGAACTGACGGCCCGGGCGGGCGGACGTTCCTTCGGCGGGCTCAAGATGCTTCTCTACCAGGGAGTCATCGCCTATGAGCTCTGGACCGGCAAGCGGGTGGAGGAGGATCTGGCCCGGGAGGTGTACGGCAGGATGAAGGAGGCCATGGGGATCGAATGAACAGGAAATATCGGGAAGAAAAGGAAAACGTGGTGCTGACCGGCTTCATGGGAAGCGGCAAGACTTCCGTGGGAATCCGGTTGTCTTACAGGCTCCAGAAGGCCGTCCTGGATACGGACAAGATGATCGAGAGCCGGGAAGGGCGGAGCATCAGCGATATTTTTGCAGCGGAGGGGGAGCCCTATTTCCGGGATTTGGAGACGGCCCTTTTGAGGGAGCTTGCCGAGGGGCTGAGCAACCAGATCCTTTCCGTGGGAGGAGGGCTGCCGCTGCGGGAGGAAAACCGCACCCTGCTTCGGAAGATCGGCACCGTGGTTTATCTGCGGGTCCGGCCCGAGACGGTGTATGAACGGCTGAAAAATGATACCACGAGACCTCTTTTGCAGGGCCCGGATCCCCTGGAAAAGATCAGAAACCTTCTGGAGGCTCGAAGGGACTGCTATGAGTCGGGGGCGGATCTCATCGTGGACGTGGACAACAAGAACATGGAAGAGGTGCTGGCCGATATCCGGGAAGGGTTGGAACGGCTGCATGAGAAAAGGAAAGGAGCGTCGGCGGAGGGCATGAAACTATTGGTCATCAACGGCCCGAACCTGAATTTCCTGGGGATTCGGGAGAAAAACATTTACGGCACCCAGGATTATCAATATCTCTGCGACATGATTCGGGAAAAGGGAGAAAAAGAGAACCTGAAGGTGGATATTTTCCAGAGCAATCATGAGGGGGCCATCATCGACCGGATCCAGGAAGCTTATTTTGACGGAACGGAGGGGATCGTCATCAATCCCGGCGCTTATACTCATTACAGCTATGCCATCCGGGACGCCCTGGCCAGCATCACCGTGCCCAAGGTGGAGGTCCATATCTCCGATATCACCAGCCGGGAAGAGTTCCGCAAGGTGTCCGTGACCGCTCCGGTCTGCGACAAACAGATCTACGGACGGGGGTTTGGGGGATATCTCGAAGCCATGGACTTCATCTGCGGGCTCCGGAAAGGCTGACCCACATTCTTCCTGATTTTTGCAAAAAGGTGTTGAAAAAATATTCATTTTGTTATACACTGTTAGGGAATCAGAATGCGAACACACAATTTTAGGAGGAGTTTTTATGATTTCTGCAGGTGATTTCAGAAATGGTATTACCATTGAGGTGGATGGCAACGTTTACCAGATCGTGGAATTTCAGCATGTGAAGCCCGGCAAGGGAGCTGCCTTCGTCAGGACCAAGCTGAAGAACATCATCAACGGGGGCGTTGTGGAGAAGACCTTCCGCCCCACTGAGAAGTATCCTCAGGCACGTATTGATAGAAAAGATATGCAGTATTTGTATGCGGACGGGGATCTGTATTGCTTCATGGATACGGAGACCTATGAGCAGCTGGATCTGAACAGCGATACCGTTGGTTCCGCCCTGAAGTTCGTGAAGGAGAACGAGATCTGCAAGATTTGTTCTTATAACGGCAGCGTGTTTTCCGTGGAGCCTCCCCTTTTCGTGGAGCTGGAGGTTACCGATACCGAGCCCGGCTTCAAGGGAGATACCGCAACCGGCGCTTCCAAGCCGGCGGTGGTGGAGACCGGTGCGACGGTGGCCGTTCCCCTTTTCGTGAATCAGGGAGATCGGATCAAGATCGACACCAGAACCGGCGAATATCTGTCCAGAGCATAATCTGAAAAGCCTGTCAGACCTGAATGTACCTTACTCATATGTCACTTGAGGTTGTCGATGAGGAGGTCAATATGGGTAAGCAGGAATTTGCGGAAAAAGTAAGAAGACATGTATCCACCAGGCTGGGAAGCGATTGCAGCGTGAGTCTGGAGGAGGTGCGCAAGAATAACGGCGTGATGTTTTTGGGACTGAAGATCCGCTGCAAGAACCGGAACGTTTTTCCCCTGATTTATCTGGAAAGCTTTCTGGAGAGCTATGAGGAGGGGACTCCCATGGGCCAGATCGTGGATCAGATTCAGTTTCTATATGAAAAGGGGATGCCGGACAACAATTTGAAAATGGATTTCTTTCAGGATTTTGAACAGGTGAAGGACAGGATCCTCTACCGCCTGGTCAATGCCGCCAAGAATGAGAAAATGCTGGAAGAGGTGCCCCATATCAGGTTTTTGGACCTGGCGGTTTGTTTTTATTATTCTTTTTATGAAAAAACACTTGGAATCGGGAGCATTATGGTGTATAATACCCATGTTGCCGCCTGGAAGACCAACGTGGAGGAGCTGATGAGGCTGGCGGCGGAGAACACGCCGAGGCTCTGCGGGCTCAAGGTCATGCGGATGGACGAGCTTTTCCCGGAACTGTTGGAAGGAACGGGCGGAGATGATTCCCCGGAAGGAATTCCCGAGGAGGGCTTGGAACCGCAGGCGGGGGTTGATCCATCGGTTTCTTTTGAGATTTTGAGCAACCGCCAGGGAGTCTACGGGGCTTCCGCCATCCTATATCCCGGCGTCCTGCAGGGGATCGCCGAGCGGTACGGCGGGGACGTGTATCTGCTCCCCAGTTCCGTGCATGAGATGATCCTTCTACCGGCGGAACGGGAAGAGGATGCCGACGCTTTCCGGAGGATGGTCTGTCAGGTCAACGAGGAAGTGGTTTCGCCGGAGGACGTTCTTTCCCAGAACGTATATCGGTATGACTCCCGCCAGGGGAGGCTTCTTATAATTTCATAGATTTTTTTCAAAAAATTTATGGACAGATGTTAACATTTATGATATTATAATCAGGGTGATGTAATAATTTTGTAATAATTTGCATCCGTAGTCTAATGGATAGAACGAAGGCCTCCGACGCCTTTAATGCAGGTTCGATTCCTGTCGGATGCATTTTACATCACCCTGATTTTAATTTACCCATTTTTGAGAGAAAGGTGTATGACATGTGGAAGGATAAACTGAAAACGGTACAAAGCTTTATGGTGAAGCATTGTATGGTTGTGTTCCCTTTTGTCGTGATCGTGGCGGTGGCCGCCACGGTGGCCATAGCGCTGGGAGCGGATAATCCGGATGAATCGGAGATTGAAGAGCTTCTGGCGGCGGAGAGCCACGTGGAGACGACGGAGGAGACGGTTCCGGAAGCCCCCCATATTCCCGATGCGGAAGAGATCGAGGCCAATCCTCAGGATTATCAGCTGACGGTCAGCGAGGATCCCGCACTGCGGACGTTGTTGGAGACCTATTATGGTTCCCTGGCTTCCGGAGACGTGGAGACGATACAGACCCTGAGCAACTTCGTGAAGGACACGGAGGTGGTCCGCATCCAGGAACTGAGCAAGTATATTTCCAGCTATTCCGTCCTGGAGATTTACACGAAGCCTGGCCCCGTGGAGAATTCCTGGATCGCCTATGTGTATACCAAGGTGAAGTTTAACGGACATGAGGAAGAAGTGCCCGGATACTCCACTTTTTACGTCTGCGCGGATGAGAACGGGCAGCTGTATTTCAATGACGGCAAGAATGAAGAAGAGGTTTTGGAATATATCAGAACCGTGAATCTGATGCAGGACGTGGTGGATCTGAACAATCGGGTGACGGCGGAATACAATGAGCTGATGAAATCGGAAAAGCAGATTTTCGATTATATCGTGGAGCTGCAGAGGGAAGTGGGCATAGCGGCCGGTGAGGCCATCGCTTCCAGGGTCTCCGGCGAGAACGGCGCCGGGGAAGGCGAGAATGCGGATGAGGGAAGCCCGGAGGGACTTTCCGAAGGAACCGATGAGGGAAGCGGGGACGGAGAGCCTGCGCAGCCTGCCGACAGTTCTTCCGTGAGCAATTCCCAGAATGCGGATTTGACCGGAACCGCCACTACCACGGTGAACGTGCGGGTCTCCGACAGCGAGCAGGCTGATAAGATGGGTAAGCTGTCTGCCGGGCAGCAGGTGAAGGTGCTGGAGCAGATGATTAACGGCTGGACCAAGGTCATTTATGATGGGCAGGAAGGATATGTGAAGTCGGAATACCTTCTGGTCACCGGGGGAGAGGGAGGATCTGCGGATGGCTCCGCCTCCGACGGGCAATCTCCGGCAAATGACACATCTTCTGCAGACGGTTCCTCTGCGACACCGTCTGATTCCGGAACGGCCACAAGGACCGCCGTGGCCACCACTAATGTCAATATCCGAGCCACTGCCAGTGAAAAAGCGGAGAGATTGGGCAAGGTGGTAGGCGGCGATCAGGTGGAAGTGCTGTCCGAGTCCGGCGAGTGGAGCCAGATCCGGTACAAAGACATCGTGGGCTATGTGAAGTCCGAGTATCTGAGATGAGGATTCCGGGAGATTGTTTTCCCGTCTGGCAAATTGACCGTCTGAAATACTGGATGCTGCAATACTGAACGCCGAAGCATTGAGTGCTGCAATATTGAACGCTGAATACTGAAATGTTGAATTTCGATGTTTTCCTGACAGCTATAAATGGGATCGAATTTCCAGCCGGGGCGAATAATCCGGCGCAAGATGAGCATACTAGGGAAGGAAACATGCTACTGAAAGAAACGTACTATTGAAAAAAAGCACTGCTGAAAGAGAAACGAATATCAATAGGATAGGAAAAAGAGATACTTCGGTATCTCTTTTTTGTACGGGAGGGATTCGGATGAGGTCACAGGAGATTGCGCTGTATCGGGAAATTCAGAAAAGCACGGAGAACGCCATGACGGTTCTGGACACGATGTCAGAGAAGATTTATGACGACCAGCTGGCGCTGCAGACCTCCAGACAGGCGCTGCAGTATTCGGAGATTCACAATCAGGCGGTGGAAAGGCTGCTGCGGGCCAAGGCGGAGCTTTACCATGGGAACCGCCTGAATGACTTGGCCCTGAAAGGCGGGGTGCACTACAACACCCTGTTGAACAATAGCACCGGCCACATTGCGGAGCTGCTGATCCGGGAGAGCAACGAGGGGATCCTTTCCATGAATCGGGCGCTGAACCATAATGAGGAGGCGGGGGAATCTTCCTCCGCATTGGCCAAGAGGCTGATCGATCTGGAAGAAAAAAGCATCGCTAGGCTGACCAGATATTTGTAATAATTGTATACATGTATATTGTTTGTGCAAATTATCTAAAAAACGCCGTGAAACTTTTCCAATTTACTACGAAAAAGTGTGTTGTGAAATTGAAAAAATCGTTATATAATGAGACGTGGACAAGGGCGTCGCAAGGCATAGGTGGGATACCCCGTGCCTTTTCTTTTTGTCCGGCGTCCTGGAGTATTTGTTCGACAGGTATATTATATATGAAGGAGGACATGTAGATGTCATACGTTGATGAGGTATATGACCTCGTAGTAGCAAAGAATCCGGCACAGCCGGAATTCCATCAGGCGGTGAAGGAGGTTCTGGAATCCCTTCGGGTCGTGATCGAAGCCAATGAAGAAGCGTATCGCAAGGATGCTCTTCTGGAGAGACTGGTGACTCCGGAGCGCCAGATCCTGTTCCGGGTGCCTTGGGTGGATGACAAGGGCCAGGTGCAGGTGAACAATGGTTTCAGAGTGCAGTTCAATTCCGCCATCGGGCCTTACAAGGGAGGTTTGAGACTACATCCTTCCGTGAACCTGGGCATCATCAAGTTCCTGGGCTTTGAGCAGATCTTCAAGAATTCCCTGACCGGTCTTCCCATCGGCGGCGGCAAGGGTGGTTCTGACTTCGATCCCAAGGGCAAATCCGACAGGGAAGTGATGGCTTTCTGCCAGAGCTTCATCACGGAGCTGTATAAATACATCGGTGCGGATACCGACGTTCCTGCGGGAGACATCGGCACCGGCGCCAGAGAGATCGGATACATGTATGGACAGTACAAGAGACTGACCGGCCTTTATGAAGGCGTCCTGACCGGCAAGGGCCTTACCTATGGCGGCTCCCTGGCCAGAACCGAGGCTACCGGCTACGGTCTGCTGTATCTGACGGAAGAGATGCTTAAATGCAACGGCAAGGACATTGCGGGCAAGACCGTGGTGGTTTCCGGTTCCGGCAACGTAGCCATCTATGCGGTGCAGAAGGCCCAGCAGCTGGGTGCCAAGGTGGTGACCGTGTCCGATTCTACCGGCTGGGTCTATGATCCCGAAGGGATCGACGTGGCCCTGCTGAAGGAAGTGAAGGAAGTGAAGCGTGCAAGGCTGACCGAGTATGCTGCGGCGAGACCTTCCGCCCAGTACCATGACAAGGCCTCCGAAGGGACCAATCAGTGGATCATCAAGTGCGACGTGGCCCTTCCCTGCGCTACCCAGAACGAGCTGAACCTGGAAGATGCCAAGACTCTGGTGGCCAACGGCGTGATGGCCGTGGCGGAAGGCGCCAACATGCCTACCACCCTGGAAGCCACCAAGTATCTGCAGGAGAACGGCGTCCTGTTCTGCCCCGGCAAGGCTGCCAATGCGGGCGGCGTCGCCACTTCCGCTCTGGAGATGAGCCAGAACAGCGAGCGGCTGAGCTGGACCTTCGAAGAGGTGGACAGCAAGCTGAAGAACATCATGGTGAACATCTTCCACAACCTGGATGCCGCAGCCAAGAAGTACGGCCTGGACGGCGATTATGTGGCCGGTGCCAACATCGCAGGCTTCCTGAAGGTGGCCGAGGCCATGACCGCCCAGGGGATTGTATAAGCGGGCGGTTTGTATAGGCAAGTGAATTGAACTGGATCTTTACGGGATTGTGCCTGTGGATGGATCCGGAGATTATAAGGGATCGTTGCTTGGTTGGCAATATGCGGCCAGGCAATGATCCTTTTACATTTATAGAAATCGTGCTTTTTCATTGATATTTCCTCTTGTAAGGGAGAAAGATTGCAATTATACTTTACATATAAACTGTTAATCCGGCAACGAAAAAGGAGGAACCGATGAACAAGCTGGGAATTTTCATGAATTTTTGGGAACAAAACTGGAATGCGGATTACTACAAATATATCAAAAAAGCTTCCGATCTGGGCTTTGACGTTCTGGAATTCCAGGCGCAGCCGCTGTTGAACATTCCAGACGAGGAACTGAGGAATATCAAAAAGGCGGCGGATGACTGCGGTATTGAACTCACCTATAGCCTCGGGCTGGATAAACGATATGATATTTCTTCTGACGATCCCTATATTCGGGGAGCGGGGGTGGTTTATCTGACGGACATTCTGAAAAAAGTGGCTGTACAGGAAGGAAAGATCATTTCGGGCGTGAGTTACGCCGGTTGGGGCGTCCCGGAAGGTGAGATCAATAAAAAGAGGAGGACCGCCAACAGCATCGGCTCCATGAAACAGCTGGTAAAAGTGGCCAATTCTCTGGGAATCCAATATGCGGTGGAAGTGGTGAACCGCTTTGAAGGAGTGGTCCTGAACACCGCCAAGGAGGCCGTGGCCTATGTGGAAGAGGTGGACAGCCCCAATATTGGAGTCCTTCTGGACACCTATCATATGAATATCGAGGAGCCGTCGATCCGTGACGCCATCCATACCGCCGGTAAATATCTGATCGGTTTCCACGTGGGAGAAAACAACCGCACCGCACCGGGGAGAGGACATCTGAACTGGGACGAGATCTTTGATGCGCTGAAGGACGTGAACTATAGAGGAAGGATCGTGGCGGAGCTGTTCGTGAAGGCCGGAGGCGAAGTGGGACGGGACATTTACGTGTGGAAGGATCTGATCGAAGAGGAAGGCGAGGAAGTGCTGGATGCGGAAGCCAGGTATATGCTGGCCTTTGAGAGAAAAATGCTGGAAGCCAGGGGCATGTGAAATACGAATTGCTGAAAGATTCCCACTATATTGAGGGAAAGACTTTGGATGCAACAATGGTGCAGCCTCACAAGGCGGTTGATTTCCGCCTTGTGAGGCTTTTTGTAGAGAACAGGTCTCTTCATGGTTAGCTGTTTCATGCACTATAGATTGTAGTTTCGTCGGTATTCGGACGGAGTGGTTCCATATTGCTTTTTAAATAACCTTGAAAAATAGTTGGCATTGTCATAACCGGTAAGAGAAGATATTTCCAAAATGTTTTTATTGGAACTTTTCAAAAGTCTGGCCGCTTCGTACATTTTAATATTGGTAATGTATTCTGATAAACGAGTCCCCGTTTCTGCCTTAAATATAGCGCTTAAATAGTTGGGGCTGATACACAGTTTCTGTGCGATCATTTGAACATTGACAGGTTCATGGAGTTCTTCCAGTATGATCTTTTGCACGTTTGAAATTAATTTCCCCGTCTTCTTTTTTAGTATATGACGAGAAGTAACCAGCAGATTCCGCAGATTTTTCTTGATATTGGATTCAAGCAATGGAAGACTTTCTGCGCTTAGAATATCGTTCAAAAGCCTGGAATAAATATCAGGCCGTTCTGAAATAACAGATAGCTTGTTGGATAAATCCATCAAGAAAATGATGAGGTCAACCTTCAAGGCTATAACGTTTTCCTTTGTAGCCAGGCCGAGTTGAATGATATTGTTAAATTCTTCCCCCAACAATTTGTCTATCTCAGTAAAATTATTTTGATACAGACATTGCGTGATTTTTTCTTTTACCTTGGGCGATAATTGAAATCGCTGGAAATCTTTTTCATGCAGATCGCAGAAGAAGCAAACAAAACTATTTCCAAAAAAATTACCCTGATTTAGAGCATCACACGCTTGTCTGTAACTGTTTCCGATATCTGTGATGGCGTCACAAGCCAGACCGACTCCTGCACTGATCTTCACATTATATTCTTTGAAAGCCCTTTTTTCTATGACTTCCAAAGCTTTTTCCAGTTCATATCGGAACAGGCCTTCCGGTTCTTTCATCAATAATAAGCATGAAAGCATTCCCGCATCGCGCACGTAAGACCGCATGGGGGCTATTTTATGGATCTCATATTGGACGATGGATTGCACTGATAAAGTTTTTTTCCATATTTCATCTTTTTTCGCATTATGGCCAGAGGGCGGATTAAAAGAAATAACAAAAGCAAGGTAGTATTGATTCGTGTCCGAAGCGAGTCCCAGGAAATGCATGGTGTTGTCAATATCCTGGGGGAAACAATGATTCTCTAATAGGTTATTGAAAAGAAGGTCTTGTAATTTGGACAAATTCTGACGTTCTTCTTCTTTTGTCTGTGCTTCTTTGATATGTTTCTTTTCTATCTGTCTGCTGAGAGACTGAGCTGCCATCCCTTCCGGAGTGGGAAATATCTTTCCCAATTTTTGGGGAGTTATGGGAGATTCCAATATGGCAACGGATTTTGTAAGAAAAGTTTTGAGTTTTATCGCATGCTCCGCATGCGTGATTATGGTCAATAATCTGACAGACTGGCATATGGCAATCAGATGAAGCCAACCATTGGGAACGTTTTCCAAAAGATCCTCATTGACAATTACGATATCATTTTTGCCAGGACTTTCGATTTCAAAAAAATGAATGTTTTCCGAAATTTCCAGCGTCATATGCGGATAATGGCGGTTGAAGTATTGACTGATTATCACCAAGTTATCAGGGTTATTGTCTAAGATCTTTATCATTTTACTTCCTCCCTTTTGAATGAGCAAAACAGTTCTCTTGTATCATGGGGATTTGCTCATGCCCTCAAAGTTAATCGTGTAACAATATAATTATACCAGAAAACGGATGAAATGTCTTGTTTTTCACTAAAAATTATGCTTTTTGTGGTTCTTAATGATTATTGTCCGACAACATGGAGACTATTTAATAGAAATAGTGTTGTTTTGTTGATATTTATTCTTGTTATGTGAATGGGATATACATCATAATATAGTTAAAGAATTGCAAATCGGATATCCGTAGAATTATTGAAATATTTTGAAAGGTGGTGGATGAATTGAAAATCGGTTAAACGAAATCGTGTATTGGTTGTGAGTTGTCGGTAAAAACTAATTTGCGCATGGTTACTGCTTGCGCCCCCAAAGAAAAAGGAAGGATGAAAATGATGAAGAGGTTAAAGAAATGGACGGCGTTGTATCTTGTTATGTGTATGCTTTTGGTGCTTTGTGCTGGATGCGGTTCGGATGCTGATGAAAATGACGGCTCACTGAATGGCAGTGTGGGGCAGGAGAATGTGAATGGAAGTACAGGGTCCGACACTGCGAAACCTGATTCTGCTGACGGCCCGTTGGTTCCCTATGAGGATACCCTTACGGTAACATTGGTAAAAAGTGATCCGGAGGCCGTTACCTATTTGGAGGGAGAAGGACCGGAACATAATTTCATAACTGATTTTTACAAAGATAAGCTTAATATTGAATATAAAATTCTTTGGAATTCAACGGATTATACAACAAAGTTAAATCTGGATATTGCCAGCAATGAACTCCCGGATATGTTCATGGTGGATGCGTCACAGTTGAATACATTAATTGAAAACGGACAAATTGAGGATTTGACAGGTTACTTTGATGATTATACGTCTGATATTCTGAAAAAACAATTAGAGTATGACGATGGACTTTTGCTGCAAGGTTGTACGGTGGATGGTTCTATCTATGGAATTCCTCGTCCGTTGGGTCTGTTGGATTGTACTACTTTTATGTGGATACGTACTGATTGGATGGAACAGCTTGGTTTAAGCGTTCCTACCACATGGCAGGAATTTTGGGATTATGTCAAGGCGCTGAAGGAAAGCGGATTATGTGCTTTTGGCAGCTCCGGATTGAATTTCTCCAGCGAACAGGGAGGATATGATGTCGGAATAAACAATGATGCCTTTAATGCGATTGCTCAGATGTTTGGTGCATATCTCGGCTTTTTTGTTGAGGATGAGGCTACAGGAGAGTTGGTTTATTCGCCCGTTACGGAAAACATGAGAAATGCCCTTTTGGCAATGCAGGACATGTATAAGGCTGGACTCATTGACGCCGACTGGACTTCTAAAGGACAGACTCAAGCGGAGTTAATCGCTTCGGGGGCTTATGGTATCACTTTTGGAAACTGGGCAATGCCATATTATTTGGTAGGAAGCATGTCAAATGATTCAAATTCCAAATGGGAATGCTATCCGTTACCTTCTTACGACAGTACTGAGAAAAGTCATCCGAAAGCGGCCGTGCCCTGCGGAGGATATTTCGTGGTCAGAAAGGGGTTCGAGCATCCGGAAAGTCTGTTTAAAACGGTAAATCTGTGGTTGGAATTGAACTGTGCTGGCGGACAGTATGTGGACTGGTGGGTAGATAAGATCAGCGGTGATTACAGTACGCAAAGCTTGGTTGGAAACTATTATCCATTTACGATGGAAGGTATCACAACTGCTTCAGATATTGCGAAAGGTCTTAACGCTGCTTACGCTTCGGATAATCCGGATGAAGAAATACAGAAATATCCCATTGCCACGTTTACTTATGGAAATATAAAAGATTGGGATGGGGAATCGCCCACTATGGGATTTATCAATTATATGGCATATGTGCGCTGCGCCGGTGAGGTTTATCCCGCTTATGAGGAAAGAGGTCTTCAATATAATCTTTTCCAGGGGATTCTTTCAGAAGAGGCCCAATTTAATAATAGTATTCTTGGCACTACTTTGACGGAAACCTTTGTTAATATCATTATGGATGTGGAACCTATTGAAACCTTCGATTCTTTTGTGGAACAGTGGTACGAACAGGGAGGGGAAGAGATCACGAAAGAAGTGAACGAATGGTATTCCAGTCATTGAACGGCTGTAGAAACCTGCCGGAAAATGATCAAGTTTAATAGCTGATTAATTGGAAGAAGCGGACGGTTGTTCGTAATGTCTGTCCGCTTCTTCTAAATTTGTTAATCATCAATATTTAACGGGAGGATGGGATTATGTCGGTATTATCTAAGATGAAAAAAGGGAAACAGCTTTATTTGATTATTCTTCCTGCCTGTGCAGCAACATTTGTGTTCAACTATATTCCGTTGTATGGAGTGGTATTGGCGTTTCAAAAGTATAATCCGACGAAAAACATGTTTCAGCAGGACTGGGTGGGGCTGCGGTATTTTAAACAGCTGTTTGGAAGCGATGATTTTGTGCGGATAATATCCAATACTTTGACGATTGCATCTATAAAGATTGTTTCGTTATTGATTACCGCTCTTTTGTTGGCGCTTTTGATTACGGAAATAAGAAGCAGGAAAGTGAAAACGGCAGTACAATCATTGCTGATATTTCCCCATTTCTTATCATGGGTTGTTTTGGGGAGCGTGGTACGTTCGCTTCTGGATCAAAATGGTTTTGTGAACCAATTTCTGATGTTTTTGGGGATGCGGGAACCGATATTTTTCATGCAGGATGGTTTTTGGTTTCGTGTTGTGTTGGTCGTTTCTGAATTGTGGAAGGAAGCCGGATTCTCCGGGATGATATATATGGCGGCGATAAGCGGCGTGGATTCCACATTATATGAGGCGGCCAAGATTGATGGTGCGAACCGTCTCCAGTTGGTTTGGCATATTACTCTTAAGTGTATTATGCCATTTGTGGTTTTAAATGTCATACTGAATATGCCAAATGTGTTAAATGCCGGTTTTGATCAAGTATTTATTCTTTATAATTACGTGGTCTTGCATTCGGCGGATATTATTGACACTTATGTGTATCGCGTAGGTCTTGCAGGCGGACAGTATGCTTACGGTACAGCAGTTGGACTCTTTAAATCGGTAGTATCCAGTATTTTAATCGGCAGTTCCTATTTTATTGCGGATAAGAAACTTGGGTTTAAGGTGTTTTAAGGAGGAGATGCATGAAAAGGAATAAATCTATTTCTTATTGGGTCTTTCAAATTGTAAATACTTCTTTTTTGGTCTTGTTGGCAATAACCTGTGTCCTCCCTTTTTTGCACATAGTGGCTGTCTCTTTTAGTGATTCCGCATCAACGAGTGCCGGAACCGTGGGTTTATTGCCGATTGGGTTTCAATGGAATGCTTATGAAAGAATTATAGACGAAAGAGACGTTTTTGTTTCTTTGTTTGTAACGGTTATCAGGATGTTTTTCGGAACTATATGGCTTATGGTTATCACCATTTCAGCGGCTTATCCGCTTTCTTTAAGCAGGCAGGAATTTTATGGTAGACGAATATTTGTGGGCTTCTTTTTCGTTTCCATGTTGTTTAGCGGAGGAATTATTCCATATTATATTTTGATCAAAGATTTGGGCTTAATGAATTCTATCTGGGCGTTGATTGTAGGAGGAACCCCTGTTTTTAATGCGATAATTTTGATGAACTTTTTTCGAAGCATACCGCATGGTTTATACGAGGCTGCTGCGATTGATGGCGCAAGCCATTGGAAGATACTTACAAGGATTTATTTGCCCTTATCAAAGCCATCTTTGGCAACACTTAGTTTGTTTTGCGTGGTAGCCCACTGGAATGACTGGTTTTCCGGCCTGGTATATATGAAGGATAAAACAAAGTATCCCCTTCAGACCTATATTTATAGTTTTACGCAATATTCGGCAACTTATTTTAAAAGTGAAATGTACCATGAAACCGCACCCAGGATGGCGATTATTTCTGCGTTAAATGTGTGTGCCTTTATTCCGGTTATTGTAATTTTCCCGTTGCTTTTAAAATATGTTGCAAGACGAGGTATCATGATAGGTTCTGTAAAGGAATAATATTAATTTGTTAGAAAGGAAAATTGCATATGATAGTTAATTTGAAAAAGGGATGGAGCGTTATTCAGGATGTTTTTGAATTGGGGGAAATCCATGGGATTTATAAAAGAAATTTTGATCCCACATTGTTTGGCTTAGGCATTGAACCCTGGCATCCGATTGAACGGCTGGAGCATTTGCAGTTGACATTGGCGGCAAATCCATATTATGGTTTTGGCCTTAGACAATTTAATACGTCGCCTTGGTGGTATCGAAACCAATTTGACGTGCAGGGGGGAGATGGATACGCTACCCTTACCTTTAAGGGAGTTGATTATTATGCGGATGTATGGCTCAATGAAACTTATATTGGCAGCCATGAAGGATATCAAAATCCTTTTACTTTTGATGTGAGTGGCATTTTGAAAGAGAAGGATAACCTTTTGGTCGTAAAGGTGAGTGCGCCCTGGGAGACCGATGTCATGGCGGGGCAAGAGCATGATCGGGGTCTTTTTGTGCTGCGTAATCAGGTGAAAGGGACTTATGAACATAACGATACATTTATTCCGCGAGACGTAAATCCGATTGGAATCTGGAATGACGTAGAGGTGGAGGTGCATAGTGGTATCCGTATGATGGAGACACCGTGGATCCCGTATGAACTGGAGAATGATTATAAAAAAGCGATTATACGGCCGACCTATCAACTTTTCTGTCACTATGACAAAGAGGTGGAATATTCAATCACCGTAAGGTTGGAGGGAGATGTTCGGCAGGTCGCCAGAGTAAATGGTAAGATGTGTCTAAAAGAAGGGGAAAATGAATTAAGAGCGGAATTGGAGATTATGAATCCGCAGTTATGGACGGTTTGGGAACGAGGATATCCTTACCGCTACTCTTTTGAATTGCAGTTGGTATCAAACGGAACTGTTTTGTTGGAAGATACTCATAGTGTTGGAATTAGAAAGATTGAATTAGTTCGAAATGAGAAAGAAATGTACTTTGTACTCAATGGGGAGAAACTTTACTTGCGAGGAGCGACTTATTTCCCGGATGTTTATGTTTCTGCAAACTTTACCGACCTTTATCGGCGGGATATCAGTAATGCGAAGTTGTGCGGCCTCAATTCCTGGAGGATTCACGTTCATACGGAAAAAGAAGAGCTGTATGATTTGTGTGATAGGGAAGGAATCTTACTGATACAGGATTCTGATTTTAACTGGATACATCCTATTGAGGAAGAGTGGTCTGAAAAGGCGGTAGAGATATTTGCAGAAACAATAAAGCGTTTGAGGAATCATCCGTCCTTATTCTGTTGGGTACTGTTGAATGAGCCAAGATTGGATATTTATTTGACAGAGCGGCCTGGGCCTCAGATGATTGGGACGCTGAACATACTGGATCCGGGGAGGGCGTTTATTCTCAGCTCCTGGTCTGAGAATGAGCCCATGAGCGGAGATAGTCATAATTACACTGGATCGTTGATTGGAGTCCATACGCATTATACAGATATTTTTAACACTACAGAAAAATTCAATACGGAGTTTGGAATGGATGCAACGCCAGTATTTGCATCACTCCGCAAAGAACCGGAGCTTGTTGAAATTTTAGGAGATGTGGTCGATGAAATTGATAAAATTCATTATTATCAATATCGCTATATCAAATATTTTGTAGAACATTATCGCCTGATGAAGTTTGCACCGTGTGGGGGACATTATCAATTCCTGTTTACAGATACTGCTCCTACCAGTCAGTTCGGACTTTATGATCGTCAAGGGATTCCTAAGGGCGGACAATGCGCTTTGTTGGAGAGTAATCAGCCATTGGCTGTGATTATGGAGCATGGCAAAGAGAAACCTGTTGCGGTTTGGGTGATAAATGATCTTTTAAAATCCTTTGAGAATGCGACGATTGAAATCTTAATTTGGGATGACCAGGAAAACGTTGTCATGGATCAATCACTAAAAATCAACGTTAAGAAAAATGACCGCATTCTAGTTTCTTCTCTCGACTTTGAAGTAAAGGAAGAGCGGGATTATACGGTTTATCTTCGGCTATTGGATGCTGATGGGAAACTTCTGATAGAAAATAGATATGAAAGTGCATTCCGTCATCCGGAGCATATAAAAGAGCATCCGCACAGAGCTCATAACGGTTTGGCACTGCGTACTTATTGGGCAAAATTGTAGGAGTGGGCGGCGGAGCCAATGCGGAATATTTAAACAGGCTGACGGCAAAATATGCCGAGCGTATTATTGTTTTTTCCCTTGCAAATCCCATTGTCGTGCCCTATAATAAAATCATAGAATTCCTCTGCATCAGAAGTGGAGGAAATATGAGCGAGCAAAAGAAGCTTGAATCACTAACCATGAAGGACAACTTCATGTTCGGGGCCGTGATGATTGACCCCGAGAACTGCAGGCCGTTTTTGGAGATGGCGCTGGGATTCCCCATCGGGAAGTTGACGGTCAGCACCGAAAGAAGCCTGATTTACCACCCTGAGTACAAGGGAGTGCGGCTGGACGTGGAGGCGTGCGACGAAAACAGGACGCACTACAATGTGGAAATGCAGGTGGCGAGGAAGCCTTACCTGGGATACAGGTCGAGGTATTACCACAGCCAGATCGACCTGGATCTGCTGAGGACGGGGGAGGGTTACGGAAACCTCCCGGACGTGTATGTGATCTTTGTCTGTGATTTTGATCCGTTTGGGCTTGGGAAGTATCAATACACGTTCCGGAACGTCTGTCAGGAGGAAAAGAGGCTGACGCTGCAGGATGGCATGACCACCCTGTTCCTGAGCACTTGCGGGCAGGATGGGGAAAAGGTGTCAAAGGGCCTGATTCGGTTCCTGGAATACGTGGGATCGGATCTGCAGGAGAGCCAGAGGGATTTCAACGATGCCTATGTAAAACAGCTGCAGGCGGCCGTGTGCCAGGTGAAGGCGAGCCGGGAGATGGAGGCGAGGTATATGTTGTTGCAGGAAATGCTGCAGGATGAACGGGAGGCCGGAAGAACCGAGGGCAGGGCCGAAGGAAG
>CANQPH010000010.1 GCA_947625675.1 uncultured Acetatifactor sp.
GCCAGCCCAAAAGGAGCCTGAGAAGCGTGGACTTCCCGCACCCGGAGGGGCCGGTCAGGGCGTACTTGCCGCCCTTTTTGAAGGTCAGGGACAGACCGTTGAGGACGGGCTTCTCGTCATATTGGAAGGTCAGATCGTTTACAGTGATGGCGCTGCCGATTTCAGGAAGACCGTCGCTTTCCTCGTCCTGAATACTGTCGCCGTGAACGGTAATTTTATCAAAATAGGGCTTTGTGGACGAGAAGGACAGCAGGAGCTGTGCCACGACGCCGATACCGTTAGAGAGACTGCCGACCAGATTTCCCCCACCCATCAGGGCGCCCTGGATAATTACGCCCCGAATGGAAAGTACGCCGATCAGACCATTCGTCAGCATCTGCATGACGATGTTGACACATTCAAATCCTGCGCCGATAAACGCCTTCACATAGGTGAGTTTATATTTGGGCCTTTCGATCTGCTCACTGGCTTCCTCTGCGCCCTGGCGGAACCACTGTTCCCGACCAAAGGAGCGCAAAACATCATAGCCTGCCAGAATATCTTTTAATTTGCCTGTGGCCTTGGACTGCCCCGCTTCGCAGGCCTTGCCCAGCTTCTCCATGCGCTTCGTGAAAAGCTTAGGGGCCAGCATCATTACGACCACATTGACCAGTGCCGCCACAAGCAGGGACCAATGGAGCGTCAGCAGAGCGATGGCGCTGAATATAACGTTGGCCGTGCAGGCGACACACCGATAAAAGGGTTGCCAAGCAAGTTGCTCGATTTGGTTCACATCGTTGGTGAACCAGGACAGGTATTCCCCAGTGTCTGTTCCGTGAAACTCCACATGGGTTTTGTGAAGCAGCGTCGCCGTCATGTCCCGCCGGACCGCATTGTTCATGTCCCGAATGGCGCGGCCCTGGAGAAACTCATAGAAACTGTCGACCCACAAGAGAATAAACCATGAGCCAGTCAGTATCAACGTCCAAAAGAAAAATCCCCGCAGGTCAAGCTCAATGATGCTCTGAAAGGTCTGCATCATCAGAAGATTGTTCCCGATTTGCAGGGCGCTCACGATAAGCAGTATCAGGATCGCCGAAAGATTGGCGAACCAATATTTTTTCAGATAATAGCTCATTTTGGTCACTCCTTTTTTTCATTTAGATATTTGTTCTGCATCTTCCCATTTTTCACCCGACCCAAAGAGCGGCACCGGGGCGTACAGCCGCAGATAGTTTGACTCGTACTGCACCAGCGTCCGAGCCAGCATCAGGAAGGGAATCAACTTCCAGGGCTCTAAAACCTCATAAACATTAGTCTCGCCATCCTCCAGTTCAAGCTCCATGGAGGATATCAGCTTCAACTCTGCCAGTGCCTCCAGCAGCTCTTCCACGGCCTCCCGCGCCATGTTCAGATGCTTTGTCACAACGCTTGCAGAGAACCAGCCTATTTTCCGGTTATAGATGTACTCCATCAGTTCCAAACACCCCGGCCTTGCCAAAACCGCAAAGAGCTTTCGGTACTCTTCCTTGGGTAACAGCCATTGCCCCCAACCGCCTTGGGGTCGGGGCCACAGCGTCACAAAGGACAGATCCTCGGCATGGACATCAAAGAGGATGCCTCCCTCTGTCGCAATTTGCGAAAGCTGCAGGAGCTCGTCGCCGTCGCCGTAGGCAAATTTGCAGGATTCGGGATAGTCTGTTATAGGCAAGCTGATTTCGCTGTCCTCGTCCGGCAGGAAGTATTGTTTAACCCTCCAAACCAGCCGGCAGAACTGATCTATCCGCTCCTTTGAAGGAAATCCCCGGAGCCACCGGCCCACTGCATCCGCCGGGTCCTCCTGCTCCCTGCCTTCCATGCCAAAGAGAGCGTCGATGGTCACGCCGAGTTGTCTGGACAAGATCGGCAACAGCTCAATATCCGGTGCGCCGCCTTTCTCCCACTTGCCCACGGCCTGATAGGACACCCCCACTAGCTTGCCCAGCTGTTCCTGTGTAAGTCCCCGCTCTTTTCGCAGAGCGGCAATACGTTCGCTTAATATATTCGGCATTCAAAACACCGTCCTTTCGTTTTGCTGGTTTCATTAATAGCACAGATAGGCCGTTGGCACTTCAGGATCCGGTTTGATGAAAGCATCAGGGCCCCTCATGACCACATTGGGGACATCGGGCTCCAGCCACTCGCCCCACTGATATCGGGTATCCCACACATACTGTCCGTCACTGCCGCCGTTTTCCGTATACCATAATTCTGAGGCCCACAGTTCATTTTTGTTTTTTGCGTTGGCGATCATGTAGTCGACCCATTTTTTGGCCGAAGCGTACTGTTGCTTCAAGATGCGCACGTCTCCGTACCGCAGATACATCGTCCAAGGTGTAATGGTGGCCGTATCGCCCCATCCGGAACTGCCATCCAAAATGTATCCGCCGTCAGGCGCATAGATATTTGCCATGATGCTGACCATCGGGTCATACGGGGCAGAATCGTCTCCGTCTGATTTTGCCTTTTCAGCTTCAGCCGCCGCCTTTGCTAGATACTCTTTTTGCGCTTTGAGAGCAACAGGGTCATGCATCATCATACAGTTCGGTGCGATGTTGAGTATCTTTCCGTTCTCACATTGATCCGCCGCCACGTCCTGCATCCACTTCTCAAAAAAGGGATAAACTTCCGCAAACCAACCGGCTGTTTTAGCGTAGATTTGGCTGTCACCTGTCCAGGGACTCCTTTCGCGGGTAGGACAGTCCGTGGGCACATCGAGAAAGTTTCCTTTCTGACTCCATCGACTATTTTTCACCAGTTGGTTAACCAACCTGGAGGAACAGACAAATTCGCCGGTCTCTTCCAGAACGGAGTAAACGGCATAAGCCTCAAAGTCACCTGAGTTGATCTCCCCCTCGTAGCCGGAGATGCGCAGATACTGGAATCCAAACACAGAGAATAATGGCTCATAGGTCTCCTCGCAGGTGCCTGCGGCAATGTAATCTATCTGCTGGAATCGCTCCAGGCCAGGAATCGGGGTGTTATGTGCCACGGTGCGGTTATAAAACGCCCCATCCTTAAAGTCCTCGCCGAACTCTACCGTCACTTTTTGACCTTTCGTCAAGTTATGGAAGGTCATTTTTACATTTCCAGCAATATTCTGTCCAAAGTCGATGACAAGACTGCCCTCGCTGTCCCGCAGCGCCTTGCCCTGAAGTGCTTCCATGCGGCGTACTGGGACACTGTTGCTGGCAATTAAGTTTTCTTTTCCTGTGTAGGCGGAGGCGGAAATACGGGCATTTTTCCACCCACTCACATCAAAACCGGGCAGCTTCCAGCCACAGGGTTCCAGCGATGCGTCATAGACATCGCCGAGTTTCATATCGGACTGTAGAATACCGCCCGTAGAGGTGACGAAGGCATCGTCGCTGATGATGACTTCACGGCTGCCGTCTTCATATTCCAACTCCAATTGCCCCAGGAATGCCAGCGTTGAACCGAAGTTGTTTCGCACATCCCCGCCAGTGACACCGCGCCACCATCCGTCCGCCAAGATCACGCTCCAGACATTTTCCCCGGAGCGCAGAAGCGGCAGCACATCATAGACTTGATACTGGAGCCTCTTGTAATACATTGTGAAACCAGGTTTGTAACGATCCTCTGTACCGAACTCACCGTTGATCCAGAACTCGTACAAACCGTGGGCGGTTTGATAGAGGCGGGCACGCTTAACAGGCTTGGAGATCATGAACGACTTGCGAAAATATTGTGCAGGCATCATTGTCATCGGGTCGGTCGTTTCCTCCGCCTCAATCCATTCGGCCTGCCAATCCTCCACACTGAGCAACCCCATCTCAAAGGATGCCGTATCACTCAGTGCGCTCTCTTCCTCGTGAAGTTCAGCAGATGCCCTGACTTCTACTTGCCAAGTATAGATGCCGCGGGAGCGCAGTGGTTCACCATCGTACTCGATGTGGGCAGAGCTTTTGGATGAAACCAGGCCCGTATCCCATATTGTCCTGGCTCCATCGTGGATCGTAATATGGTAGCCCGTCTGCATAACACTGGCCTTATCGCTCTGCAGTTTCCAGGAAAAGCGCGGGTGAATGTCATCAATTCCGACCGGGTTCCGACGATAATCGCACTTCAAATCGTAAATTCTGAGCATACTCTTTTCTCCTCCAAAGAACTTGTTCAGGAAATACTGCTAATGCTGACTGTGTTTTAAATCTATCGTCTGCTTACCAAGTATGCTGCCGCTTCTGCCTTATCGCTGTTTTGGTATGAGGACAACTTGCTGGTAAAGTCCTACAACGAACAACCGCTCTCCACAGAATTAGTGCGTCTTCAAATGCAGCCATATTTCGATAGCCCAGTTCAGTTAGGTATGCTAACTACTCCGGAACAGATTCAATTTGGCATTATTCGCCATCGCAACAACAACGCATTTCTTTTGGTAGGTCCTGCTGTTCCCTTTGAATTGAAATCCAGCCATGCTGACCTGCTGATCCAGCGATTCCGTTTGCCTCGAAAACAGCAATCCGGGGTATACAGTTGGTTTTATCATATTCCCGTGATGAACGCACCTGCGTTCAAATGTCAACTAGATATGCTCAATTTTCTGCTGAATGGAACCGAGGACGCTATTACGCCGTTGGCCTTTCAAGATAAGCGTTACAATATAAAAATTCAATCAGAGGATATATCCTACTATGATGTCGCTGTTTATGAATTTGAGAACCGTCTCATTCCTCTAATTCGACAGGGACGCACAGACGAGGTAATTTTGCTCATGCGAAAAAAAGATGCAGTAGGGCTTGCCGCCTCCCTTGGCCCCACTACCATCCGTACCATGAAGAACTATTTCATTTCTTCCACTGCGCTGATTTCCCGCATCGCCATAGATGAAGGGCTATTGCCAACGGTCTCGCTTTCGCTCTCAGATTACTACATAGCACGTGTAGAAAAACTCGACAACTACGCACAGATTCAAGAACTTTTGTATACGATGATGACGGACTACTGCGGCAGAATTGCACGGGTTCATGCGCTTCCATCTTCGTCCGCAACAGTCAGCGCAATCGTCCGTTTGATAGATGCCAATATCTATGAACCGCTCTCTACCGCCTCAATCGCAAAGACTCTCCATATGAGTGCGTCTTATATCAGCCATCATTTTAAAGAGCAGACAAATAAATCCCTTTCCAAGTACATTAGTGAGCAAAAGATATTAGAAGGGCGACTATTACTAAAAACGACTGATCTTTCCATATCCGATATTGCCGAGCGTCTGAATTTTTCAAGCCAGCAATACTTCCAGGCACAATTTAAGAAATTTACGGGAGTGACCCCGCAGGAATACCGCAGGCCTAAACGTTCATCTGTACTCTCGATATAATGAGATCTTTCCTGCGGCTTCTTTTGGTGCCTGCTGACGATCGGCATAGTGATTCTGGCATTGTTTGTTGGCATTCTTGCAATAAAGGGGCCTACAATAGGCAATTATCGTGCTGATGGTAAGCGAAATTTCAATCTCAAATTAACTAACAACAAAAAACAATTCCCATTATTTAATCGATGTTCAATAGACTATCGAGTTCCAATCAACTATACTATATACAGAGGAGCTTCAAGGATTGTAGATGAGATAGTTGAACATGACAATAGGAAATGTTATCAAAAAATACAGGAAAAATAAAAGCATGACACAGGAGGAAATGGCTGCTCGCCTCGGTGTAACCGCTCCTGCTGTAAATAAGTGGGAAAAAGGCAACGCATTGCCGGATGTCGCTTTGCTCGCCCCGATTGCACGGCTGCTTGGTATTACGACAGATGAACTTCTGTCCTTTAAAGACGAGCTTACGGACGAAGAAATAAACCGATATTTGTCAGAGCTTCAAAAGAACCTGGAGTGCAAGGATTTCCATGAAGTATTTCTTTCCGTAAAGAAAAAAATCGAGAAATACCCGAATTGTGAAACATTGATCTGGCAGTCGGCGGATTCCCTGTTTCATGCGTTTATTCGGCAAGAGAATTATGAAAAAGCGGTGCAGTATTTGGATTATTTCTCATTGGAAAATCCGGAGCGCAAACGCAAGAAAGCCCTTGTGGACAGTAAAACGGGAAAACGGACGGAAGCCTACCGTGCCTGCGAGGAATTGATTTATACCGGATATCAGCACATACAAATGACATTAAATGATTTGCGCATTCTTTATATGGAGGACGAGGAGCACGAAATGGCAAAGAAGTTGGTCGAGGTATCGTCCGCTGTTGCATCCGCATTTGAAATGGGCAGATACAATGAGGTTTGCTTTGGACTGGATGTCGCCGTTTGGGAAAGAGATGCTGCATGGACGGCACAGCTTATGCGGGAAATATTGGATAGCGTGGACAAAATAGGTGATTTTGCAAAATCCAAGCTTTATCAACACATGATAATGAAGCCTGTTGACCCTGATTTTTCAATCAGGTTAAGACAGGAACTTTTGAAGTCTCTTGGAGATGAAATCTTTCATTATATGCAGGGAAATGAGGACTGGGAAAAACTATGTCAAGAGGCCGCAAAAGCGGATCTCCTGACGTTCCAAAGAAACACCCCCAGGCTCACCAGCAGAAGAAAATAAAAGCTGATACCCCGGGTCACATAAAGGGAGGGCATGAGATAGGCCTGCGGATAGATCCCGGCGAAAATGCTCTGATACATGAGCTCCGTGATCCCCTGGGAACCCGGCAGGGGCAGCATGTCCACGGCGATATAGACGCTGGCCTGCAAAAACATGACGTCCAGGGCGCTGGCCCCCGTCAGTCCGAAGCCCCGGTACACCACGTAAGCCAGGGCGAAAACGCTGCATCTTTGAAGAAAGGTAAAGGCGACCACCGCCGCCACCTTGACCTTGTGGCCCCATAGAAATGCCACCGCCTCCCCATAGCTGCGGATAAAGCCGTCGATTTTCTCCCTTCTGGCGGCGGAGGGCTTCAGGATATGGAGCCTCACGAGCCCCTGTTCCAGCCCATGCAGGAGTCTGGTCATCTTGGCGGGCAGGGCCATGACGCACAGCAAAATGACCACCAGGGCGGTGTTGAGGAAAAGCCCCAGATAGTACAGACTGTAATATCCTCCCAGATAAGCCTTCAGCGGCTTTCTCCAGAACATAACCATGGCCAGGCCTATGAGCACCAGCACGAATTTGTAGATCACCGCCACCGTCATCAACACCACGGAGCTGGCCGACAAACTGTGACCGTCTTTTTTCATGAAAAGAAGCTGCATGGGCTGGCCCCCGGTGGCGGAAGGGGTGATTCCAGAAAAGAAGAAGCCGATGAAGGAATAACCGATGCAGCAGGGGAGGGAAGCGAACCTGCCCGAGCCCCGGGCACCGCTCCCATTGCCTCCCTCCACGCTCCGCAGAAGATACCAGATCATGCATCCTTCTGCACTCACGAAAAAAAGACCCAGCAGGAAAGCCACCCCCAGGTACAAGGGAGACATCTTTCCCAGGGCCCCCAGGATCTGTGCCGGATCCTGCCCCCGGAGCACCGCATAAAAAGTGAGGAACATGATGCCCAAAAACAAAAGGATGTTCCACAGAAATTTCCGCCGCTTCTTAGCGTCCATAGGCCACCTCCCCGCCGCAGCGGCTGCTGCGGCCGATGGTTTCCTTCCGATCCTCCAGCAGCCCGGAAAGGGAACCCTCGTAGATCACCTTTTTTCTCTGCAGCAAGTAGAAATCCCTGGGCGTCACCAGAGAAAAATGCTTTTCCGAAATCAGCATGCCGTTTTGTCCCAGCAGCCTGGCCACGTAAGAGGAACAGGTATAGTGGTTCTTCTGATAAAAAGGCCGGCCCAACAGGATGAAGAACAGTCCCAGCACCGCATAGTGGAGCCGATACCTCTGCTGAAAATCCTCCTCAAGCCCCCGGCGGATGGCCGCCTTCTGGGCGGCGCTGCAGTCCAGCTCATACACCAGATACCGGGCCGTGGGAAAAGCCCGAAAAACGGCCTGCTTGTCCTCTTTTTCAAAACCGGCCAGAAGCGGGACAGCCGGATGCCTCCGGCCCACGCTGTAAGCCTCCTCCAGATCGGAATCCATGGACAGGACCACATGGATATAGCGCTGCTTCAAAAAGGTGCGGATCAGATACGCCAAAATCCCCGGCGTATCCACCAATGCAATGTAAATATGCGACATTTATACTCTCCTCATTCGTACAAAGTCCGTTCCACTCTCTGCCGTCCTCATCGTTCTGAAAAAACGGACTAATGTCGACAGAAAGAACATCTGTCGGCTTCTGACTTGAATGTGCGCCCGTGGCGCACGGACATGGTTTATTGGAACCGATAAATCCTCTTCGCCAAACGGTACCCCGCCAATGTCAGGAAACGCCCCCATTTCCCCGGCAGGTAAGTCAGACCGCTCAGCGTCCGAAAGCGCAAGGTGCGATAGAGCCCGGGCTCCCTTTGCTTAAGCCCTTCCCAAAGCAAAGTTCTCTTCCCCATCCCTTCCTCGCTGTTCATCAGGAGCAAGTGGATGGAGGTCATGGCCAGCATGATGGAAATATTGCGCCTCAGATAAACCGCCAGCCTGGGATGAACCCTTTCCACCTCTTTTAAATCAATGCAGCCCGCCGCCAGTTCCGTCACCCGGATCAGCTGATCGATCCGGGAAATCATCACCTTTTCGTTGACCGACTGGTCCTCCCGCCCCAAATAATAATGATAGAGGTTCAGATCCAGATAACAGATCCGCTCCACCAGGGGCAGAGGTTTGCAGGAAAACAAATTGTCCACGTAAAAGGTGTGCTCCGGCAGCTCCACTCCCGCCTTCCGAAGCAGCTCGGTCCTAAACAGCAGGGCGTGCATCACCAGATACTGGGAGGGGCCGAACCTCCCTGTCTGCTCCCAGCTGCAGAACTCTCCCTCCGGAAACACGTTTCGGTAAGCCATGACCTTCCCAATTCCTTCCTCCAGATGGTCATACACATAGTTGCACACCACCAGATCCGGCAGGGAAGGCGGATTGTTGTCCACATCCGAAGCGCATACGACACCGCCATGCTTTACGTCTCCCTTCGGCAGGAAATACGGATTGTCCGCAACCTGGGCGCCGTCTTCCTTTTCTCCGTCCGAAACATCCCCGCCTGTTCCGGCTTGCGGAGAAACCTTGTCCGTCCAGGACTTCAAATATTCCAACAACCGGCCCAGAGCCCCCTCTTCCAGCCAATCATCAGAATCCACCACCTTAAAATATAGGCCCACAGCCAGCTTAAGCCCCAGATTGATTCCGGAGCCATGGCCTCCGTTAGGCTTGTGTACTACCCGGACGATTCCCGGATGACTTTTCGCCAGCCGCTCCCCGATCTCCCCGGTGGCGTCCGTGGAGCCGTCGTTGACGATCAGGATCTCCACGTCCTCGCCTCCGGGCAGAAGGGAACGGACACACCGTTCCAGGTACTCCTGAGAATTGTAACAAGGAACGATAAAACTGATATATTTCATACTCCTCCTCCAAACACAGGAAGAGTATAACAGAGCTTTCTAAACAACTTCTTCAACTTTTCCTTAAAAATATCTTAAGGTTCAAACTGGTATGGTCGAAAAAATATATTCTGGCACTTTTCTATAGGCCACTTCTGTGCTATCTTAGGGAAAACGTTACCGTAAATGCAAAATTTCCAAGGAGGATCTATGATGGAACGCCAACAATCATATCGTTTGTTAATCATCGGAGGAGTCTTGCTGATCGCCAGCGGGATTTTCGCCCTCTATGCCTACCGCACTTCCTATGCCCAGTCCCTGGTACAGGAGACTCTCTCGTCGGAGGAAAAGCTGGCCCTGCAAAGGCCCTATTCCTATGCCCTCGTCGCAGTGTTTTTGTCCGCACTGCTCACCGCTAAAGGGCTCTACAACGCCCTGAGGGGACAAAGCAGCGCAGAAAAAACCGATGTCCGGCGGCTCACCATGGCAGGGCTCCTGGCCGCACTGTGCTACATCGGCTTTACTTTTTTCAAGATTGACATTCCCGTGGGAACGGAGAAGACCGCTTTTCACCTGGGCAACGTGTTCTGCGTCATGGCGGCCCTGCTGCTGGGCGGCTACTGGGGCGGCCTGTCCGGGGCCATCGGCCTGACCATCGCCGACTTGAGCACCGCCTACGTGACCAGCGCCCCCAAAACCTTCCTGTTAAAAATGTGCATCGGCCTCATCGTGGGCCTGGTGGCCCACAAGATCGGCAAGCTGAGCGACAGCCATTCTCCCAGGTACGTGGCCGTCGTGACGGTGGCGGCCAGCGCTGCGGGCATGGTGTTCAACATCATCGCCGATCCGGTGGTAGGCTATTTTTACAAAACCTATCTGCTGGGAGTGCCCCAGGACGTGGCCAAGATCCTGGCTTCCTGGAGCGCCGTGACCACCGCCGTCAACGCCGTGGTGGCGGTCATCGTTTCCAGCCTCTTCTACCTGGCCCTGCGCCCGGCCCTGAAAAAGGCCAACCTGTTCCCACAGCTGACGTCGCAGTAAAGAACTCTGCAATTATTTGAACTCCACCCGGATCTCGCCCATGGAACATTCCAAATCCATCCTTTTCCCGGAGGCATGATGCTCCGCATCATATGCATCTTTTTCATCATGATGCTCCGGACTGTGATGGATCTCCTGTTCCAGGGCCAGGCCGGAGTATTTTTTCCCATCCAAATAAATGGTTCCCGCCGCACATTCCATGTCATAGTCATAATCCGAAACGTCCCCGTCCAGCACAAGCGCCAGGCTGCCCATGGCGCATTCTCCGTTCACGTCGCCTCCCAGGGTTCCTTCCCCTTCAAAATGCCCCATGCCCACGGAAAAATTCGATTCCCCAGATATCTCCATCTGATTCAAAAGCATTTTTCCGGCTCCTACTTCCGCAAAAAGCTCGTCCGCCGCAAGCTCCTCTATTTCTAGGGCTCCGGCCCCTACCTCCAACTCTATTTTGGAGGCTTCCAACCGCTGTGCATCAAAGGTTCCAGCCCCCAGTTCCAGGTTCACCTCTTCCAAACTTAAATTCTCCGGCAGAAAAAGCGTCACCTGGCAGCGCTGCCTCCCGTGCCCGATCCCCAACACTTCGCCCTGGATAGCCTTTACGCAGAAGCTTTCCTGATCGGTATAAGCCTGAAATCTGCCGACATTTTCGGCCTTCACATGAATCCTGTCGTCCTCAGAAGACTGCAGCACAAAGGAGCAGCCGCCGATCTCCAGTTCCAATTCCCGGATCCCTTCCGCCGCAAATTCCCGCTCCGCATCTCCAATCATGGTTTCCCGATCCTCATCAAAGATCACATTTTCTTCAATTTCATAACCCGTTTCCCCGTCCATGGGATGTTCCTCCAGGAAATCCTCCCCCTGGGAAATTCCCTGATGCAAAAGCTCTTCTCCCTTGGAGATTCCGCTTTCCAGGCTTCCCATCCATCCGTCAATCCGACCGCCCGTCATCCGCCTCAGCAGATCATTCATGTATTCCGTTCCCTTCACGGCATTCACCCCAAGCGCCAGTCCCAGCCCCAACAGGATCATGACGAAGGCCGCCCCCAGACATCTGCGTATCAGTTTGCCCATTTTTTCCTTCCTCCCTCTTTCCAATTGGCGACACCGTTTTTAACCCAATTCGTCAGTTTCTTCACCGCTCCCACAAGAAACCGCCATATAGCCGGGGTGGCCCAAGCCGCCATCAACAGCGTCAGGGCCAGGAACAAAAGCCCCAGACCGCCGCACAGCAGACCGCAGCCGATCAGGCCCAGACCTCCCATAGGTGCGAGGAACAAGCCCCAGACTCCCAAGAATACCGATACCAGCATCACGATAAACAAAATAATCGCCGCCATTCCGAAGCCCAGGATCAGTGCGAACCAGGCCGTGACGATTCCTACCAGGGTGCCCACCAGGCCGGTCAGGAGGGAAAAAGCCGCCGGAAGGAGAACGAGCGCCCCGCAAATGACGCCAAAGACAAGCCAAAAATCCTTGCCTGGGCCGCCCGAACCGCCGGAGCCTCCTGCTCCTCCTGCGCCGCCGGGGCCGCCAGCTCCTCCTGAACCTCCTGCGCCGCCGAGGCCTCCTGCTCCTCCTGAACCGCCAGAGCCGCCGATGCCTCCTGAACCGCCAGAACCGCCCTCTTCTCTCTGCAACTCCCCATATTTCACCACGGCGTTCTTGCGGCGAACCGTTTCCGAATCTTCGTCCCAACCGCCCTTCAAGTCCCGCTTGATGGACTCCGCCACCCGGGCAGGATTCCCCAGGGCCTCCAGCACTTCCCGCTCCTTTTCCGGGCCCGCATCCTCAAAATAATCATTATAATACTGCAGTGCCTCTTCCCGTTCCGCAGCGGGGATCTCCTGCAAAAGGCACTCCAGCTGCCTCATGAATTCCGCTCTGTTCATTTTCCCTCTCATTCTGCCGCCGATTGGGCGGCGTTTAACTCAAATGAATTTGTGTTGCAACACAAATTCCAGGATTGAAATTTTTAATTTTCAATCCATTCTCCCTCGTCTCCCTGGCCGGACGGATGGAACCTTCCCTCAAACAGCCCCGTGATTTTGTCACTATACTCTCTCCATTCGCTTTCATATAATCCGAGCTGAGCCCAGCCCCGACTGGTCACCTTATAATACCGGCGGTTCCGTCCGGCGCATTCCACGTCATAAGTCTCCAGGCAGTCATCCCTCTGCAGTCTGCGGAGCACCGGATACAACGTAGATTCCGACAGTTCGATGACCTGCCGCACCTCCTGGGTGATCTTGTACCCATAGGTTCCCTGAGGCTCCCTGGACACCACCGCCAGCACGATGGCGTCCAACAGGGCCGCTCCCGTATTGAAAATCATGCGATCACCTCTTCAATGGCATTGCGTCATAGTAATCTCTGGTAAATCCTTTCATCTTGTTGATATTATACGCTGTATAATATTATATGTCAATATAAATAAAATGATTTAATCAGCATATACTATAATAACTGTAAAAGCCACTTGACAAGGAGTACTGCTTAAAATAGGACTATTACAGTGATCGCATTGCAGAAACCTGTGAGAGCCGCAACCGGGGGAAAGCCTGAGGGGTCTCCCTTTTTTTACTTTAGGGGGATGTTAGAATGCCAAAAATTTTTTTGAATTATGATTAGCAGATTGAAAACTAAAAAGCGAAAAAATCTACAAATAGATATAGAAATGATAACGCCGTGCGGCGAGAACTGTGTGGGCTACAAAAAGAAAGCCCAAAGTCCCCAAAGATCTTAAGCCATCGAAAGCTGCCGTGCTTCAATATACATACTAATATCATCCACGATATACTGCCTGCCTGTAGTGTGCAATGCTTCATAATAATTGCGGATATAATCAATCACTCGATAGCGGTTGAACAGATCAATTACGCTTTTCCCATTCATTCCTTTCGCATTTTTATATTCCTCAATGCAATATACAATGAAATTGGTTTTCTCATCCATTTTCAAGCCTCCTCTGGATAAGTGATATGACCGGTTTCTCTTTCTTCCACCCACAAATCATATAATGTGGGAACACTCAAATGCCAGAGCTTTGTTTCTTCATGCTCCAACTGACGGTACAATTCGGAACTATACAGTTGTGTCAGAGCCTCCTTTTCTGTCAGTGACTGCCTCTCCATCAGCATCCGGATCAGGCGAGGAATGATAAACTCCAGCATTGCTTTAATACTCACTTCACCCATTCTGATCCCTCCCTGCACAAAAGTGTCCGATGTACTTAAGCTCTTTCAAGGCCAACTCCGTGGTGAACGTCATCTGATCAAACAGTTTTTTTACCTTGAGCCTGGCAATCGTTTCGTTCCTAGTTAAAATACCCTCCTCATATGCAATAAATGTCCGGTAAATTGTATCATTCGCAACAGGACCAAAAACAATATCGTAAGGCTCTCCGCAGTAACTTCCGTTTCGGTTAGCAAATACAAAATCCAACCATTCTTCATTAGGCTCCGGAAAGATCAGAACCTTATACTTGCTTTTCAGTTCATCTAATTCTGGCACGTCATACATACTGACGCAAGGAGAACCACTTTCTCTCCGATCTGTCACTTTGCCGGCGAAGTTAACTGCCTGGTTCCGGTTGGTTGTCGTATAGAATCCATATCCGAAATCCAGCGTTCTGTTCTGAGGAACCAGCCTTGGCTGATCCACAATCATATTACTGCCATGATATACAATCATACCCGAACCCCATCATTTTCTGTGCTTTAGCATATTTTCCATGAAGCGCTTCAACATTGCTGGGATACGCTTGCGACGATCAATTTGCTTCTGCAGTTCTTCGACTTTATCACTTTGTCGCCCAATATACTCTGAAACGGTCTTAACTCATTTACCACCCATCTATATTGTAGCCAACAAATAAGGAATAGTCAATCAAATTGTGTGCAGGAGCTCATAAAAGATACGCCGCTTACCTTTATCCTAAAAATTCCTCAGATCCTCCTTTTTACCGCTCCATCTTCCAGAAATATGCGCTGTAAGGGGCCAGTTCGCTTCCCCCGCCGAAATCGTGGGACTTGCCCCCAAGAAGCTCCAACGCCGTGCCGCAGCCTGCGTCAAAATGAGCATAGTAAGGGGCTTCGTCCGCATTGATGGCCACCAGGATCCGCTCTTCCGCAGATTTTCTTTCAAAGATACATTGTCTGTTGGTCAAGAGCACGGAGCGAAAGGTCCCGTAATTCAAGGCGACGGAATCCTTTTTGATCTGGGAAAGCTTTGCAATCCAATCACAAAGACCGTTCCAGACCGGCATCTCAAAGCAGGGCCGCAGAGCCGGATCCCCCTGGGACTTCTCCGCCCTTTCTCCCCATTCGCTCCCATAATAGATACAGGGAATGCCCGGCATGCCGAAGGCCAGGGCGTAAATCAAGGGAAGATGACGCTGGTCCCGCAGGATGCTGGCCACCCTTGTCAAGTCATGGTTATCCACAAAGGTCAGAAGATGCTTTCCCTTGTACAGGGTCCAGTTCTCCGGTCCGAACTGACGCAGCAGGGAATGGACGATCTCGAAAAGGTTCATGCTGTTAAAGCTGCTGTAGAGACCCTTGTAGCATTCATAATTGGTGGCGGAATGAAGCATCCCGTCATTCATCAGGCGATTATAGTCCCCATGAAGCATTTCTCCCAGCAGATAAAAATCCGGCTTCAGCCCGTCGCAGAAGCTCCGCAGCCGCCTTACGAACCCTTCGTCCAGACTATAGGCCACGTCCAGCCGCAGGCCGTCGATATCGAATTCTTCCACCCAGCACCGGACGCTCTCCAGCAGATACTGCACCACCTCTTCGTTGCGCAGATTCAGCTTCACCAGGTCATAATTGCCCTCCCAGCCCTCATACCACAGGCCGTCATTGTAGGGGGAATTGCCCCAGAAATCAATACGGTGGAACCAGTCTCTGTACCGGGAACCCTCCCGGTTGCGCAGCACGTCCTGAAAAGGCCCGAAGCCCCGTCCTACGTGATTGAACACTCCGTCCAGCACCACCTTGATCCCGTTTTCGTGGAGGGTGCGGCACACTTCCTGAAAGTCTTCGTTAGTGCCCAGGCGCACGTCAATTTTCCGATAATCCCTGGTATTGTAACCATGGGTATCGGATTCAAATATCGGGGAAAAATAAACGACATTGACCCCAAGCTTCTTCAAGTGCGGAATCCACTCCTCCACCTTTCGGATCCGGTGCTCCAGGATTCCGTCGTTCTCAAAAGGAGCTCCGCAGAACCCCAAAGGATAAATCTGGTAAAATACGCTTTCATACGCCCACATGGCGATTCCTCCTTTTCCCGTACAAAAAACGACAAATATTGACTATCCACACAATCCACAGAAATCCCTTGTCCGTCATCCACAGATTTACATAATCCACTGTTTCCACAAGGCCATCTACTGGTTTTTCCCCTCCGGCCGACCGCCTTCCGCCCGTCAAAATGGAGACTTTTCCCCTTCAGAACCACGTCTTTTACAACATACGTTCGGAATACATAAAATGGATGTTTTTTGAACTTATGTAAAACATGTTATCCACCTTTCTCTCTTTTTTTCCACAAGGAAAGGTGGATAACTATACAAATATTGCTCAAATAACAGGTTATCCACATACCAAAACGTTTTACAGCCAAGAATCCCAGAAGCGTTCCACCCTTTTGGCCACGGTATCCACCGTCACCGCCTGGAAGGATTCCCACTCTCTGGGGAACAGTTTTCGATAAGAAAACTGCAGAAACCTTTCATCCAAAAGGGCGATGATCCCCACGTCCTGAACGGTTCGAATCACCCTGCCCGCCGCCTGCAGCACCTTGTTCATGCCGGGATAACGGTAGGAATAATCGAATCCGTCCTCCCCGTTTTGGTTGAAATAATCCTTTAGCAATTCCCGCTCACAACAGACCTGGGGGATTCCGGTTCCCACCACGATCACCCCGATCAGCCGGTCGTTTTTCAGGTCGATGCCTTCGCTGAAGATTCCTCCCAGCACGCAGAATCCCAGAAGGATATGCTCCTCCTCATCCTCCTGGAACCGATCCAGGAAGGCCTCCCGGGCCTCTTCCCCCATGAAATCCTCCTGCAGCAGGCACTCCTTCCCCTCCCCGCCGAAATTCTCCTGATAGATCTCGTAGACGTTCTGCATAAAGGCATAGGAAGGGAAAAACACCATGTAATTCCCATGACGGTTTTTCACGATTTCATCGATGTATCTGGCGATCCTCAAAAATTCTTCTTCAGATCGCCTGGTGTATTTGCTGGTCACGTCCTTGGCGATGAAGATGGCCCTTTTCTCCGGGGAAAAAACGGATTTGGCATAGACCTCGTAATCCTCCTTTTCTCCTCCCAGCAGGCCCTTGTAATATTGGATGGGCAGGAAAGTGGCGGAAAAAAGAATGGCGCTGCGGCCCCTTCCCATGCATTCCTGCAAATTTCTGGCGGGATTCACGCAAAAAAGCTTCACCAGGAAATGACCGTCTTCTCCCAGCCTCGTGTATTTCACGTAATTTTCATCCGCCCTCTCGTAAATATCCAGGAAATGCCGGAGTTTAAAATAAAAATCCAGAATCCTTTCCCGGATCTCGAGGCCGCCTTCCTCCTGCTCCTCCAGGTAGTCCCCCATCACGGAATGGAGCCAAATGCAGGCTTGCACCAGGGCGCCGAAATCGCTTTCGCCGGACTCCCCGCCAGTCTCTCCGCCAGTCCCGTCCAGCACCTTCCAGTCCCGGCACTCCCGTTTCAGGGCCAGCATGGCCTTATTGCAGCGTTCCAGCTGCCTTTCCATCCGCAAGGCATACCCCCCTTTTATCAGGACGGAGCGCCCCGCACTGCGGGCCTGATTTCCTACTGATTCTCCCTTTTCGGGCTCTGTCGTCCCCCGTGTTTCCTCTTTCTCCTCATCCAGAAGCTTCCCAAGCTCCCGTTTCAGCTCCAGGATCTCCTCCTTCACCAATGCGGCGCTGTACATCTCCCGGCCCCGCTCCAACAGATTGTGGGCCTCGTCTATGAGAAAAATATAATTTCCGTCGGAAGAATCTCCGAAAAACCGCCGCAGATAGACATGGGGGTCGAAGAGGTAATTGTAATCACAGATGATACCGTCCGCAAACAAGCTCATGTCCAGGCACATCTCAAAGGGACATACCGTATGCTTCCCCGCATATTCCTCCACTTTTTCCCGGGAAAAGCTTTCCTCGTGCACCAGGAAATCATAAATGGCGTCGTTGACCCGGTCATAGTGCCCCTTGGCGTAGGGACAATGCTCCGGATCGCACTCCACCTGCTCCAGGAAGCAGATTTTCTCTTTGGCAGTGAGCACCACGCTTTTGAAGCGCAGGCCCTGCTGCCGCAGCAGACGAAAAGTATCCTCCGCCACCGTCCTGGTAATGGTCTTGGCCGTAAGATAAAAGATCCGATCCCCCATGCCTTTTTCCATGGCCTTCACCGCCGGAAACAGGGTGGAAACGGTCTTGCCCACGCCGGTGGGGGCCTCCAGGAACAGTTTTTTCTTATGATAAATGGTCTGATAGACATAAGTCACCAGTTCCCTCTGCCCATCCCTATAAGGGAAAGGAAATTCCAGCTGCCGGATGGAGGCCGCCCTGGCCTGGCGCCACTCCCAGGCGTAATCCGACCACCGCCTGTATTCCTCCAGAAGCCAGTCGAACCATTCCTTCAGCACCTCCATAGGGTGTTCCTCCTGGAAATACCGAATGTCCTCGGTCTCCAGGTTGCAGTAGGTCATTCGCACCCGGATCTGAGACAGGCCTTCCCGACTCCCATAAATATAAGCGTAACAGCGGGCCTGGGCCAAATGCACCAATATAGGTTCCTTCATGCGGGCCACGTCCCGGTAAGTTCCCTTGATCTCGTCCACGGTTTTGACGCCGTCTTCCGTAAAAATGCCGTCCGCTCGGCCCTCCACCACCAGATCGTAATGTTCCGCAGGATGCACGTATTTCAAAGGCACCTCCGCCCGATAATCCCCGCCCTGCCGCTTCTGTATCATCCGGTGAATCCTGCTGCCTTCCTGCATGGCATCCTCCGTCCCGCTCCCCCGGCGATTGTCAATATCGCCTTGCCGGAGCAGGAACTCCACCAGACTCCGAACCGATATCCTGACTTCTTCCATCAACGCCTCCCCCGTCCCTCGAAATCAAAGCTCCCAGATTCTCCGGAAAGCTTTCAAATCTTCTCAACCATGGGCAACGAAATCCAGATTCTCCGAACCTTTCCATCCGTAGGCGACCAAATCCAGATTTCCCAAATCTTTCCATCCGTGGACGATGAAATCCGGATTTCCCAAATCCTTCCATCCGTAGGCGATGAAATCCAAATTTTCCACATCTTCCCAGGATGTGAATGACGAAACTCCCTGCCTAAGATAGCGTCTCTATCTTATACAGGGAGTCTCATTCCATAGTCCCATGTGTCTACATTAGCTGGCAATTCTTTTCTTCTGCAAAAAACCTTCCAATTCTTCATTGTACCCATGGTAGGATACCGTAAGAGGTTTCGAGAAGTCCAGACCATATACCCCAAGGAATGACTTGGCATCCACTACGTAGCGATTGTAGAAGATATCAATGTCAAAATCACATTTGGAAGTCACATTTACAAAATTCTGGACCTCACCTGGTGTTAGCTTGATCGTCCTTTGCATCATAATCCTTCCTTTCAAATGCAGTTTCCCTCATTACTAATGAATTATACACATTTCCTGTAAATTGTAAAGACCTATTTTGTCCCAAAAATCAGAACTCTGTCATATATCCCCGAAATCTCAGAGGAAGCAGGTTTCTCTGCAGCTCCAGGTTCCAGCGCTCTTCAATAGCTATAGTACGGCAGAAGCACCGAAACAGTTCCTGTATCTCCTCCTCTCCTGCGGAAAACATCAGCCTTTCTCTCGTTTGCCTCAAAGGCGCAGTTCCCCGCTCTTCAATCGACTCCCCTTCCGCTCCTGCCCGCAAAAAAATCTGCCCGCTCTGCACCAGAAACCACTCTTTCCCCACCGGATGGACGCCGCACAATCCTCTGGGCTCGTCCTGGATCAGGAAGTTTTCCTCTGGAAAACGATCTGCGAAATGAGGCATCAAAAACGCCGTCAGGTCATTCTTCGGCCCAATCCGGGCATAGAGGATGCCTCCCTCCAATTCCTGGAAACGCAGGAATCCATAGAGATGATGCAGCTCGTTGCCAGCTCCCCTGGCCAGAGCGAAAGCCTTGTGGACGTCCGGATCCGCCAGGTCGTCAAACAAATGTCCCGGCCGGCAGCCTCTCCCCAGCCCCTTCGCAATCGTCCGATACGCCGCCTGCCCTTTATCTTCGGAAGGGGAGGCCAGACAGAGACAAAGGCTTTGAAGATCCTCTTCTCCAAAACGCCGTCTCAAAGTACGCAGCACTTTCTCCGCTTTTTCTTCCTCCACCGTCACGGGACGGTCCTCGGCAAACAGAAGGGGATCCTCCGTCAGGCAGATCCTGGTATCCCGGGGATCGCATTTTTCCTCATAGGCCCGATATATCGCCGTGAAAATACATTCCGGGCTGTCCTCACATCGGTAAGCAATCATATTTCCTCACATTCCGCCGCCGATCAGGCGGCACTTGACTCAAGGGGAGTTTGTGCAGGCCGTCTGCGAAGCTGGCGTCATCAAAAAGGGACATCTGCCTGTAGGTCATTCCATCGCTTCCGAGCCGGATGCGGTCCTCCTTCTCCGTCAGGTTCCTCACGATGGCATCTTCCTCCAGCTTCAGGGGATACATGAGCCTCCCGCCACAGGTAATAAAATAAACCGCCCGCTTCAGCACCACTCCGATCTTTTTCAGATCCTGGAAGTCCAGCTTTGCGCTCCTCCTGGCGGCCACGATGCGCCGGGCACTTTTCACCCCGATCCCGGGCACCCTCAGCAGCATCTCCAGGGAGGCTTTGTTCACTTCCACCGGGAACTGTTCCAGATGCCGCACCGCCCAATCCTCCTTGGGATCCAGCAGCACGTTGAAAAAGGGCCTCTCTTCGTCCAACAGTTCCTCCGCCTCGAAGCCGTAAAACCGCAGCAGGAAATCCGCCTGATACAGGCGATGTTCCCGGAGCAGGGGCGGCCCTCCCGGCAAGGCGGGCAGAGAAGCGTCCTGGTTCACGTTCACGAAGGCGGAATAAAACACCCTTTTCAATTCAAACTTGCGGTACAGACTCTCCGCCACCTTGAGAATCTGGTAATCGTTTTCCTGGGTGGCCCCGATGATCATCTGCGTGGACTGCCCGCCGGACACAAAGCGGGGGGCATGCCGGTAAACTGTGAGTTCATTTTGATTCACCTGAATTCCCGTCTGAATCTGGCGCATGGGGCCCAAGATATTCTTCCGGTGCTTGTTGGGGGCCAGCAAGCGCAGTCCCTCCGCCGTGGGCAGCTCCAGATTGACGCTCATGCGGTCCGCCAGAAACCCGGCCCTCCGTATCAGTTCCCCGTCCGCTCCCGGGATGGCCTTCACATGAATATATCCTTGAAAACGATACTTCCCCCGCAACAGAGCCAGGGTCCGGCAGAGCAGCTCCATGGTGCAATCCGGGCTGTTCACGATGCCGGAACTCAAAAACAGACCTTCTATATAGTTCCTCCGATAAAATTCCATGGTCAGGGTACAGATCTCCTCCGGGGTGAAAATCGCCCTGGGAACATCATTGGAACGCCGGTTCAGACAATATTTACAGTCATAGATGCATTCGTTGGTCATCAGGATCTTCAGCAGGGAAATACACCGGCCATCGCTGCTGAAGCTGTGACAGATCCCCATTTTCAGACAATTCCCCACGCCGGTCCCCGTCCCCTGCCGCTCCACCCCGCTGGAAGTGCAGGCCACGTCATATTTGGCCGCATCCGACAGGATCGCAAGCTTCTCCATCAGACTGCGGGTGCTCCCGTTTGCCAGATATTCCATGATACCCTCCCTTCCGGAGCGTTTATGCGGCGGTGGCAAAGACGGGTCTTCACCTCGTCTCGAGAAATTTGCGAATGCGATTTCTTATCCGCCATCAAAACAATTTGTCATAGTTCGTAAGTTATCACAAAAATGCTTGCATTTATTTGTGATAACCTTAGAACTATGATTTGTGACGCCCCTCACAAATTACCTAGCCATAACAGAACATATGTTCTATTTACAGCATAGCACACTCAATGGAAGATTGCAAGACCCATTTTTCTTCAAAAAACTATTGCAAAATCTGTCCAAAAGGGGTTAAATATTACTGTGAAAACCAAGAAAGCAGGTGTTTTTATGCCAACCTTAAGTTTACCATCCAATTATCATTCCGATCTGAATCTGTATGAGACTCAGATCGCCATCAAGACCGTGAAGGATTTTTTCCAGTCCATGCTGTCCAAGCAGCTGCAGCTTTTGCGGGTCACCGCCCCCTTATTCGTGGATCCGGAAACCGGTCTCAACGACAACCTGAACGGCGTGGAGCGTCCCGTGGCTTTTGATATCAAATATCAGGACGGACGAAATGCGGAGATCGTGCAGTCCTTGGCCAAATGGAAGCGTTATGCCCTGAAAAAATACGGTTTTTCCGTGGGAGAAGGCCTCTACACCGATATGAACGCCATCCGCCGGGACGAGGAAGCGGATCAGATCCATTCCATTTACGTGGACCAGTGGGACTGGGAAAAAATCATCACCAAGGAAGAACGAACCCTGGACACCTTGAAGGACACCGTCAGGGAAATCTACAGCGTGCTGCGCAAGACGGAAAAATACATGTCCATTCATTATGATTACATCCAGGAAATTCTTCCCTATGATATTTTCTTCGTGACCACTCATGAGCTGGATGAGATGTTCCCGGATTACACGCCGAAGGAAAGGGAATACTACATAGCGAAGGCCAAGGGAGCGGTCTGCATCATGCAGATCGGCGACAAACTGGAAAACGGCAAACCTCATGACGGCCGGGCCCCGGACTACGACGACTGGGCGCTGAATGCGGATATCGTGGTGTACTATCCGGTTCTGGACATCGCCCTGGAGCTGTCCAGCATGGGCATCCGGGTGGATAAGGAGTCCCTTCTTTCTCAGCTGGACAAGGCGGGATGCCCGGAACGGGCGAAGCTTCCTTTCCAGAAAGCCATCATCGACGAGGAACTTCCCTATACCATCGGCGGCGGCATCGGCCAGTCCCGCATCTGCATGTTCCTGCTGCGCAAGGCCCACATCGGGGAGGTACAGGCTTCCCTGTGGCCGGAGGAAACCATGGAAGAAGCCAGGAAAGCCGGGCTGCAATTGTTGTAAAAAGACGGTAATCATACTTTCATCCCATTTTTGGGGAAAAACTCGGCAAAGGATTTGTTGCATAAAAAAATTGCCGCATGGAAAAAGAATTTGCCGCATGAAATAACAGGGTTCGGATGTCCGCATCATGAATGCGCATCCAAACCCTGTTTTATTTAGTTCCTGATTTATTCCAATGCTTCCTGCCTCCGGGACGGAGGACGAAACGCCCGTTTTTTACTGCACCACCAGGTTGGAATATCCCATCAGGCTTTCGTCCACGGCCCGGGCGGCCTCCCGGCCTTCCCGGATGGCCCACACCACCAGGGACTGGCCCCGGTGCATGTCTCCGGTGACGAAGATGTTCTCCACGTTGGTCTGATACTTTCCAGGCAGCGTCTTTACATTGGTGCGCTCGTTCAATTCCACGCCGAAGGCTTCCGCCACATAGCCCTGGGCTCCCAGGAAGCCTGCGGCGATGAGCACGATGTCCGCCGGAAGGATTTCCTCGCTCCCCTCCACTTCCTTCATGTTCCTTCTCCCCGTGGCGGGATCCGTCTCCCAGGACAACTTCACGATCTTCACCGCCTTCAGGTTCCCCTGTTCGTCCTTGAGGAATTCCTTCACCGTAGTCTCATAGATCCGGGGATCATGGCCGAAGAGGGCGATGGCCTCCTCCTGGCCGTAATCCGTCTTGCAGATCTTGGGCCACTCCGGCCAAGGGTTGTTCTCCGCCCTCTCATCCGGGGCCTTGGGCATCATCTCGATCTGGGTCACGGACTTGCAGCCGTGGCGAATGCTGGTGCCCACGCAGTCGTTGCCCGTGTCTCCGCCGCCGATGATGATCACGTCCTTGTCTTTGGTGTCCACGTATTTGTGATCCTCAAAATTTGAATCCAGCAGACTCTTGGTATTGGCTTTCAGGAAATCCACCGCAAAATAGATCCCCTTGGCGTCCCTGCCGGGAGCCTTGATATCCCTGGGATTGGAGGCCCCGCAGGCCAGGACGATGCGGTCGAAGTCATGGAGAAGCTTATCCGCCTTCAGATCTTTCCCCACGTCCACGCCCGTGACGAAAGTGATCCCTTCCGCTTCCATCACCTTGATCTTGCGGTCCACAATCTGTTTTTCCAGTTTCATGTTGGGAATGCCGTACATGAGCAGGCCGCCGATACGGTCAGACCGCTCGAAGACCGTGACCAGGTGCCCCCGCTTGTTGAGCTGATCCGCCGCCGCCAGGCCGGAAGGGCCGCTTCCCACCACGGCCACCCGTTTGCCGGTGCGCACTTTAGGGGGCTTGGGATCCGCATAGCCCTTTTCATAAGCGTTCTCAATGATGGCGTATTCATTTTCCTTGGTGGATACCGGATCCCCGTTCAGGCCGCAGGTACAGGCCGCCTCGCACAGGGCCGGACAGACCCTAGAGGTGAACTCCGGGAAGCTGTTGGTCTTCTTCAGGCGGTTGTAGGCCTCCCGCCAGTTGCCCGTGTATACCAGATCGTTCCACTCCGGCACCAGGTTATGCAGGGGGCAGCCGCTGGCCATGCCGCAGATCATCATCCCGGCCTGGCAGAAGGGCACGCCGCACTCCATGCAGCGGGCTCCCTGGAGCTGCTGTTCCTCCCTCGTCAAATGCTCCTTGAATTCCCGGAAGTGACTCACCCTGCTCCTGGGATCCTCGGAGACGCTGACCTTTCTCTCATATTCCATAAATCCAGTCGGTTTACCCATTTTCTTCTCCATTCCGCCGTCCATGCGGCACTCTATTCCTGTCTGGTATTGGCGTAGAAGGCTTCGATCTGCGCCTGCTCCGCACTCAAGCCCTTTTCCTCCATCTGCACGATGGTCTTCAGCACCCGCTCGTAATCGTGGGGAATGATCTTCTTAAACTTGGGCAGATACTCGTTGAAATGTTCCAGGATCTCCTTGCCCTTGGCTGAGTTGGTGGAGGTCACGTGCTCCTTGATCATGTCCTTCAGTTCCATCATGTCATACTTGTTGGTGATCTCATAGGAGGAAACCATTTCCTTGTTCAGGCGCATGTACAGATCGTTGTGCTCATCCAGCACGTAAGCGATGCCGCCGCTCATGCCCGCCGCAAAGTTCTTGCCGGTAGGGCCCAACACCACCACCCGGCCGCCCGTCATGTACTCGCAGCCATGGTCGCCCACGCCTTCCACCACCGCTATGGCGCCGGAATTCCGCACGCAGAACCGCTCTCCCGCCACGCCGTTGATAAAGGCCTTGCCGCTGGTGGCGCCGTACAGGGCCACGTTGCCGATGATAATGTTCTCTTCCGCCTTAAAGGCGCTGCCCGCCGGAGGATAGACGATCAGCTTGCCCCCGGAGAGACCTTTTCCAAAATAGTCGTTGCTGTCCCCCACCAGTTCCAGGGTCAGGCCGCTGGGAATGAAGGCCCCGAAGGACTGGCCCCCCGCTCCCCGGCAGAGCACGTGGAAGGTATCTTCCTCCACGTGATCCCCCATGCGTTTGGTGATCTCGCTGCCGAAGATGGTGCCGAAGGCCCGGTCCCTGTTGGACACGTCCACCTCGATGCTGCGCTTCTGGCCGGTTTCCACGGCCTTGCCCAGATGCTCCATGAGAACCCTCTCGTCCAGGGTCTTTTCCAGTTCGAAGTCAAAGACCTGCTTGGGATCAAAGGTGACCTTGGCCTTGCTGCCCTCGTAAGGGTTGGCCAGGATCAGGGACAGATCCACTTCCTTCTGTCTGTCCGTGAGGCCTTCCTTCACCTTCAGCAGATCCGTCCTGCCCACCAGCTGGTCCACAGTGCGGATGCCCAGCCGGGCCATGTATTCCCGCAGCTCCTGGGCGATGAACTTCATGAAGTTCTCCACGTATTCCGGCTTGCCCCGGAATCTCTTGCGCAGTTCCGGGTTCTGGGTGGCCACGCCCACGGGACAGGTATCCAGGTTGCAGACCCGCATCATGACGCAGCCCATGGTCACCAGGGGGGCGGTGGCAAAGCCGAACTCTTCCGCTCCCAGGATGGCGGCGATGGCCACGTCCCGGCCGCTCATCAGCTTTCCGTCCGTCTCGATCCGCACCTTGTTGCGGAGACCGTTCATGATCAGGGTCTGATGGGTCTCCGCCAGGCCCAGCTCCCAAGGCAGGCCCGCATTGTGGATGGAGCTCCTGGGGGCGGCGCCGGTGCCTCCGTCATAGCCGGATACCAGAATGACTTGGGCCCCGGCCTTGGCCACGCCGGCGGCCACGGTGCCCACGCCGGCCTCGGACACCAGCTTCACGGAAATCCGGGCATTTTTATTGGAATTTTTTAAATCATAAATCAGCTGAGCCAAATCCTCGATGGAATAAATATCGTGATGAGGAGGCGGGGAAATCAGCGCTACGCCGGGGGTGGAGTGCCTGGTCTTGGCGATCCAGGGATAAACCTTCCCGCCGGGCAGGTGCCCGCCTTCCCCGGGCTTGGCGCCCTGGGCCATCTTGATCTGGATCTCTTGGGCGCTGACCAGATAGCGGCTGGTCACACCGAACCGGCCGCTGGCCACCTGTTTGATGGCGGAGCAGCGGTTCAGGCCGTCCGGCCCCACCGTCAGTCTCTCCAGATCCTCGCCGCCCTCTCCGGAATTGCTCTTTCCATGGAGCCTGTTCATGGCAATGGCCATGGTCTCATGGGCTTCCTTGGAAATGGAACCGTAGGACATGGCGCCCGTCTTGAAACGGGTCACGATGGACTCCACGCTTTCCACCTGGTCCAGGGGGATTCCCTTTTTGGGATAATTGAAGTCCATCAGGCCCCTCAGGTTCCGGACGGAATCCTCGTCGTTCACCAGGGCGGTATATTGCTTGAACATCTGATAATCCCCCCGTCGGGTGGATTCCTGGAGCATGTGGATGGTGGCGGGGTTGTAGAGATGCTCGTCTCCTCCGCTGCGCATCTTGTGGTGTCCGGGACTGTCCAGGGTCAGGTCATTGCCCAGGCCCAGGGGATCGAAAGCCATGGAATGCAGCTCATCCACTTCTTTTTCAATATCCTTCAGAGTGATGCCTCCCACCCGGCACACGGTGTTGCTGAAGTACCGGCTGATCACCTCCGGCGCAATGCCGATGGCTTCGAAAATCTGGGAACCCTGATAGGACTGAATGGTGCTGATGCCCATTTTGGAGGCGATCTTCACGATGCCGTGGAGCACCGCATTGTTGTAGTCATCCACCGCCGCATAATAATCCTTATCCAGCATATGGTTCTCGATGAGTTCTCTTATGGTGTCCTGAGCCAGGTAAGGATTGATGGCGCAGGCGCCGTATCCCAAAAGGGTGGCGAAATGATGCACCTCCCTGGGCTCCCCGCTTTCCAGGATCAGGGCCACCCGGGTGCGCTTCTTGGTCCGAACCAGGTACTGGTTCAGGGCGGACACCGCCAGCAGGGAAGGAATGGCCACATGGTTCTCGTCCACGCCCCGATCGGAAAGGATCAGGATGTTCACCCCGTCCCGATAGGCCCGGTCCACTTCCACGAAGAGACGGTCGATGGCCCTCTCCAGGCTGGTGTTTTTATAATAGGTAATGGGAATCACTTCTACCTTGAACCCATCCACCTTCATGTTCTTGATTTTCAAAAGATCCGTGTTGGTCAGGATGGGATTGTTCACCTTCAGCACGTTGCAGTTCCCCGGCGACTCCTCCAGGAGGTTGCCTTCCGCACCGATATAAACCGTGGTAGAGGTCACCACCTCTTCCCGGATGGCGTCGATGGGAGGATTGGTCACCTGGGCGAAGAGCTGCTTGAAATAATGGAACAGAGGATGATGGGTCTTGCTCAGCACCGGCAGAGGGGTGTCCACGCCCATGGCGGCGATGGCCTCTCCCCCGTTCTTGGCCATGGGAAGGATGCTGGTCTTCAGCTCGTCATAGGTGTAGCCAAAGGCCTTCTGCAGCCGCTGGCGTTCCTCATAGGTATATTCCTGCACCCTCTGGTTGGGAATCTTCAGATCCCGCAGCAGCACCAGGTTGCCGTCCAGCCACTCACCGTAGGGCTGCCTGGAAGCATAGCCCTCCTTCAGGGCGTCGTCGTCCACCACCTCGCCCTTGACGGTATCCACCAGGAGCATCTTGCCGGGCCGGAGACGGTTTTTCTCCTTAATCTTGGCGGGATCGATGTCCAGCACTCCTACCTCCGAAGAAAGAATCAGTTGGTCATCGGTGGTGATCATGTACCTGGAAGGGCGCAGACCATTGCGGTCCAGCACCGCCCCTAGGATATCCCCATCGGAGAACAGGATGGAGGCCGGGCCGTCCCAGGGCTCCATCATAGTGGCATAATATTGGTAGAAATCCTTCTTGGTCTGGGACATGGTCTTATTGTTGGCCCAGGGCTCCGGAATGGCGATCATCACCGCCAGAGGCAGGTCCATGCCGCTCATCACCAGGAATTCCAGGGTGTTGTCCAGCATGGCGGAATCGGAGCCGGTCTTGTTGATGGCCGGAAGCACCTTGTGCAGCTGCCCCTTCAGATGTTCGGAAGCCATGTTCTCCTCCCGGGCCAGCATCTTATCCGCATTGCCCCGGATGGTGTTGATTTCCCCGTTGTGCACGATGAAGCGGTTGGGATGGGCCCTCTCCCAGCTTGGGTTTGTGTTGGTGGAAAAACGGGAGTGCACGATGGCCATGGCGGACTCAAAGTCCTCGCTCTGCAAATCCGCAAAAAAGGTGCGGAGCTGCCCCACCAGGAACATTCCCTTGTATACGATGGTCCGGCTGGAAAGGGAGACCACGTAGGTATCGTCGGAGGACTGCTCGAAAACCCTCCTTGCAATGTAAAGCCGTCTGTCAAAGGGAAGGCCCTTTTCCACCCCCGCCGGTTTCTTCACGAAAGCCTGCATGATATAAGGCATGCATTCCACCGCCTTGTGGCCCAGCACGTTGGGGAAGGTAGGCACCTCTCTCCAGCCCAGGAACTGCAGGCCTTCCTTTTCCACGATGATCTCGAACATCTTCTTGGCCTGGTTCCGGCGCAGTTCCTCCTGGGGGAAGAAAAACATGCCCACGCCGTATTCCCGCTCTCCGCCGATCTCGATGCCCAAGGGCTTCGTCACCCTGGCGAAAAACTTATGGGGCACCTGGGTCAGGATGCCCACGCCGTCACCGGTCTTGCCTTCCGCATCCTTCCCGGCCCTGTGCTCCAGGTTCTCCACGATCTTCAAGGCGTTTTCCACGGTTTCCCGGCTTTTCTTTCCTTTGATATTTACGCAGGCCCCGATGCCGCAGTTGTCATGCTCGAATTCTTCACGATAGAGCGGCGCTTTGGGGAGCTCATTTTTCACGGTAAACATAGATCTCTCCTTTCCGGTTTCTCATCAAAAAGTCATGCCGCCAGAGCAGGAACCTTCCCGCCCCTGACTTCATGTCATAAAAAAAGTCGCAAAGAAAGCCTCTGCGCTCCTTTGCGACCTTCCCTACTATACACCATTATGCGGGGATTGTAAAGTCTTTTTTTTTATTAAATTGTCTGATTATTTGTCAATTATAGAAATTACAGGCGAATTATCTGTTAATTTCCTGCTGACATGATTCAATACACTCCAGGATCCGCCTACTCCGCAGCCGCAGTGCTGTCGCACTGTGCGATTCTGGCGTTGCCATGTCAGGTGAAATCAAATGCTCACTGCGTTCGCGCTTGATTTCCTGCTGACATGGCACAATGCAGAGTGGCGCACACGGGATAATGATCGGAAAGGTAGACTCCTTCCTCGCTGCGGTCCGTCCATTTCTCCACCTTGTCGCAGACGAAGTCCCTGTGAGCGAAAATGTAGTCGATGTCCTCCGCCCCACGGCCGAAATCATGGAAGGTGGCCCCGATCCCCGCCGTCAGGTTCCGGAGGTCCGGATGTTCCAGCAGGACGGACAGTTCATCGCTCCCTCCCTTCGCATTCAGATCTCCCGCCAAAATGACCGGAGCCTGTGGAAACAGTTCCCTTTTCCCGAGCTCCTCCAGGATCCGGAGCAGCCCCTGCCTCCTGGCCGAAGCGCCCTCATAGTCCAGGTGTATGTTCACCAGCCGGAACACCAGGCCCGTGGAAAGCTCCTCCAGAAGCACCTCCGTACAGACTCTCGGACAAACGCTCTGCTCCCGATACCGGGAACCGGGAACGAAGGGCGTGTCCGACAGCCAGAAGGTGTGCATCTCCATCAGGTTCATGGCATCTTTGCGATAGGCGATGCTCAGCTGCTCTCCCCGCAGATCCGTCCCTCTCCCGCAGCCGATGACGTTATAATCCTTCAGATTTTCCTTCAGCCACAGGGCCACGTGATCCGCCACCTCCTGGAAACAGATGATATCCGGCCGTTCCGTGCCGATCTTCTCCAGGATCAGAGGTTTTCGATAACAAAAGTTCTGCGCCCCGTCGCCGCCAAAATCCACTCTGATATTGAACGTGACTAATTTCATAGGAACCTCCTTTTTATAACCAAATTATTACAAAATGTTACGTATTTTCCCGTTTTCTCTTGACATTCCCGTAATTATTTCGTAAAATAATAAAGGTGGTTTTCAAAGGAACATCTTACTCCAAAAGACGGCCACTAATTTTCCCAATTTCGTACAAGGCAAAGATAAAACCATGAAAAAGTTATCCCATAAAATATCAACAACGATCCTCATTTTCTGCGCCGTCGGCCTGAGCAGTCTTTTGACCGTACAGGCCGCTTCTATCGAGAATTCCGGCGAAGTCCCAGAAACCGTCAAGGACCTCTTGATGTCTCAGGAGGTGGGCATTCTCGCCCCTGTCCCTTCCCTGGAAAACATCCCTTCCCAAGAAGTTCCCACAGCAGGGGGGATCGGCGATTCGTCTCCGGAGAGCCATGCTTCTTCACAGGAATACAGCGATCTCGCCATCGCCGACGTGAACGATTATGTCAATGTCAGGAGCACCCCGGATACAAACGGCGAAATCCTGGGGAAAATGTACGATGGCTCCGTGGCCCATATCCTGTCCGCCGTGGGCGAAGGGGAAGACACCTGGTTCCAGGTGACCTCCGGCAGCGTGGAGGGATATATCAAGGCGGAGTATTTTATCTATGGAGAAGCTGCCGCCGCCGTAATAGAGGACTATGTGACCCGTTTCGCCCAGGTGGAAGCGGACCGCCTGAACGTTCGGAAGGAAGCGGACATCAATTCCTCCAGAATCGGATACCTGGACCACGGGGAAAAGGCAAAGATCCTGGAGCTCGGAGAGGAATGGCACAAGGTGCAGTATGCGGACGGAAGCGAAGGCTTCGTTTCCAGCCAATATGTCACGGTGCTGGAGGAATTCAACTACGCCAAGTCCATAGAGGAAGAACGGGCGGAACAGGAAGCCAGACGCAAGGCGGAAGCGGAGGCCGCAGCCAGGGCCGCCAAGTCCGAGCAGGCCGCTCCCGAGAGCACCAATGTCACCCCTCCCTCCACCAGCTACACCAGCAACGAGGAACTGCGTTCCGCCATCGTGGAATACGCCAAGCAGTTTGTCGGGAACAAATACGTGAGCGGCGGCAGAAGCCTCACCAGCGGAACCGACTGTTCCGGATTCACCTGTTACGTCTTTGCAGACTTCGGCTATTCCATCAGCAGAACTCCCCAGGGACAGTGGACTTCCAACGGCAGAAGCATCTCCGTGGACGAGATCCAGCCGGGAGACGTGGTCTGCTACAGCTCCAACGGCTCCAAATGCACCCACGTGGGTCTTTACATCGGGGACGGCAAGATCGTCCATGCCGCCAACTCCAGGAGGGGCGTGGTAACGGATGACATCTACTATGACGACACCTTCCTCGGGGTGAAGAATATCATTGACTAAAGGACTGGAAACTTCTGATCTGCTCTCCGGTCAGTCCCCAGGCGCCGATGGTTTCCTCGTTCCACTCCAAGAGATCCTCCAGGGCAAAACTGATCCCTCCATAAGGAATGATTCCATGGACGGCTGCCAGCTCCTGGGTATAGTCCTCCAACAAATAAACCCCTTTAAAACGAACGGGACCGGAAGTATAGTGGCACACCAGCGGCAGAATTCCGGTCTTTTCTTCTGCCAGTTCCACTCCCTCCTCCGTCACCCGGAAGGTCACCCAGGCCAGGCCCTCCAGCATGTTTCTGCCTCCTTTTTGGGTGGAGGCGTAATTTCCCAATGAATAAAAGCACAAGGACTTGTTGCCGTTGTCCGCCTGGATCCATTCCACCGGCTGCACCACGTGAGGATGGGTTCCGATGATCAGATCCGCCCCGGCCTCCGTCATCTGTTTTGCAAATTTTTCCTGATACTTGGAGGGAACGGCCGAGTTTTCCGTCCCCCAGTGAGGACACACGATGACGACCTCCGCCAGTTCTTCGGCCTTCTGAATATCCAAAAGCACCTGTTCGTTCAGGGAAGTGTAATCCAACTCCCTGGTCTTCTCATTGATGGCGCAGAGCACCTCCAGACGATCCGTCACCTTCTTCGGCACGGTGCTGTAATTGGGCCCATAAGTATAATTCAGGATGGCAAAGGTCACTCCCTTCACCGTAAGCAGCGGGATCCTTCCTTCAAACCTGGAACCGTCCTCCGTTTTCCGGACGTTCTCCGTCTCACTCTCCCCGGCACCCGATGAAAACTCCTGGTTTTCTCCCGAATTTTCCTGAGCCTCTCCTGCGATCTCCTGATTTCCCGCCGATTCCTCTTCATAAGGCATGTGGAGCCCCACCATCAACACCTCGGGATGGGTCTGCCAGAACTCGATACAGTTCTCCATCCCCTCGATCCCCTGATCCGCCGAATGGTTGGTGGCATGAAGCACCACGTTGAACCCGGCGCCCGCTATGGCATCCCCCACCTGAGTGGGAGAATTGAAGCTGGGATAGCCGGTAAAGCCTTTTTCATTCCCGCCCAGAATCGTTTCCTGGTTGATGATTTTCAAATCCGCCATTTCCAGAAATTCCCGGATTCCATCAAACAAGAAAGAATAATCGTAGCTTCCGTCTCCCTGCTTTCCGGCATTGATCACGCCCAAATGCATCAGGTTGTCCCCCACGGCCATCAGGGAAATTTCATATTCTTGAAAAGCGGGAGGCTCTTCCTCCGTCTCACTCTCCTGGACATCCTCAATCTCCCTACTTTCCCGGACATCCTCAATCGGTTCCCCATAAACCTGTTCCAGGGTCTCCGACAGGGATTCGGACGTTCCCTGGGACGCAAGCGACCCTTCCCCCGATCCTTCCCCACATCCCTGGAGAAGAAGCAGCAAGCACAGCAATAGACACAGCTTCCCTGTTTTCCAGTTTCTCTTTTGTACCCTCATACTCCCAAATCTTCCTCCGCCTCTATGGCCTCAAAACACCTTTTTCTGCCTCGCCAACAGGAACATGCCGCCGACGGTCAGCGCCACGCAGACGAGGGCCAAAGGCCAGCCGAAGATATTGATCTGGGTGAGCGCTGTATAATTCAGCAGATAATACACCAGGTTTCCCACCACATGGGCTGCCACCACCACCTTGAAATCTCCGAAATATTCATAGACATAGGCCAACAGCAGCCCCAGCAAAAGACCATAGAACATCACTGCGCCATAACCGTTGTAATAGGCGAAGAAAATGGCGGACAACACCCAGGCCATCTTAAGGGACATGAATTTCTTGGCCCCATTGTACAGGATTCCCCGGAACATCAGCTCTTCCGCCACCGGCGTACAGATGCCGAAGCTGAGCAACCCCAGAAGGACCGGGATCTCGCTGGGCGTGCCCGCAATGGACTGATAGCCTGCAGCCACGTTCACCGCTCCCATGGCGTTCATCAGGGAGACCAGCCCCAACACCCCTGCGACGACCACCAGGGCCAAAATACAATAGTTGGACGCCGGTTCCTGCTTCAAATGGGTGAGGTGCATTTCCTCCGTCGCTTTCCGAATCATGGGACGGGCATAAGGCAATATCATCAGCCCCGCCACCACGAAGGACACGATCTGGGCCAGAATGCCCGCCAGTCCGGTGAGGCTCACCGTTTCGCCGTTCTGAATCAGCAGATAATCCGTCAGTTCCGGATTCCGGGCCAGGCTCTGGAAAATAATGGACATGATAATGCCAACGGCTCCCTTTGCCAGCATGAAGACCAGGTAAGGCAGCAATACTCTCCACAGAGCCTTGGTTCCCTGACTCTGGGGCTTTGCACCCCCCGGCTGCTGGGCCCTGTGCACCTCATCCATTCGTTTCTTCTCTTCCACTTCCCGCATCAGAAGCTTTTTCAGCTCCGCCACGCTCTTCACGATATAATCGGCCCTAGCTTCCTTTAGTTCCTCCATGCTGCCGTAGCCGTAAGCGACCCCGACGCTTTCGAGATGAAAAGCCCTGGCCCCCTCCACGTCATATTTCCGGTCCCCTATCATGAAGATCTCGTCATGGGGGATGGGCTTGTCCCCAAAGAACTGCCGCAGCGCTTCCACGATCACCTGGGCCTTTTTCGTCCGGGTGCCGTCCAATTCGCTCCCCAGCACCACTTCAAAATAAGAATCCAACTTGAAATGCTTCAGGATGCGCTCCACAAAGACCGTGGGCTTGCTGGAAACCACCGCCATATGCATCCCCGCCGCCTTCATCGTCCGGAGCAGATCATAAATTCCCGGATACACCTCGTTTTCAAAGATCCCGGTGTCCTGGAACCGCTCCCGATATTTGGCGATGGCCGCTTCCGCCTGTTCCTCCGTCATATGATAAAATTCCATAAAGCTGTCCTTCAGAGGCGGGCCGATAAAAGGCTCCAGCTTGTCCAAATCCGGCTCGTCTATGCCGAAATCCGCCAGAGCGTACTGCACGCAGGTGGTAATTCCCACCTTGGGATCCGTCAAGGTCCCGTCCAGATCAAATAAAAAATATTGCTTCATGCCGCTTCCTCCTAAAAACTGCGTATTTTATCCCCGTCATCCGTGGTATTTTCAATCTTTTTGATGCAGACATCATAACCGATGGCCTCGTTCACCTGGACATGGACCACATCTCCTATCTTATGCTTCAGCAAGGCCTTGCCCAGGGGGGATTCGTCGCTGATCAGGCCTTCCAGGGAATTGCCCCGCACCGTGGTGACGATCTTGTAGGTTTCCTCCAGACCGTCCTCCAGGAATTCCACCGTCACGGTGTTGTTGATTCCCACCTCGTCCGCTGCGGAATCTTCCGAAATCACCCGGGCCGTGCGGATCATTTTCTCCAAATACCGGATCCGGCTTTCATTCTGATTCTTCACTTTTTTCGCCGCATGATATTCAAAATTCTCGCTCAGATCCCCGTGGGCCCGGGCCTCCTTCACGTCCTCCAAGGCTTTGGGACGGACCACCAGCTTCCGATATTCGATCTCTTCCTCCATCTTCTTGATATCCGTAGGCGTCAACTGATCATACATGTCATTCTTCTCCTTTTTACAGTCTTTACAATGGTTCCGTCAATCGCAAGTCTCCCGCCCGTCCTCCTAACCCAGCACGGCGAAGATCACCGCCAGGGCCAGCATGATCTGAATGATGGCAAAACGATACACCGTCTGGGTGTTGGACCAGCCCAGCTGTTTGCGCACATGGTCGTGCAGGGGCAATCTGACATGGGACAAAAAATGGATCTTGCAGAAGCGCAGCAGAGCGATCTTCACCAATCCCAGACCTCCGTCCAGGATCAACATCAGGGCCACGAGAATATAGAGAAAAGGGTACCCCGTCTTCAGCACGGCGATACTGATAAAAAGTCCCATGGACCTGGAACCGGCATCCCCCATCATCAGCTTGCTGGGTGCGGCATTGTACCAGAGATATCCCAGGATGCAGACGGCGAAGATCAGGATCAGGAAGGAAAAATTTCCGGCCTTTCCCCTGATCTGGTCAATGAAATAGATCGTCATGACCGTGATAATCCCCAGGGTGCCGGACAGCCCGTCCACTCCGTCGGAACAATTCGTCACGTTCACCGAGACCCATACCAGCACGATAATGCCGAGAGCCAACACCACCGGAGGCAGGGCCAGGGTGATTCCCGGCAGGGCCAAGCCGATCTCGCTGGGATTGAAATGCAGATAAGTCAAAGCGACCAAAATGGCGACGCATAAATCGAGGAAACCCTTTTTGTATTCTCCCCAGGGAATCTTGGAAGCATCGTCCAGATATCCGGTCATCATACAGATGATCAGCAAAATCATGTAAATGGTGTTTTCCGCAGACAAGGGCGCAAAGAGCAGGGAAGAGATCACGAAGACCCAGATGAAGATAATTCCGGCCCCCTGGGGTTTGCCCACGGAACGCTCCCCCTCCACCGCATAGTCCCGTCCATGATTCTTGGGCAAACGGGAACTCAGCTTGGCCAGGGCCATCACCGTGGCGACAAAAGCGAACAGGATTCCCAGAAAAATCATCCAAGATGTGAATTCCGTCGGTACCAACTGAAACAGCATGCATTCTCCTATCCGTAACCAGCCTTTCCGGCCGGTTCGCTTTCCGCCAGGAATTACTCTTCTGCCGGATAGATACATTTTATATGTCTCGGAGAATAATGTCAAGGGAAGACAGGGAATTCCTGGAACGCTTTCCGATCTCAACCCACTTCCAGCAGCTCCTTCGTCTCCCTGCTATATTGGTAGATCCTGCTGCTGAGCATTTCTTCCCGGGGGAAGGTCGCATTGATCTCGTGAATGGATTCCCTCATGCAGAGCGGCGACTGACTGGCCGCAGGATGAAGAATCGCCTCATGAATGCTGGTGAACCCGATGTAATAATCTCCCAAAAGTTCGCCCAGCCGTTCCTTTACTCCCGGATAAAAAATTGCCACGGCCCCGTTGATGATCTTGGTGGTGGTGAGCCGGTATCCCAGGGCTCCTTCCATTCCATTGTCCGGATTGAGGGCGCAGGTGACGGATTCCCCTTCTCCTGGGAGAAAAATTCCTTCTTCCGGATCGTGCCTGGACCTCAGATCCGAGCTGAAATAGAGCCGGGGCGGCATCAGGGCCGCCGTGTTGCACAGGGCGTTCTGTAAAAGCTCTTCTTCCGGAACGTTCCACCCCACCGTCATCCCCTTCTTTAGCTTCAGCGTCAGGTAATCATCCTCCCCATCATACAGGACGCCGTACAGAGTCAGAGCAATATCCCCGATCTTCCAGAAATAGCCGTCCTCCAGCTCATAGCGGTTCAAAAAATAATTGATCGGCCGAATGATCAGCCTGTCCTTCATCTGTTCATAACCTTCCCCTCCCGGACGGAGCCAGATCTCGCTCAAACCCGCCCTCTGAATCCGGGCCAGCAGCTCCGGAAGGATTCCCTGCCAGCCTTCCCTCCTGAAACGGGTGTAGTATTCTCTGACATCCCAGCTCATCATGCTCCGAATGTTCCCTTCTCCCCAGATCACCTGGATGTAATCTCCGTGCATAACGCTGTCCTCCCGTCCGGACGTCACTCGGTTAATGTAACGGATCATGCTCAATATCTGGCCGTCTCTGGTAGTATAACCCTTTTCCAGAAGCATAATCCGCCTCCCCCGAACCTCTTCCTGCTGCATAATGATGCGAAACAGCTCTCCCTTGAATTCCTCATAAGTCATAGTGCTCCTCCTTCATGACCTTTGTCTGGCGCCGCATCCCGCCTGCCAGGGCAGCCGGTGCTGCAGCCTTGTAAAAAATAACTGGAAATTTGTTCAGCCGAAATGGCCGTTCTGATGGTACAGTAGATAATACGTCAAAACAGCCCCCCATCCTGTCTTGTCGTATTTTGGAATATATTGGAATATTTTCATCATAACATGAAAAATACGCTCTGTCATTCAACATCTTGTTAAATGACAAAGTGTAACAATGATAGTATAATATTCAATTTCAACGCAAATGCGCCCAATAGGACAGCACCCTATCGCCATAATCGGTCATTTCCGTCTGTTTCAGCGTTTCCGGTTTCTCGTTCCGTTCTTCCAACAACTCCTCCATGGAAACTCCGAGACACTTACTCAGCGCATACAGATTATCGAGATTGGGAAGCCTCTTGCCCTCCAGCCACAGATAGATGGCCTGAATGGAGCCCATGTGCAGCTGCGCCTTCAGCTGGCGGGCGGTCATGTTCTGCAGCTCACAGGCCTCTCTGAGCCTCTTGCCGAACACCTCCATATCGATGGAGGGATATTCCTTTTTTTCAATATTCTTCATAAATTCAGCCATCTTCCTAATTCAACCGCCTTTCTCACGCAAATGCCTACTTTTCTTATGCAGGCACCGGCCCTTCCCAAACAAGCACCAGCCTTTCCCAAACAGACTCTGCCCTTTCCCATAAAAAGACTCCGAAATCCTCGCCGACACCGCCCTGTTATAAGAGCTCGTCCCTTGATCGATCCCGAAGCCTTCTCTTCACTTCTTTATCTTATGTAATGTACGAAACCTTTATGTGCAAAACCTTTATACACAAAATCTTTATGCGCAAAAACTTCTTGCGCAAGAAGCTTTCTCCAAATTCCAATCCGGCGATCTGCACCGTTCCGGACTCCCTGCCTCAGATGATCCTTCTCACAGAAAGAATGGTCTTGTACTGGGCATTGTTGCCGATCTTGATCCCGGTCTTGGAGGTGCTGGCATGCACAATCTTGCCCCCGCCGATATAGATGGCCACGTGACCGGAATAACAGATGATGTCCCCGGGCTGAGCTTCCGAATAAGAAACGGATTTGCCTGCGGATCTCTGCTCATAGGAAGTCCTGGGCAGATTGTAGCCGAAATCCTTGTATACCCTGTAGGTGAAACCGGAGCAGTCCGCCCCGTTGGTCAGGCTGGTGCCGCCGGACACGTAAGGATTGCCGATGAACTGGCAGGCATACTTGGCGATCTTCTTGCCCAGCTCGCTGCCCGCCGCATTATCGATGGCGGATGCGTAGCCGGTGTCCTTATAGCTCCCGTTGGCTGCGGAGCCGGATGCCGTGCCCGTTCCCTTCCCGGAGGAATTGTTCTGCTGCTGCCTGCGGGCTTCCTCTTCCTTCAGCTGCTTCAGATGCTTCTCTTCCTCCTGGATCTTCTTCTTGGCGGCGTTCGCCTGTTTCTTATATTTGGCGATCTCCGCTTCGAAATCGGCGGATTCCTTCTTCTTCTGCTCCAGCTGCCGGTCCAGCTCGTCCTTCAGCTCCTGAAGCTTCGCCTTGTCCTCCTCCAGCTGCCGTTCATCGATCTCCAGCTCATCCTTGTCGGCTTCCAGGCGGTTCCAGAGCGTCTGCACCTCTTCCTTGGTGGCCTTATAGTCCTCCAGCATCTTCTGGTCATACTGGTAGACCAGCTCCGTATACTCCGCCATATTCAGGAATTCGCTGAAACTCCCGCTGCCCAGTAGGGTGACCAGGAAATTCGTGTCATTGTTCTCGAACATGAAACGGATGTTGGACTTCATGGAGTCATACTGTTCTTCTTCCCGCTTCTTGGCCGCTTCATACTCCACCTGGGCCTGTCCGATCTCCACCTGCTTCTGGGCGATAGCGTCCTTCTTCTCAGCGATCTCGTCTTCCTTCAGGCCGATGCTGGTGAACATGTTCTGCACTTCCGAGTTCAGATCCTCGATCTCCTCCTCGATCAGATCCTGCTCATCGCTCAGCCCGGAAATCGTGCCGTTGATCTTGTCCAGATCCTTCTTGTCCCGGTCAATCTGATTCTGCACCTCGCCGATGGAAGAGGCCAGGGCCGTCATCCCGTCCCCCAGAAAGGCAGTCAGCACCGCCGTCGCCAAGCCGACAACCGTTATGAACTTTTTCCCTTGTTTGATCCAATTCTTTTTCATAGAATCAGCATACCACATCTTACGCATTTTTGCACTACTTTTTTTAAAAAATTATTACAAAGTTATTACTTACAACTCGCAGTTATTCACGGTTCTGGGGAAGGGGATCACGTCCCGGATGTTGCCCATGCCGGTGAGGTACATGACGCAGCGCTCGAAGCCCAGGCCGAAGCCCGCATGCCGCACGGAGCCGTACCGGCGCAGATCCAGGTAAAAGGCGTAGTCCTCTTTTTTGAGGCCCAGCTCCTCCATCCTGCGCTCCAGCACCTCCAGCTTGTCCTCCCTCTGGCTGCCCCCGATGATCTCCCCGATACCGGGCACCAGGCAGTCCATGGCCGCCACGGTCTTGCCGTCCTCGTTCAGCTTCATGTAGAAGGCCTTGATCTCCTTGGGATAATCCGTCACGAACACGGGCCGCTTGAACTCCTTCTCCGTCAGGAACCGCTCATGTTCCGTCTGCAGGTCGCAGCCCCAATATACCTTGTAGTCGAATTCATCGTTGTGTTTTTCCAGAATCCGGATGGCCTCTGTGTAGGTGACATGGCCGAAATCGGAGTTCAGCACGTGGTTCAGTCTCTCAATGAGCCCCTTGTCCACGAACTGATTGAAGAAGTTCATTTCCTCCGGAGCGTTCTCCAGCACGTACCGGATCACAAACTTCAACATGCTTTCCGCCAGGAGCATGTCATCCTTCAGATCCGCAAAGGCCATCTCCGGCTCGATCATCCAGAATTCCGCCGCATGCCTGGTGGTGTTGGAATTCTCCGCCCGGAAGGTGGGACCAAAGGTATAGACGTTTTTGAAGGCAAAAGCATAGGTCTCCACGTTCAGCTGCCCGCTGACCGTGAGATTGGTGGGCTTCCCGAAGAAATCCTGGGTGTAATCCACCTTCCCGTCCTCCGTCCTGGGCACGTTCTCCAGATCCAGGGTGGTCACCTGGAACATCTCTCCGGCTCCCTCGCAGTCGCTGCCGGTGATCAGGGGGGTGTGCACATACACGAAGCCCCGCTCCATGAAGAAGGTATGGATGGCGTAAGCGATGAGGGAACGCACCCGGAATACCGCCTGGAAGGTATTGGTCCTGGGCCGCAGATGGGCGATGGTCCTCAGATACTCAAAGGAATGCCTCTTTTTCTGCAAAGGATAATCCGCCGTGGAGGGGCCTTCCACCAGCACTTCCTCCGCCTGCATTTCAAAAGGCTGCTTGGCCTGGGGCGTCTCCACGATGGTGCCCCGCACCACCACGGCGGTTCCCACGTTCATCCTGCACAACGCCTCGAAATTCTCCAGCCCCGTCCCGTAGACCACCTGCAGGGGCTCAAAAAAGGTGCCGTCGTTGATCACCAGAAAACCGAAATTCTTGGAATCCCGGTTGCTCCTGACCCAGCCGCCCACGGTCACTGACTTTCCAAAATACTCTTTTCCGTTCCGATACAATTCTCTGATATCCGTTAAATCCATAATCTCCTCCAAATCCGTTTGTAGTTACTATTCAACTTATAGGCGCTCCGTTCACTCTTCCGTCACCAGGGCGTTCTCCAGCAAAAAGTCCATCACGTCCGTCAGGACGAAATATTCCCGGAATTCTTCCCGGTCTATCTCGGCCAGCATTTCCTCCGCCGTGGCATTGTACTGGGAAGCATATTCTCCGATCCTGGCATCCAGGTCCTCCTCCGTGGCGACCAGGCCCTCCTTCTGGGCAATGGACCAGAAAGCCATCATCTGTTTCACGGAGTTGTCCGCACTGGCGGCCACCACCTGATCCAGGCTCATGCCTTCATAGAGCAGCTGGACGAAGGTTTCCGCATCCAGGCCGTACATGCCGGCCTGCATGGCGATGTTCTCCCGCACGTTGGCCGCATGCTGATCCACCAAAGCCTGGGGAAACTCCTGGAAGGAGCAGTTATTCATGACGGTGTCCAGGATCTTGTTCCCGATCTCCGTCTGCCGTTCCTCTTCCGCCTCCTCCATCAGATAATCGTTCACATAAGTTTCCATTTCCTGCCGGTTGGAATACTCCTCCAGCCCAAAGCCTGCGATTACCTCGTCCACGATCTCCTCCGGCAAAATGTAATCCACCGTCACGGTGAATACCACCGGCGCCCCGGCCAGATCCGCATTGCCATAGCTCTCCGGGAAGGTCAGATTCAGATCCACGGTTTCTCCCGGCATCACTCCCACCAGGCCCTCTTCGAAACCATCAATGTACTGATGGGAACCGATGGTCAGGCTTGCGCCCTGGGCCGTGCCGCCGTCAAAAGCCACGCCGTCCTTCTTGCCCACGTAATCCAGGATCACCGTATCTCCGGTCTGCACCGCCCGGTCCAGTATTCCGCCGTTTTCCGCCGTCACCTGGTACCTATACTCCTGCAGCATCGCTTCCTGCAGCTGTTCCGGCTCCACCGCCGCAGGCACTGCCGCCACGGTGATTCCCTTATATTCCCCCAGAGTCACATAATCCTCCACCTGCAGATCCGCCAGATTCACTCTGGACGTTCCAGGGGCGTCCTGCCCAGAGTCCGCTTCCTGGCCGGACCCTGCGGCGCTCTGGGCCGAACCTTCCTCTCCGCCTTTGTCGGAACCGCAGCCTCCCAGCGAACCCACCACCAGGAGCAGGCACAAAATCCATCCTAACGCTTTCTTCATCCTATCTCCATCACTTTCTGCGCCCTCTCGCTGCGCACATTTTCATTTATACCACAAAATCCGCCTCTTTAAAACCCCTTTTTTCATTCTTTCAGGGATTTTAGTAACAGTTCAGCCAGCCGCCTGATTTGATGGAAAATCGGGCTTGCGCGAATTTTCCATCATGTCTGGCGGCGAGTCGAACTGCGTTCGACTTGGGGGCGGCCATTTTATGAGCAAAGGCAGTCGCAAAGCGACGGAAAGCGCATAGTGCGGCTTTGCGAATGGCGCAGCTGAACTGTTACAAATTTTCAGCCAGCAATGCCCGCGCTACATCAACGGCGACATCAGGCGGCAGACCTGCTCCTTGAACCGGATCAGCAGCCTTCTGCCCGCATAGGCTTCTTTCGTGATCTGGGTGCAGGATTTCAGATCCTCCTGGAAAATCTCCACCATTTCCCGGGCCTTCCCTTCATGGTAGATCACCGCATTCACCTCGAAATTCAGGGCGAAGCTGCGGATGTCCATGTTGGCGGTGCCGTAGCAGAGCACCTTTTCATCCACCACGATGCCTTTGCTGTGGAGGAACCCATTGTCATAGGTATAGCATTTCGCCCCGGCCATGACCAGATCCCCGACGTAGGAATAGGTGGCCCAGTAGACGAAAGGATGATCGGGCTTGCAGGGAATCATGATGTTCACATCGATTCCGGAACGCACGGCGATCTCCAGGGCCGACAGCACCGACTCGTCCGGGATGAAATAGGGCGTCTGGATATAGATGCTTTTCCGGGCCTTGTGAATCAGGCGCAGGTAATTGTCCCGAATCTGCTGGGCCGTGTTGTCCGGGCCGCTGGAAATGATCTGGATCCTGCACTTGTCCCGGAGTCCCGGTGCGGGTTCCCGGAAAAAGAGCTCCCTGCTCAGCAGATTTTCCTTGGCAGCATAGTTCCAGTCCAGGAGGAAGCGCAGCTGCAGCCCCAGGACCGCACTGCCCCGGATCCGAAGGTGGGTGTCCCGCCAATGACCGAATTTTTCATCCAGACCGATATACTCTTTCCCGATGTTGAAGCCGCCCACATAGCCCACCTGATTGTCGATGACCACGATCTTGCGGTGGTTACGGTAATTGACTCTCAGCTGGAACCTCCGCAGAAAGGCCGGGAAAAATTCCGCCGTCTGGATCCCCCGTTCCTCCAGTTGTCTCCAGAATTTGTGACGAATGCCCCGGCAGCCCATGCCGTCGAACAAAAGCCTTACCTCCACGCCCTCCGCCGCCTTCCTCTCCAACACCTCCAGAATTCTCTGGAACAGGAGGTCGTCCCGGATGATGTAATATTGGATGTGGATAAAATGTTCCGCCTTTTCCAAATCCGCAATCAGGGCCTCAAATTTCGCATTGCCGTCCACGAAGAAATCCACGTCATTGTCTGGCAGCAGCATGGAGCCGGAGGATTCCAGATTGTACATGACCAGGTCCGTGAAGCCTTCAATGTCCTCGGTGACGGAGTCGGGATCCGCCGCCTGCAGGCTGTGCTCCTGCCGCCTTATGGCATCGTTGAGCTGATCCTCCACCTCCTTGACCCGGAACATCTTCCGTTTATGCATGTCCGTGCCCAGGAGCAGATAGCAGATGAAGCCCAGGATGGGAATGAAATAGAGCAACAGGAGCCAGGCCCAGACGCTTTTGGGATCTTTTCTTTCAAAAAAAACGATGATGATGGCGAACAGCATGTTCCATATGAGGAGATGCCCAAACAAAAAACGCAGCACATCTCCCAGAAATTCCAAATTCATGAAAATTCTCCCTCGTAAAAATTCTACGGATAAGTATAACACAATTTCTCTAAAAAATCTGTATATTTTCTATAAATGTTTTATTGCCTAAAACCGGATACCTGTGATACAATAAGGATGCGTTCAGGCCGCAGGGCCGGGGCGCCCTATTACCATACTTTACATTCGTCAGGAGAATTTTGATATGAAAACACCCGTTATTGTATTGCTGGTCATTTTGGCGATCCTCATCATAGGCGTCGTGGTATTGTATTTCCTGGGCAAAAAGGCCCAGAAAAAACAGGAAGAACAGCAGGCCATGCTGGACGCCCACAAGCAGACCGTCTCCATGCTGATCATTGACAAGAAGCGAATGCCCATTCGGGATTCCGGGCTGCCCCAGTCCGTCATTGACCAGACCCCCAAGTACATGCGCCGCAGCAAGCTTCCCATCGTGAAGGTCAAGGCCGGCCCCCAGATCATGTCCCTGATCGCGGACGAGAAGATCTTCGATTCCATTCCCGTCAAAAAAGAGGTCAAGGCGGTGATCAGCGGCATCTACATCATGGACGTCAAGGGCCTCCACGGCAAGTCCGAAAAGCAGCCGGAGGTAAAGAAGAGCAAATTCAAAAAATTCGTGGAAAATCTCCAGGAAAAGGCCGGGGCCAAGCCTCTCAAGTAGATGCGAGGGCCGGAGCGTGCAGCCGAATGCACAGGGGCCCGAACGGCCGGAAACCCATGGCGGCCGAATGCGAGGACCGGCTTCACATAACACAAAGAAGGTGCTGAACACTTTTCAACAAGTAGGTCAGCACCTTTTTCATGCCCGCCGCAGTCCCCAGGACTTCAGTCCGGACGATCATAACCTTACAGACCGTTGGATTCCTTAAAGGCCTTGATGGCATCCACCGTCGCCTGGTAATCTTTTTCCACCTGTACGAACAATGCATCCGCCTCCGGGCTTCCCACTTCAGGCCGAAGAGCCTCCGTCAGGTCATGGCCCGATTTTTCCAGGCGTCCCAGCCCCAGCGTGGCACAGACACCCTTGATGGTGTGCGCAGCCCGAAAAGCTTCATGGTAATCCTTTTCCTGCATGGCCTTTTTCAAATTGTCAAAACTCGGGTCATCCAAATACCGGAGCAGGAACTTCTGCACCAATTTCTCACTGCGGAGACGCCCCATCACCTCCTCGTAAGATCCCACCTGGTCCAAGCATTCCTTCAGTGTCATCCTTTTTTCACATCCTTTCTCTCCCTGTTCCTATTATAATGCGTTTTTGTCACCTTTTCCCCAAATCTTGCCCGGGATCACCTCTGGAGAATCTCCATGGAAAGTCTGCAGTCCGCAAGAGGTTCGTAATTTATCTCCAGCGCATAGTCCACATCCACCCTGATCTGTTCTTCTCTTTCCCGAAGCCTGACCTTGCGGGCCTCCACGCCGACCAGGAGATCTCCGAAAGGGGTAGAATAATCCGCCCTGTTCATTTTGTTCTCTTCAAAAACCATGTGTACGTTGCTCACGCCTTTTCTGGTCAGACACAGATAACCCTCCCGGAACCGGATCACATTTCGGGTCACCCCTTCCAGACCTTCCGCCGGATCCTCGTACAAAAGATAATGACAATCATTCTTCTTGTAATACTCGGCAGCGGTCACGGTTTCCACGCTGGTTTCTTCCTCCTGAAGGTCAAACTGCAGCCCCCGGATCGTCAAAAGCACATCCTTCGTCATTCAATAATCCTCGATATTCACGGTCTTGGCGGACAAAATCCCATACTTGATGATGGAATTGGCAAACTGTTTAAACTTCTCCGCCTTGTCGCTGACATAAAACTGATACCGATTGCTGCCCAAGCCCGGTTCTTCCGGATTGAGAAGCCCCTTCTCCTCCAACATCCGGCGCAGCTCCCTTGCCGTCTCGTAAGCGGGGTTCACCAGGGTCACGCCCTCTCCCATGATCTTGCCCAGGGTGGACCGAATCAGCGGATAATGGGTACAGCCCAGAATCAGCGTGTCAATGTCACAGTCAATCAGTTCCGTCAAATAACGTCTTGCAATCTCGTCCGTCACCGGATCCTGCCACAGCCCTTCCTCCACCAGGGGCACGAAAAGAGGACAGGCCTTCCCGAAAATCGTGACCTTGCTGTTGAGCTCCTGTATGTATTGGCTGTAAATCCGGCTCCCGATGGTGGCCTCCGTGGCGATCACCCCGATTCTTCCGTTCCTGGTGACCTGGGAAGCCATCCTCGCCCCGGGCTTCACCACTCCGATAATGGGAACCTCCGTCTCCTTCTCCAAATCCTCCAGAGCGCAGGCGCTGGCGGTATTGCAGGCCACTACGATGGTCTTCACTTCATGGGTCAGCAGGAAGCGCACGATCTGTCTGGAATATCTGGTCACCGTCTCCTTCGACTTGCTGCCATAGGGAACCCGGGCCGTATCACCGAAAAAAATAATGGACTCATTGGGAATCTGACGCATGATTTCCCGAACCACCGTCAATCCTCCCACGCCGGAATCGAACACCCCGATGGGCGCCTTCCGAAGATCTCCTTCCCTACTATGCATGGGTCTTACTCCTTTTTCCAATACTCCAGGCATTCCGAGAGTCTCTCGAGCAGGGCGCTACGAAAACGGACATGCCCTGGGTCCGCATTCAGGATCTTCGCATAAATGCTTCCTTCAAAATCCCATTTTATCACGTCTTCCCCTTCCTGTACAGTCCCATCTTGCTCTACGATGCGATAAGTGTCCGGCGTCAGGGAAAGCTGGGGATACAGAACGCCCCACCAGCCCAGGCAGGCACAAAGCGTCAGAAGCACGGCTCCCTTCTTCTGCAGACCTCGCACTGTCATTTTGGGATTTTCCATCAGTTGATTCATCAAAACCATCCACTCCTTCCAAAAGTTTCCTTTCAGTTAGAGTTATTCCCAATTTCCGCCGGTTTATTCAACGCCTGTCCAATCGGATTTGATTCAAAATAGCCTTCTCCTGGTTGTCAATATGGATCTTGGCCGCCTGGGAAGCGGTTTCCCTGTCCTTGCTCACGATGCTTTCATAAATAATGCGATGCTCTTTGACCAGACGCTCATGCTGGCTGAAATCCTTGATATACTCAAAACGATAACGGTACATCTGTTCCGACAGATTATTGACCAGCTGAATGAGACGCAGATTTCCAGTGGCTTCCACGATAATGTCATGAAAGGCCACGTCCGCCTGGGCAATTCTCTTCACGTCCCCGGCGGCCACCGCCTTTTCAAAAGCGGTGCAGGCCTCTCCCAGTCTCCGGATCCCCTCCCCGTCAATGCGGTCGCAGGCCAGCTCCGCACACAAGGCGTCCAGGGTACGCCTGACCTCCAGCACGTCCTGCATGCTCTTCTCCGTGATCTGCGCCACCTCCGCTCCCCTTCTGGGAATCATGGTCACCAGACCTTCCAGCTCCAGTTTGCGGATGGCTTCCCGGATCGGGGTGCGGCTGACTCCCAGCCGATCCGCCAAATGAAGCTCCATCAGTCTCTCCCCAGGCTTCAGCTCCCCGGTGAGAATCGCCTGCCGGAGCGTGTTGAACACCACGTCTCGAAGCGGCAGGAACGTATTCATCTGTACCTGTAAATTATCCTGCATGGCCCACCTCCGTTCTTCTATCATTCTTCCGTTCTTCTACTACCGTTCTTCTATCATTCCCTCGCCGCTCTTTCGGAGAAAAAAACCGTCCTTCCCCTCCGTCAGCAGAATCCCGTCAAAAAGACCTGCGGCGCCAGGCCTTCCGATTTCAGCTGTTCAAAAGCCTCCCTGGCCACCCTCTCGTTCACGAAGATTCCAAACACCGTGGGGCCGCTTCCGCTCATCATGCTGTTCAGGGCTCCCAGCTCCTTCATGCGCTCCTTGAGCCGACTCACAATGGGATATTTTTCCTCCGTCACCTGTTCCAACACGTTGCCCATGCGGTCCAGAATCCCCTGAAGGCTTTCCTCCCAGATGGCTTCCACCATCCCGTCGATATCCGGATGCTTCCGAATCTCTCTGCTGTCCAGTTCCTGGTAGACCTCCTTCGTGGACACGTCGATATCCGGCTTGGCCACCATGACGAAACACTCCGGCGCAGGGTTCAGGGAAGTGAGCTTTTCCCCAATTCCTTCCGCCAGGGCGGTGCCGCCCAGAATGCAATAGGGCACGTCGGCCCCGACCCGCACTCCCAGACGCATCAATTCCTCCAGGGAAGTGTCCAGATCGAACAGTCTGTTGAGCCCTTTAAAGACGGCAGCCGCATCGCTGCTTCCTCCCGCCATGCCCGCTGCGACGGGAATGGTTTTTTTCAGCTGAATGCTGACCCCGCCGGGAATGTGATATTCCTCCATCATGATCCTGGCCGCCTTCACGACCAAGTTGTCATCGCCCAGGGGAATCCCCTTCTGATCCGTGGAAAGATGAATTCCTTCCCCGCATTTCGTAAATGTAAGCTCGTCATAAATCCCGACGGTCTGCATGATCATCCGTACCTGGTGATAACCATTGGCGAGTCTCCCCACCACGTCCAGGCCCAGGTTGATCTTCGCATATGCTTTTATCTGACAGCTGTCCATTCCACACCTCTCCTGTCTTGCGTCCACCACAATGGAGCCGCCGAAGCAGCCCCATTTGTCAACATGAGGATGGCGCCCAAGGCGCAGCATCCCCTGTTTTGTATACAAAATGATTGTACTTATTCTAATACACCGCTCTCGGATATGTCAATAGGTATTTTCACTGCCCCTTGATCAAAAGTAATTTCTGCCCGGGGAAAAGGTCATCCGTCTGAAGTTCGTTCATGGTGCGGATGGCATCCACGGGAAGGTAATATTTTTTCCCGATATTCCAAAGATTGTCTCCGCTTTTCACCAGATAAACCGCCATGCCGGGCAGCGCTCCCAGAACGGCGCCGTCCAAAGGCCTGGCCTGAACGCTCTGAATCAGATCCGCCGACACATTGGAAAACACCGTGGTGGAGAAGCCAAGAATGGCCTTCACCTCCATCTCCTCCCCGTCCAGCATGGAGACCTGCAGCTGCTCCAGGCAGGGACGGACCTGACTGACGTCCGTTGGAGCGATTCCAGGAACCTCCAGGGTATATTGAAAAGGAACCTGACCCTTGACATTCGCATAGGGAGCCTCGTCATTGCCGGCAATATAAAGTATCTGCAGCTGCAGGCAGCCGGAAAGCCGAATCCCGTTTTCCACGATCTGCTGATCCTCCACCGCCACCTGACCCTCGCTGTGCAGCAGCTGCAGCACCCCGTCTCCCCCTGCGGCCCTGATGCGGTCCCGCACCTGCGTCTTCCCATTTACCCGGGACAGGAGCCTGCGCAGGGAAGCGCTGCGGACGGCGGTCTCCACCTGACTTGCGACTCCGTAAAGATCCTCCAGGATCTCCAGGTTTTCCTCTTCATAAAGCTTCATGCAAATGTTCAGGGTCAGATCCAGACATAGATTCCGTTCCTCTCCGTCCGGATCCGGCTTCACCGAGAGACAGCCCTGGCCAGGTTCCTGCGGACTCAGCTCGCACCTGATCTCCGGTATCATTCCCTCCCTGCAGCCATGGCACTCCAGCATGCCGCCAAAAGGCAGGGTATATTCAAAGGTGCGGATGGGATGATCCTCCCCCTCCCCTTCATAAAGCAGGAAAACGTTCAATTCTCCCTGAAGCTGCAGCTTCTCGGAAAGCGCCCGGAATTCCACGCCTCCCAGAGTTACGCTGCTCCAGAGAATCTGGAAAACGTTGGGGTAGTTGCCCGGCAGCCCGATCTCTTCCCGAATTCGGAAAATATCATTCTTGCTGATCGCCATCTGGGTCAATTCCACAGGAGTTTTCCGATATTCCACCGCTTCCTCCCCATAAATTCCTATGGGGGCTTCTTCATCATAAAGCTCTTCCACCCAGGCGTTCAAGGTGAGGACGGACTGCAGATTCAGCTTTCTGGAATTGATGAGAGAAATGCTCAGATCCTCCACTTCTCCCTCCACCGTCACATGATCCGTGTTCGCCGCTCCCTGCAGATTCAATTTTTCCTCAAAAGGGACTTTCCCTTCCAGGCAGGCCAGCCCGCAGCCTCCTTCTTCCGTCCGGTAGAGCGCCTGGAACACCAGCCGTCCCCTGACATTGACATGATCCGTTCCCGGCTTCACCTCATCGATCAGGACGGTTCCTTTTTCCAGGGTCAGACCATTTACATCCGGCTTCTGGTCGGGGACGTTAAAGTCGTCCTCCAGGGTGACCTGGGTAACCGCAGATCTTGCGATGCGGTCCATATGTATGTTTTTTTTCAATAATTCCATAAAAAATCCCTCCATTCTTACTTATGTAAGTATATGAAGGGATTCTCCACGTTATGACATTTCAGCGCACCGCCCCGATCAGTTCCTTCACGTCCTGGACGCCGTATTGGCGCATATAAGCTTCTATGCCTTCCACCACTTCCACGGTGGCGTAAGGATTGGCAAAATTCATGGCTCCCACGCTGACGGCGGTAGCCCCGGCCAGCAGAAATTCCACGGCATCCTCTCCGTTGGCGATGCCTCCCATGCCGATGATGGGGATCTTCACCGCCTGGGCCGCCTGGTAAACCATGCGCACGGCCACGGGCTTGATGGCGGGGCCGCTTAAGCCCCCTGTGCGGTTGGCCAGGGCAAAGGTCCTGCGGTGAATGTCAATCTTCATGCCGGTGATGGTGTTGATCAGGGAAAGGGCGTCCGCCCCCGCCGCCTCCGCCGCCCGGGCCATCTCCCCGATGTCCGTGACGTTGGGGCTGAGCTTCATGACGAGGGGCTGTCTGGCATGCTTTTTCAATTCCTCCGTGATCCCATACAGGGCCTCCGCCCTCTGTCCGAAGGCGATGGCTCCCTCCTTCACGTTGGGACAGGAGACATTGATCTCCAACAGGGCCACGGAAGAGCAATCCCCCAGACGCTCCACCACCTCCACGTAATCTTCCACGGTTTTACCGCAGACGTTGACGATGATTTTCGTGTCGAACTGCTCCAGAAAAGGAAGGTCCCGTTCACAGAACACCTCGATGCCAGGATTCTGCAGGCCGATGGCGTTCAGCATCCCCCCGTAGACCTCCGCCACTCTGGGCGTGGGATTTCCAGGCCAAGGCACATTGGCCACGCCCTTGGTCACTACCGCCCCCAGACGGTTCAGATCCACGAATTCCGAATATTCCATTCCGGAACCGAAGGTCCCGGACGCCGTCATCACGGGGTTTTTCAGTTCCACCCCGGCAATGTTCACTGTCGTATGAAGCATATTTTACCTCATTTCTGCGCTGCTTTCTGCGCATGGTTTCCAATCTTTTTCCACTGTTCAGATTTCCACGTCCTTCGCCTCGAAGACCGGCCCTTCCGTGCAGATCCGGGCGTTGTTCACATGGGAATGGGCGTCCTTTTCCACGGTCTTCACCACGCAGCCCAGACAGGCCCCCACCCCGCAGGCCATATGTTCCTCCAGGGAAATATAAGCCGGGATCCCCTTACTTTCCGCATAGCGTTTGATGGCCCGGAGCATGGGCATGGGGCCGCAGGCATAGATCACTTCCGCATCCAGGCCGTTTGCCGCAATGGCATCCATCACATTCCCCCTGGTGCCGGCGCTCCCGTCCTCCGTGGCCACGTAGAGCTCTCCCTGTTTCTCCAGATCCTCCGCCAGGAACAGATTGGAATCCCGATAACCCACGATGATCTGCTTATGCGCCTCCAGCCGCCTGGCCAGCTCCAAAATGGGAGGGATGCCAATGCCGCCGCCCATGAGAAAGACCTTCCTGCCCCGTCCGGCCTCCAGCGGGAAGCCGTTGCCCAAAGGCCCCATGACCTCCACGGGTTCTCCCGCCAGATAGCCGGAAAACTCCGCCGTTCCCTTCCCTGCGACCCGGTATACCAGACGCAGGGCGCCTCGTCCGTCTCTTCCCCGCCTTTCAGCGCTTCCCGCCTCCGTGTTCCTTCCATCGGCCTTTAGGGCCTCCGCCACCTGACAGATGCTGATGGGCCTGGGCAGTAAGGTGCTCTTATCCCGGGGATAGACGCACAGGAATTGTCCCGGTTCGGCCTCCTTGGCCAGACTGGTCTCGATCCACATATCATAAATTCCGGGCCCGATCTTCTCCTGGGAGAGAAGGACCGCCGTTTCCTTTTTCTTCATATCAACCTCCATTCCGGAGCGTTCACAAGACGAGGTTTCACCTCGTCTCGACAAGGCTTCTCCCCGTCTCGACAAGGCTTCTCCCGCCCCGAGAAATTCGCAGATGCGATTCCTCATCTGCCATCAAAGCAATTTGTGACGCTCCGGCACAAATTGTAAAATGAAAAGACTTCGACTTGCCCGCTTTCACAGACATCCACTCAAGAATTTAAAGGTTCAGTTTATGGCATACACGATTTCCCCGCCGCAGACAGTCATCCGCACCGCTCCCCGCAGATTCCAGCCCAGGAAGGGGGAATTGCAGGACTTGGAGGCAAATTTTTCCACCGTATGCCGGGCAGCGGTGTCCACCAGCACCAGATCCGCCGGGCCGCCCTCCGCCAGATACCCCGCATCCAGATGATACAGGGAAGCGGGATGAAAGCTCATGCAAGCCAAAATCTGTTTCATGGTCATATAGCCCTTTTCCACCAGCTCCGTGATGGCCAGGGGCAGGGCGGTCTCCAGCCCGATGATGCCGCTGGGGGCTTCCGTGATGGATTTGGCCTTCTCTTCCGGGCTGTGCGGAGCGTGATCCGTGGCGATGAGATCGATGGTGCCGTCCGCCAGTCCCCGAAGGATGGCCTGACGGTCTTCCTCCTCCCGAAGGGGCGGATTCATCTTGGCCAAGGTGCCGTACTCGATGGCGGCTTCTTCCGTCAGGGTAAAATGATGGGGCGTGGCCTCCGCATGGATGTTATGACCCCGCCTCTTAGCCTGCCGCACCAGTTCCACGCCCTCCCGGGTGCTGATATGCTGGATATTGACGCTGGCCCCCGTCCGAAGGGCCAGCGCCAGATCCCTCTCGATCATGGAGATCTCCGCCTCTCTGGGAGAACCGCCGATGCCGTAAAAAGCGCTGGCCTTCCCCCGGTGGATGCCATTATTGGAGATCAGGCCGGGATCTTCCTCATGAAGGCTGATGGGCTTGTCCAGCCGGGCCGCCCTTCTCATGGCTTCTTCCAGCAGCCTGGCATCCAGCAGAGGGATCCCATCGTCGGTAAAGCCCGCCGCCCCCTGCTCCGCCAGGGCCTCCATGGGTACCAGTTCCTTTCCCTTCATCCCCAGGGTCACGTTGGCGCAGGTCTCCACATGAATGCCCGTTCCCCGTCCTTTTTCAAGAACGTAACGCAGGGTTTCCTCCCCGTCCACGCAGGGCTTCGTGTTGGCCATGAGCACCACCGTGGTAAAGCCCCCGGCCGCCGCCGCCCGGGCCCCGGACTCAATGTCTTCCTTGTAGGTAAATCCCGGATCCCGGAAATGTACGTGCACGTCCACCAGCCCGGGAGCCACCAAAAGCCCGGAAGCGTCAATGCGCCGATATTTCTTCCGTTCCTTTTCCGGCATCTCCCCGGCCAGATTTTTACCAATCCTGCGGATCCTCCCGCCCTCCGTCAGGATGTCGAAATTGCCTTCCCGCCCGGACTTGGGATCGATCATGTAACCGTTTTCTATGAAAAGCATGGGGATACTCCTTGCGAACTCATCGCATCTTTGATTTCTGCAACAGCCATAGTGCAATTATAAAGCACAGGGCCGAAATAGTCAACCGGATTGCAGAGAAGGAAATCCCGGAATAGAGTGCGCTATTGAAAAATCACCGTTTCCTCCAGCTTCTCCGTTTTGATCACTATGTAAGGATAAGAAGCCGTCGATTCTCCCCTGGGCGGAGCTTCCGGCCCCAACAGGTCCGTGCTCACGTAAACGGCATTTTCCGTCAGGTACAATTCATTGACGGCAATGCTGTAGCCCCCGGTCTCCTGCTCCCCGTAGCCGATGACGATGTACAGATTGTCCGCATCCCTGTAGGTCAGCTTGAAGGCCTCCTTTTTTCTCTCATCGATGATGCTTTTCAATTCCTGGGAAATCATCTCTTCCCCCAGCACCGTGAAATCCAGATCCCTCAGCTTCACCTGCTCTTTCCCCACCAGGCTGCAGCCGCACTGGATCAGTGTCAAAAACAGGGCGCACAGGACCCATCCGATTCTTTTTTTCATCCGATTCTCTTCGTTTTTTTGTTTGTTCCATTCTATGTACAGATTCGCCGAAATATGCTATACTGACTGTGACGGGGCAAGCCGATTGCTCTGTATCATTTTTGAGGGAGGTCATATTTATGATCCGTTTTCTGATTGTCGCAGGCTGGGTGATCCTGTTTTTGATTCTTTCCATTCCACTTCTCATTGCGGAATGGATCATTGGGAAATTCAATCAACCTTTGAAAGACCGCTCCTCCCTGGCCATCGTCAACTGGGCCTTCCGGGGCGTGATCCGGCTGGCCGGAGTCAACGTCATCGTCCTGGGAGAGGAAAACGTTCCCAAAGACACCGCCGTGCTTTATGTGGGCAACCACCGCAGCTATTTTGACATCGTGCTGACCTACGTCCGGGTGCCCCGGCCCACAGGATACGTGGCCAAGATCGAAATGGCCAAGGCTCCTCTGCTCTCCAACTGGATGCGGAACCTGCATTGTCTCTTCCTGGACAGGGACAACATCAAGCAAGGCCTGAAAATTATTCTGGCCGGAGTGGAAAAAGCCAAAAACGGCATCTCCATCTGCATTTTCCCGGAAGGCACCCGCAACAAGGTGCCGGATACCTTCCTGCCTTTCCATGACGGCAGCTTCAAGGTGGCGGAAAAGGCCGGCATTCCTGTGATCCCCATGTCCATCGTGAATTCCGCCGCCATCTATGAGGATCACTTCCCCAAAATGAAAAAGGCTACCGTAGTCATCGAATACGGTAAGCCTGTTTACATCAAGGATTTGGACAAAGAAACCCGCAAAAACATCGGAGCCTATTTCCAGGGAATCATTTCTGAGACCTATTTTAAAAACAAGGCGAAATATTTCCCGGAAGACGGTGCGGGGGCATCACAGGCGTAGCAAGCATGGTAAATACGCTGTACGCTTCCAGGCAAACATGCAGGACAGGTGCGGCCATTCGGCATTTCCGGGCATAGCAATACGCTAGGTGCCGCCACTCGGCTCTTCCGGGCATAGCAATACGCTAGGTGCCGCCACTCGGCCTTTTCGGTACCGGCAGCCCCGGATTTTTGCAACGGGCAATGCAGGCGCACGCCGCACACTGGCTCTTTCGGTACCGACATCCCCGGGGGTGCAGCAGGCATCGCAGATGTATACTCCTGCTCCTATAATTCTATAAGGACAGTACTTCCGTCCGCACTCTCCACTTCTACCAGCTTGAGGCCCTTGAACTTTTTCAGGCATTGGGAAAAAGCGTCATAAAGGGCTCCCAACTGTTCCGGGGTGCAGGAAAAAGATTCCTCGGTCTGCGACTCTTGTGCGGTCTGCGAGTCTTGCTCAGGCTGTGAGCTCTGCGGGGTCTGCTGATCTTGCGTAATCTGCTGGGCTTGTGCGGTCTGCAAGGCTTGAGAAGCCTGTGAGATCTGCGGCGTCTGTGAGGCAGAGTACGCATGGGAAACGCCATAGAGCAATATTTTCCGAACGATGGGGCCCCGGAGCAGAAAATTGGGCAGGAAGATTCGGATGGGCCTTTCTCCCGGTTCTTTCACTATTATTTTCATTCCACATATATCTCCACATGATCTCCGTCGGCGCTGTCCACTTCCACCAGCTTGCCTATCACGCCCTGCTCCACCATGGATAGAATCTGTTCAAAATCAATGTTTTTCCAGGCCTCTGACTTAATGCTTCCATTGATTTCCGGCATGCCCACACCGCTCTCCAGGCAGACTTTAATCAAAAGCAGAGGCAGGTTCACCCTGACCCGGTCTCCATCCGAGGAATCCACGACAATCCGCAGGATCATCTGCTCAACGGGCTTCCTCTGGGCCTTGGGCAGGAGTCTGGTCTCCGGCAGCTGCAGTTCCTGCCGCACCAATTCGTCCAGGGTGATCTGGAACAGATCCGCCAGGGCGATGAGAGTGGGCAGATCCGGGATGCTCAGGTCATTCTCCCATTTGGACACCGCCTGGGAGGACACGTTCATTTTCTCCGCCAGTTCCTCCTGGGTCATCCCCCTTGCTTTCCTGTAATCACTGATTTTCATTCCCAATGTCTTCATGCGTAAGTTCTCCTCTCTTCCATTCGATTTTCCGGCAGGCCCGGGCAATGTTCCAGCAAGTCCGGATAACACTTCCGCAAGTCCTGGCAACGATCCAACAGGTTCGGCCAGCGTTTCGGCAAGTCCTGGCAACGATCCAGCAGGTTCGGCCAACGTTTCCGCAAGTCCTGGCAGCGATCCAACAGGTTCGGCCAACGTTTCCGCAAGTCCAGGCAACGCCTCCGCAGGTTCGGCCAATGCTTCCGCAAGTTCTTGCAACGATTCGGCAGGTTCGGCCAATGCTTCCGCAAATCCAGGCAACGATTCGGCGGGCTCCGGATATTGTCACTATATCATGATTACAGCGTCAAAGGCTCGAATCCACGGTATGCTTGCATACCGGTGGATGAGAAGCTTTATGACGCACCCCAACATAAGGAAGAAGTGGGGCAGGGGCCCCATGGATTCCGAATGTTGGGTAGGATTGTGGAAGCTGCGAAGCAGCGTAACAATCCGTAATCACTTTTGACGCCCAAATCATATCATGGAAAAAGAGAGGAATCCATAGAATGACAGTGGAATTCCTCCAACTGTCAGTGGATTTTTTCTCCACTATTGGTTGAATCCCAGCTCTGCAGGGTCTCCACCAGCTCGGCAAACTTCATGCCATGGGAAGCCTTGATCAAAATGGCGCTTCCCTGAGGGAAAAAGGCGGAACAACCCTTTTTGTGCAAAGCCTCCAGGAAGAGTTCCTTCGTGGGAAAATAATGGAGCCGGGAAACATCCAAAGCAGCGTCTCCCGATGAACAGACCGCTAAGGCCCCCTCGTACATCTTCCTGGCATTTTCACCGATCAGGACCAACGTATCCAATCCGGCACGGGCGGCGACGGCGCCAGTCTCATAATGCAGCTTTGCGGAATCCTCTCCCAGTTCAAACATATCTCCCAGGATGGCGGCCTTGGGCATTTCAGCAATCTGCAGCAGCTCGATGGCAGCCCGGACGGAAACCGGATTGGCGTTGTAGCAATCGTCGATCAAGGTATATTCCGGCAGCCGGATCAAGTGGCTGCGGCCGTCCACTGGCCGCACTCTACGGATACCTTCCGCAATCTCCTCCGGGGAAAGTCCCAGCAGCCGTCCCACACAGGCTGCGGCTGCGGCGTTGATCACCATATGGGCGCCGGGAAGGGGGAGCTCAACGGGAAATGACTGTAGCTCCGATGAGTCGGACACAATGGCGGGCGATTTCCCAGCGGACATAATGGCGGGCTCTCTTTCAGCAGACCCAGCAGCTCCTTTACCAATATACAGAACCGCCTCGCTGCCAAACAGCCCCTTGCTGCGGATCTCCGAAGCATAGACCTCCTCCGCCGGATTCTGGCCCAGTCCGAAGAAATGCACGGGCTTGCCCCGGAGTGCCGCCTGAGTTTCCGGCACCTTCCGGCCGTTTGCCTCCCTCTGTTCTTCCGATGCCGCCCGGTTTCCCGGCACGGGCTCGCCCCCCAGGGCGGAGCCCAAAACCGCCTTCGTTACCGTGGCAAGTTTATCGTCATCACCGTTCAGGCACACCTCGCCCTCAGGTGGCATGTAATCAAAGATCTCCGTCTTGGCCTTCAGGATTCCATCCCGGCTGCCCAGATTTTCCAGATGGCATTGCCCGATATTGGTGATGACGCAGACCGTGGGCCGGGCCATTTTGGACAGACGGTGCATTTCTCCGAAATCGCTGATTCCCATTTCCAGCACCGCCGCCTGATGCTCCTCCCGGATCCGCAGGATGGTGAGAGGCAGGCCCACTTCATTGTTGAAATTTCCTTCCGTCTTCAGAACCCGGTATTTCTCGGACAATACGCCTGCAATAAATTCCTTGGTGCTGGTCTTGCCCACGCTGCCGGTGATGCCCACCACGGGAATGGTCAGGGTGCTGCGATAATATTCCGCAATCTCCTTTAAGGCCAACAGCACGTCGGGAACCAGGATATAAGCGCCCCATGCCGATGCGGGAATTCCATGCTCCGCTTCCACCTGTTCCGGAGTCTTGCTGACCAGGACGCAGGCCGCACCCTTTTCCCAGGCGGAGGGCAGGAACCGGTGCCCGTCCACCCGCTCTCCGATGGTGGCAAGGAAAAGATTCCCCTTCTCCACCTTCCGGGAATCCAGCACTACGCCGGTGACCTCGGCGTCCATGGTAACTGCGGCGAAACCGGCCTCTGCGGCCGTTCCAGCAGCATCGGTATTTCCCATACTTCCGGCGTTTTCCATGCTTCTGGTGTCTCCCATGCTTCCGGCGTTTTCCTTGCTTCCGGCATCTCCCGTATTTCCGGTACTTCCCAGGCTTCCAACATTTCCGATGCCTCTGTCCGTCTCTGCGGCAGTCCTCTCCGCCCCCGGCAAAACCAGGCGGCCGTGACAGGCGGCCGCAATGTTATGTAAAGTCATATGCTTCATTCCGCCAAAACCCTCCCTATCATTTCACCGCATAGCTCAAGATCTTTTCACACAGATCCGCAAAGTCCATGCCGACCACGGCGGCCTCCTGAGGCAGAAGGGACGTGGGAGTCATGCCGGGCAGGGTGTTGGCCTCCAGACAATAGACCTCCCCTTCCTCGCTCATCATGAAATCCATCCTGGCATAACTTTTCATCCTCAGGGCCTGGAAGACTCGTTCCGCAATCTCCTGGATTTGGCGGGTTTTTTCTTCCGAAATCTGAGCTGGGCAGGTTTCCACGGTGCTGCCGGCCTGATATTTGTTTTTATAATTGTAAAAACCCACCTTGGGAGCGATTTCAATGATGGGAAGAGCCTTGCCCTCCATCACGCCCACGGAAAACTCCCGGCCTTTTATGTACTGCTCGATAATCACCTCGTCATCATAGCGGAAGGCCTCCTCCTTGGCCGCCGCATATTCCTCCTCGTTCCTGGCGATGCTCACTCCCACGCTGGAGCCGCCCCGGCAGGCCTTCACCATGCAGGGATAAGGCACCTTCCGCTCTTCCTTCTCCCCTTTTCGCAGCCGGATGCCCACGGGAGTGGGTATCCCATAGGTCTGAAACAAATCCTTGGTGATCCCTTTGTCCATGGCCATGGCGGAACTGACGTAATCCGTCCCCGTATAGGGAATCCCCAGGAGCTCAAAGCAAGCCTGAATCTTGCCGTCCTCCCCGTTGGCCCCATGCAGAGCCATGAACACCACGTCCGCCATCTGACAGATTTTCAGCACCCCGGGCCCGAAGAAACTCCTGTCCCCGTCCTTCCGGAGGGCCTTCACCGCTTCCAGGTCAGGGCTGGTCTCCGCCACCCGGCCGATCCGGGCCGCCCAGTCCACGTCCCTGTCAAAAATATCTTCTATGTCTCCTTCCAGGCCCAGATACACGTCCAGGATCACCGCCTGATGACCCCTGCTCTTCAGAGCCCGGTAGATCATGCTGCCGGTGCTCAGGGACACGTCCCGCTCCGTACTGGTTCCGCCTGCCAACACTACCACTTTCATTATAGCCTCTCCTTCCCCGCCCGCTTCAAAACGGTGCAAGTCTGAAATCTGCCTTTCATTTTACATTATAATCCCAAAGTAGTAAAGTATTCTTGCAAAAAAACCTTGGAGGACCAAGATCAGCAAGGTCCCCCTCTGCGATAAACGATTTTTCCATCGATGATGGTATAGAGAGTTTCCGTGAAAATTTCCATGGGATTGCCGGTGAAGATGGCCACGTCCCCGTCCTTACCCGTCTCCAGGCTTCCCAGCCGGTCCGCCACCCCGCAGATCATGGCGGGATAAAGGGTGATGGCTTTGTAGCCTTCCTCCAGGGGAAGACCGGATTTCACGGCCAGCCCGGCACAGAGGGGCAGGGACTGAATGAGGGAAACAGGATGGTCCGTGGTGACCGCCGTCATGACTCCCGCCTTATTCAGCACGCCCGCAGTCTTGAAAGCCATGTTCTGGACCTCGATCTTGTTGCGGCTGGCCAGATCCGGACCCACGATGGCGGGGAACCCTTCCTTCGCCAGCTCCTCCGCAATCAGATGTCCTTCGCTGCAATGATCCAGGGTCATGCGCAGATTGAATTCCCTGGCGATCCGAATGGCGGTAAAAATGTCGTCCACCCGGTGGACGTGGGCCTTCAGGGGGATCTCCCGATTCAGCACGGGAAGCCAGCATTCCCTGGTAAAATCCTCTTCAAATTCCTGACCCTCCCGCCTGGCCGCTTCCTTGCGCTTCTGATAAGCTTTCGCCTCCGTCAGTTCCCGGCGGAGCATCCCCGCTATGGCCATTCGGGTGGAGGGACTTTTGTTTTGACCGGAATAATTGACCTTGGGATTTTCCCCGAAGGCCACCTTCATGGCGGCGGGAGCTTTGACGATGAGATCGTCCACCCGCCTGCCCCTGGTCTTCAGGACGGCGAACTGTCCGCCCACCACGTTGGAGCTTCCGGGGCCGATCATGGCGACGGTGATTCCCGCCCGCACCGCATCGTCAAATGCGGCGTCCATGGAGTGAATGGCGTCTATGGCCCGCAGCCAGGGGGTGACGGGATCCACCGTCTCGTTGCAGTCATCCCCCTCCATGCCCTTTTTTTCCTCCGTGATGCCCATGTGGCAATGGGCCTCCATGAGGCCGGGCATCACCAGTGCGCCCGGCACGTCCAGCACTTCTTCGCCCTCCGCAGGAGAAAAGGGAACCTGCTCCCTGCTGCCCACTTCCGCTATTTTCCCATCCAAAATCCTCAGCACCCCTTGGGGAATCTCCGGCCCAGTCATGGTTTTGATGGTTCCGTTTATAATATACATGCCCTTATATCCTTCCTGACGCAAGGTCTTCACTTTTGCCCGCCGGCCGCTCGGTTCCGTTTTAACTTTCTGAAAAACAACACCTTGCCCTCAATGGGGCAAGGCTTCCGAATTCCGTCAACGGAACAACGCTTCCGGATTCACCGGGATCCCGTCTTTGGTCAGTTGAAAATAAAGGTTCGTTCCCTCCACGCTGAAATATTTCGTGGGAGCCGCCACGTAGCCCAGAATGTCTCCGGCGTTCACATAGCTCCCCACGGACACCGTGAGATTCTGCAGCTGTCCGTAGGTGGCCTGATAACCGCTGCCCAGATCCAGGGTCACGGCCTGGCCGATCTCAGCATCCTGGAACACGGACAGGACCTGTCCGGCCGCACAGGCGCTGACAGAATCTCCCACCTCTGCGGAAAGCATCACCGCAGGGTTGTATTTATATTGATCCAGGGTGGCAAAATAGATGCTCCCGTCCATGCTGTAGGGCATGAGCACCGCTCCGGCCGTAGGCCGAACCAGGCCGGATTCCTCGGAATACTGCAGAGAATTGGCCGCCATCGCATCCGCCGGCTGCCCGGCCAACTGCCCGGCCAATCCTTCTTCCGGCTGTTTGGCCAATTCCCCATCCATCTCTCCACCGTCCGTTTCTCCTTCCGCCAGGCCTTCCGTCACTCCGGTTCCGCTCTGCTCTCCGGCCGCCAGGTTCTGCTCATCCTCTGCTGCACCCATCGCCGAATCGGCCTCATTTTTTGCAGTATCACCCTCCGCTCCGGCGTTTTGGGCCTCCGCCGGAGACGAAATCCCTTTTTCCTCTTCCAGGGCGGCTCTGTCCTCGTCCGGCAGATTCTCCAGATCCGCCAAGCCGTCCTGCAGGGCTTCCTGATCGGTCAACCCGGGGATCTCAATCTTATTGGAATCCACTTCGGACATGGGATCGTAATCCAGATCGTCCTCTCCCGGATTCTCCAGGGCCGCCTGATTCAAAAGCCCCGGCAGATCCGTCTTCCCTCCGGTTCCGTTTTCCTGAGCCAAACCTCCCTGGGCCGGATTTCCCGGATTCTGATTTTCCTGCTCCAGGCCTCCCTGGGCCAGTTCCCCCAGTTCGTTATCCAACTCACTGAAATCAATGGAATAGCCGTCTTCCTGTTCCTGGGCGGACTGATTTCTCATGTAAACTCCCGTCATGGTCAGGGCGGCCATCACCAGGGCTGACGATGCCAGCATAATGACTCTTTCCTTACGGACATTGTTCTTCCTGTTATTTCTCATTTTTTCCTCCATTCCTGCCTGATAGCGCAGTACTGCGGGAAAATTCTCCCCGCCTTGTTCTTTACTACGTTTATTCTTGCCAGAAATGGAGGAATTATTCAATCTTCTTACTTTTCCTCCGGTTTCCTTTCTGCGGTTGGCGGCACCGTCCCGAAACCCGAAGGGACTTTGTCCGTCCCCGCTGGCGTCCTACCGGCGGGCGCCATCCCCGCACCCGAAGGAACCTTCTTTATACCGCTCACAAAGCGCTGCGCCATGACCTGCTCCATCATTTCCCTGGGCACCAGGATATTGCCGCCATAAGGGTTAATAACGCAGCCGTCCGCCGTCTCTCCCTTCCTGCGCAGGCACATGAGCATGATCTCTTCCATGGTGATGGTCACGGTAACAGCGTCCGCCAGAGGGGTCTCTTTTCCCCCGTTCCATTTCTCCGCTTCCCGCCGGTCGGAAAAGGCCATGAAATATTTCTTCCCATTTCCCGCCGTCAGAATCGGGAAGCGCACCTCGTTCTCCCTGGTCAGCTTCCGCTCCCCGTTCTCATCCGGCTCCGGCATGGGTTCAATGACCGCCGGAGTCAGGAGTTTTGCCTTCATCATTTCATTTACAAACATGTTCTTATGTTCCGGAGACGGATCCGCCTTCATCAATTCGATGGCCCCCACCAGCATGGGGTTCTCCGCCATTTTGTCATTCAGTTCCAATTTTTTCCCTCCGTCAATTCACACGGTTATAGTTAATCAGGCATCCCTTCAGGATGATCTGGCGTTCCTCGTCCGTCAGTTCGCCCAGCCTCAGGGAAAACTCCTTCAAGCCGCCGTCCTTGATCACATAAGCGCAGATCGTCTCCTTCCTCTGCTCCACGGCCTGCTTGATGCCGGGAATAAACAGGAAATCCAGATTTTTGAAGGGAAGCTCCCCTTCTTCGATCAAGAAGGGCAGCATGCCCCAGTTGATCAGATTAGAGCGATAACGCTTGGTGGCGTATTCATGGGCGATGTTGGCCCAGCCCCCCAGCACCTTCTGACAAGAAGCGGCCTGTTCCCTGGCGGAGCCGTCCCCCGGCTTCACCGCAAAAATAGTGGAACCAAAGCCGGTGTTCTTCCGGCTCATCTCAGGATATTTGGTGCGGATCGCCTTGTAAACACTGTCCAAATCCAGGTTGGGATTGGCCTCAATGGGGCACACGTCCGCCATGACGGCCTCCTGCACCGCCCGCATCTCCTTGGCCCGTCCCACATATGCGGGGTCCTTGCGGCTCAGGGTGAATTCCGCCAGCCCCAAGGGATTGGAGCGATAAGAGGAAGTCTCACCGGAAGGAATCAGCTCGTCCGTGGTAGTCACGGGATCATGGATCTCGCTGACCACCCGGAGCACCAGGTTCTCCGGCAGCTCGCACATGGCGGGCCAGTCCTTGATGTTGGGCCCCAGCTGGATCTCCACGTCCGGATCCGCCACACCCTTGGAATCGAATACCCTGTTTTTATAAATGTTGCTGTCAAAATGATACTTATATTTGCCGAACTCCCCGTCAAACTCCGTGGCCGGGGTCAGCACGCCCTTGTTGGCCGCCGTGGCGGCGATGGACCTGGCGTCCATCAGGGCGACGGAGGAAATCTGCCCGTTCTGCAGTTTACTGCCTTCCCGGTTCGGGAAATTCCTGGTGGAATGTCGGATGCTGAAAGCGTTGTTGGCCGGGGTGTCCCCTGCGCCGAAGCAAGGGCCGCAGAAAGCGGTCTTCAGCACTGCGCCGGTCTCCAGAATTGCGGCGGCACAGCCATTTTTGATCAGTTCCATATAAATGGGCATAGAAGCCGGGTAAACGCTCAAGGTAAAGGCATCGGAACCGATGTACCGACCCTTCAGGATATCGGCGGCGGCGCAAATATTTTCAAAGCCGCCACCGGCGCATCCGGCGATGATGCCCTGCTCCACATGGAATTTGCCGTCCCGCACCTTGTCCTTCAGATGGAAGTCCACCGCACCGTCCAGGCTCACCAGAGCCCGCTTCTCCGTTTCCTCCAAAATATCCATCAGATTGGCGTTCAGTTCTTCGATGGTGTAGGTGTTGCTGGGGTGGAAGGGCATGGCGATCATGGGCCGAACGGCGGACAAGTCCACCGCCACCAGACCGTCATAGTATGCCACGGGAGCGGGATTCAATTCCTCATAGTCCTCTTTTCTGCCGTGGATCTCATAGAACTCTTCGATCTGCTCATCCGTTCTCCAAATGGAGGACAGACAGGTGGTCTCCGTGGTCATGACGTCCACGCCGATCCGGAAGTCCGCACTCAGGGAGGATACGCCGGGCCCCACGAACTCCATCACTTTGTTTTTCACGAAACCGTTCTTGAAGACGGCGCCGATGATGGCCAGGGCCACGTCCTGAGGACCCACGCCCTTCACGGGAGCTCCCGTCAGGTAAATGCCCACCACCCCGGGCATATTGATGTCATAGGTCTGATTCAAAAGCTGCTTCACCAGTTCGCCGCCGCCCTCGCCCACGGCCATGGTGCCCAGGGCGCCGTACCTGGTGTGGGAATCGCTGCCCAGGATCATCTTGCCGCCGCCCGCCAGCATCTCCCGGGCATACTGATGGATCACCGCCTGATGAGGGGGCACATACACGCCGCCGTATTTCTTGGCGCAGCTTAAGCCAAACATGTGGTCATCCTCGTTGATGGTGCCGCCCACGGCGCACAGGGAATTGTGGCAGTTGGTCAGCACGTAGGGCATGGGGAATTTCGTAAGGCCCGAAGCCCTGGCGGTCTGGATGATGCCCACGAAAGTGATATCGTGGCTGGTGAGCTTGTCAAACCGGAGCTTCAATTTCTCCATGCTGCCGGAAGTGTTGTGAGCCGCCAGGATGCCATAGGCGATGGTTCCCTTCGCCGCTTCCTCCTTCGATACCGTCCGTCCGGTCTTGCTCTGAATGGCTGCGGCAGCCTCTCCGTTATCCGGAACCAGATCGGTCCCGTTCACCAGATAATATCCGCCTTCTAATAATTTGATCATAAGTAGTCTCTCCTTTTCTTGGAATCATATAATCCGACAATTGCGAAACCATGGCTTGCAGACAAAGGAAGTCAAGATAGACAAAAACGGGCTCCGATGCGGTGGCAAGTCGCCCTTATTTTGTCTATCTTGCCTTCCTCCGCAAATATTCCGTCAGATCCCGAACCGCCACCGCCTTTTGGTCACTGAGGATTTCCCAGATAGGATGTTCTGTCTTTTCTCCTGAGAAATAGCGCCTCGCTAAGCAGATAACATTTGTGATATCGTCTTTTTCATACAAATCGTCATACGCCTGGTCAAAGAGGCGCATGTCATGGCGGGAAATGTCGGCAGCGTCAAGTTCAATCTCGAATAGCCGGATCTTACTGCGTTCTTCCGCCGAGGCCCTGCCCCAGTCGATCTCAAACAACTCGCGGCAGGACGCCAGGTCATCAAAATAATAGTTCCCTTTCAATCGACAGCAGCATTGGGGATATTCCTTCCTGCGCACATATTCAAAGACCCCCTCTGCAGCCCATTTGACATAATCCGTCTGCATATCCGCCATTCCGAATCTGTCCAGGGCTTCTCCCATAAACTTCGCAGCAAAATAAAGTCCATAAAAGCAGTCCTCGCTTTTCTCCAATGCCTGCACAAACGGCTCCGCCAATTCCCAGTTCTTTTTATAATTCAAAGATAGCTCCGCTCCCAGGCAGAGCGTATCGCTCATATGATAAACCTTCATTTCCGTCCGCTCATTTTCCTCCTGAAACATCTTCAACATAAATGCCACAAATACAGTGGATTCCGCCATCTCTTCCGGTGTTAAATATATCATTTTCTTCCGACGATTGCAAGCCATCTGTGTTTTTTGAGCAAATCCTTTTTGAAACGCTTCTTTGGGAAACCTTTTTGAACTTCTCTTGCATTTTCTGCCCTTTATCCGTATCGCGGATATCCCGCACCATTTCATCCAAGGACACTCCGAAAAGCTCCGCCAGCCACACCAGCTTCTCCAATTCCGGAACCGCCCCGTCCGTCTCCCACTTGGACACGGACTGCCTGGACACTCCCAGCTTCTCCGCCAGCGCATCCTGGGACATCCCGCATTTCATCCGCAGCCGATTGATATTCGTTCCCGGACTCACAAGCCATACCCCCTTTGTCCATTGTGTCATCAGTATAACAAACCGCCGTGGCTTTGTCCAGCAAACGGCACTTGGAACTTCCATGGATCTTCGCAACCGGCAGTTGCACTGGGGTTGGCCGCCTTATCTTTATTGTTCCGTGAGGAAAAAACGCCGAATCCTTTCCTCATTTTTGGGAGAAAGACCTGCCTTCTCTGCAAAACTGTCCCACTTGGAAAGGGCAATCCTGACCTGCAAGACACACTGCTCTGCCTCTGACTTCTTAATTCCCGTTCTTTGGGCAACTTTGAAGAAATCCTCTTTTGTAATTCCATCCGCTTTTCCGTTTATCAGCATTTGATGTGCATTTACCCAAATACTGCTTTTGTTGTACGAAAAAGTCATATCATATGCCGGAGCCAAACTCCACACTCCTTTTTTATCCATTAAAAAAGTGATATTTTTTGTATGATCGTCATAATTTTTCGCATATTCATTAAAGATCATCCTTTTATACAGCTGCAGAAAGTCCCCGTGTGGAAGCGACAACCGCCTCATAACCCGAAAAGCATCCTCATAGGAATATACCCTTGGGGCATTAAAGTCCATGTGCGCCATCGCACACAAACTCTGCATATGCAGCTTTTCCCCCTTTAAACCCATGCGGTCGAACCGCTTCGTCATAAAATGCGACCTGCCGTTTTCCTCATATAACCGGCATTCGCTCATTTGGATCCCCGCCTCCTTCGCCATAAGATAATACGCATATTCGATCTTCGTATACTCTTTCGCATCCGGCTCCTGATCCTTATCTTTATTGTTGGAAATGTCATCGAACTTCAACAACCAATATTCAAATCCCTCCCCCGCATTGATCTGTCCCGAACGGATCTCACCTGTCTCCGGATTCCAGGCAATAAGGGTCTTGGCCCTAGCACCGCCAACAGAAGAACTTCCTTGCATTAACTGCATAATCATACTTTCGTCATGCTGGATATGCCACTTTTCCCTTTCGGATAAAATATCCGAGGCCAGCCTTGTAAGCGCATCGAGATCAACCCTTTCTCCAGGGACTCCAAGATCCACGGCCGGTTCATATTCCAGGGCACCCATTCCTCGTTTCCCCGTGTAACACAGCTTTTCCAATACAGTCAGGTCGTCCCCGGACCTGCCCCGGCTTTCCAAATAATTCTTGATCACAATATTGCCGAACTTGTCAGGCAGAGAATCCGCAAGCATTCCAGGCAGACCGCTGAAAGTTCCTTCCGGCAGGCTGGGAAAAGAATATGTCAAATCAGATAAAGGCATTGTGACAGGAGCGACTTCTATACCGCTTTTGATAAAGTCCCTGTCATATTGAAAACCGATCAAGCCATTCTCTTGTCCATGGAGATAACCAATTGTGGAATCCCACAGCTTCACTTTAACTGTTCTTACATCCATAATAATCCCCATTCCGGAGCATTTATGCGATCAGGGCAAAATGAGACTTCATCTCATCTGCCATCAAAGCAATTTGTGAAGCTCCGGCACAAATTGCTAAACGAAGAAACTTCGTTTTGTGAAACAATAAGCTATCGAGCTTATTTTTCACACTTCATCCCACTTATTTGTCCTCTCCCCAGACCCAGCCGAATTTTGTATCTTCTTTTTTTGACCGCACCCTCTGTCTGGCGGGCTTTTGCTCAAACAAAGCCTTAAAATCCAGCTGCGGTTCCGGGATCAGGAGATCCAAATTTTGCTGGAGCCCTAAAGTACTTAAAATCCTGATATAGCTTGAGAACCGGGAATCTACGCCATTCTCAATCCGCACTTCCGTACTGGAAGAAATCCCACACCTGTCTGCCAATTCCGCCTGAGTGAAATTCAGCGATATTCGGTACTGCTTAATCCGAGTTCCCAATTCCTTTAATATTATCTGTTCACTTTCATATCCAGTTATTTTCATAGTTTACCTTTTTAATAATTTTCCGCTTCAATCTCTATCAGTTAATTTGTTATATCTGCATAATTATTATATGATTCTCCAATTAATTTGTCAAATATAAAAAATTATACTGATAGTTTGGCAATTAAAGTTCGGCAAAAGATTCCGCAAATGATGGTTCAGAAAAGGTCAAACCACCGTTACATCCATTCACTAATACCATTCCCTCATCCGCACAAAAAAGGCGTCAGGTAAACCGGCAAATATCGGATTTCTTCCTCTTTTCCAAGGTCTTTTTGAGAGATGACGA
>CANQPH010000011.1 GCA_947625675.1 uncultured Acetatifactor sp.
TCCGGCGGCGCCATAAATTTCCCGGAGTGGAAGTGGGGCGTGACGACCATGTCGGAGATTCCTTCGGAAACGGCCAGACGAAGCATGGAAATCGATTCCGAAAGGTTTTTTGCGCCATCGTCCAGTCCGGGCAGGATATGGCAGTGCATGTCTGCAATTTGCCAGTTGAAGCTCTTTCCCGCCTTCCTGAAAATCATGAGACGCCCTCCACTTTTCAAATTGATAGCAAAACTCAGCCAATAATGGGGATACTATTTCCATATCCCGCATTCTCTGACAGCAGGAACCCGCTTTCGCAGAGTTAGGCACTCTGTGAAATTGTTATAAAAAAAGAAATTATTCCGAGAATGAAAAGGGCGAAAACTCCGCAAAAAAGGGGTCATTCACATGTTCGCATGATGCGGCACCCTCTGGAAGCTGCCATAATGACGGCGATTTTTGACGGCGATAACTCAGAGATGAAGAAGCGGCAGTTTATTCATGTTGGCACGTTTCATATCCAAGGAAGAGTGAACATACCGGTCGAGCGTGATAGATGTGTTGGCATGGCCAAGGATTTCACTGAGACTTTTCAGTTCAAAGCCAACCTCGATGCATCGTGTGGCAAACGAATGCCGCAATGTATGAAAATGAATTCCTTCCAGGCCGCATTCCCGGGCAAACTTCTCCAGCCTATACTGCACCGTCCTGGGCTCCATCGGTTCCTTTGATCCGGTCAAAATATAAGCGGACGGGCTTTGTCGTCCCATTTTACTGCACAATCTGGCCACACTGTCCGACATAGGGATGATCCGGTAAGAGGTGTCACTCTTGGGATTCCCCACCCAAATCCTTGTTCTTGTCTCGGCATTGGTATCAGTATTCCTTAATCTCTGCATTGTTTCACATATCTTAATTGTATAGTCCTGTGTGGATACATTTTCCCACCGCAATGCGCACAGCTCGCCGAAGCGCATACCTGTCAGCAATGCCAGGAGAATCCCAAACCGGCAGTCATCCAATTCGGACAGCAGATATGATATCAGCCGCTGCTGTTCGTTTGGAGAAAGAACTCGCATTTCCTTCCGATCAATTTTGGGGTAATGGAATTCCGGAACTGGGAACAGACCGGGAAGCTGTTTTGCGGCATGGCTGATGACGGCACGGAGCACAAGCATGATATCTTTCACCGTTTTCGGGGAAAGGTTATCCACATCCAGGAGCTCCCATTTGAAATTCTCAATAACCTTTGTGTGCAGAGCAGCCGGGACAAATTTCCCCAGTTTTGGTTTCACATGTTTTTCAAGAATTAAGGTGTACTTTACATAGGTAGATTCCTTTACCTCACCCCGCCGGAGAGCCAGCCATTCATCACAAAAGATGGAAAGGCACTTCCGGTCACAGCTTATCCTTACTGAAGTCTGGCATCGGTTCGCCACTTTGGCCTGTGTAACCTTCTCTTTCGCCTCCCGATATGTTTTCCCATAACAAAATCCGTACTTTATCTTTCCGGACAGTTCATGTCCCTTGACATAGCGGGCTTCCCATCTGCCATCTTTTCTCTTGTAAATATTCTCGCCTTTTCTTGCCATGAAGTTTCCTCCTTATATAAATGATGAATTATAAATAAATTATAACAAATCTCCGCCCCCTTCCTGACGGCTTATTTGACGGCGAATAGCCCTCTTTTCGCTTTCCGATGCTGCCTCCGGGGGCTGAATCTGACGGCTAATAATTTAATTATCGTTAAAATACATCGATAAATCTCAAAATTTTTAATTTGACCTATTGCAAAGGCAGGGATTTCATGCTAAAATACCATTCGGTTCGTGCGTATTTATCCACACAGAGTGCCTAACTCTGCGAAAATATCAACTGTATTTGTATTATCCAAACCCCTTATCCGCATCATGGCCAATGCGGATGGGGATTTTTTTTATTCATTATATCATGTATTGTGGAACTAAATCAACAATGCACGATTAATTTTTTCTCTTTCTGTGGATATAATTTAACAAAGGAAGAAGGAGAAAATATCATGAACGAAATCGAAAAATGGCTGGTCGTGGTTGGCCAGCGCATTACAGAGAGACGGAAGAAGTTCGGCTGGACTCAGGAGGAGCTTGCCGAAAAAGGAGATCTGACTCCGCAGTTTGTTTCCTATGCGGAATCCGGCAAACGCGCCATGCGCCCGGAAAACCTTCTGAAAATATCGTCTGCCCTCGGTGTCAGCGCAGACTACTTACTAACGGGGGAGATTATTGATAAAGACCTTCTGCTGCTCTCGGACAAACTGAAAAAGCTCACCCCTGCGCAGCTGCGCATTGTTGAAAATATCGTGGACGAGTGCAATGCGCTTTTTAACGAGTAGGCCCGGTCAGGAAAAAACAGACGGTATGCCGTCCAACATGGAAGCATACCGCCTGTCATCGTCAGCAGAGCAGTTCACGATTTATTTTCCCTTGACAGGGAATGCAAGATTCACTTTACGGGAATCCTGATTACTTCGCCCACGTAAATTCTGTTGGCATTTTTAATCTGGGGATTGGCCCTCAACAAAGCGGCCAGGCTAATGCCATTACGGGCGGCTATCCTGGAAAGCGTGTCCCCAGCCACCACTCTGTAGCCATCCGTCAAACCAACGGCATTGCCATCCATCACCACGATCACATATTCATCGCCGCGCTCCAGCGGGAACATCGCCAGACCATTGTCCGTAACCCGGAAAGAGCCCTCATACCGCATCGTCCCCGTAATCTCGTCGTAAGAGTACATGACCGCAAGCTTTCCTGCATATTGAACACCCAATACCATATGGATATTCAATTTCTGCGAGAAAAATTCCTTCTTCCCAATATTCAGCACCCTGCTGTACAGAGCCGCATCCGTCACCTTGCGTTCCGCAGCAGAAGGAATGTTTGCGATATTGGACACCGTCAAATCAATATCTTTCTTCACTTTTGCCACATCACGAGAAGACAACGTTATGGTAATATCCGTTCCGTCCACCTGGCAGGCCAGCGTCACCTTGTCCTTGGCTACCTGTTTCTGCACCTCGACAGGAATCTTAAACTCCGTTCCCGTTTTAACATCCACGTTAGAACCTTTTTTGGCTCCTTCCAAAGCAGGCAGAACCTTATTCCAATCAACCTGAACCCCGCTCTTCCATGGAGTACTTGATGTGGCGGCTTTTGCAGGCTGCGTCACACCGCCTTGCTCAGCCACAGGCGTTTCAGGAGTCTCTTCCTTACCAGTGTCCTCGCTCTCTCCAGGAACCACAGGCGCTTCAGGAGTCTCTTCCTTCCCAGGGTCCTTGCTTTCTCCAGGGGCCACGGGCGTTTCAGGCGTCTCTTCCTTGCCAGTGTCCTCGCTTTCTCCAGGGGCCACGGGCGCTTCAGGGGTCTCTTCCTTGCCAGGGTCCTCGCTCTCTCCAGGGGCCACAGGCGTTTCAGGGGCCTTCTCTCCCTCTTTTTCCACAATGTTGAAGGTCACTTCCCTGCTGTTTCCGGAGAAGAGGCCCGCACCGGTGACGACAATCGTCGCCGTGCCGACTTCCACATTGTTTTTGTAAGAAAGCGTGTAATCTTTCCCTGCTGCCAACGTCTCATTGCCATTCACCGTCACCTTGACATCAGGCGTGATCGCAGATCCCGTATAAACCTGATCGGCAACGGGTTCCACCTCCGCCAGGGCAATGTCGTTGCTGACGCTGACCGCAAAGGTAGAAAACTTATCCGTGGTAAAGTAAACGGTATTGCCTTCCACCCAGCTGGGAATGACCTCGACCTTGCCCTCATGCGCCCGCAGCACACGGACAATACGTCCGCCGGAAGGAATCGCCACATTGAAGGTCATGGCCCTGTCGGTCTCGGTAATACGGCCGATGCTCTTATTGTCAGCCATGACAAAGATATCGATATCCATGTACATAACGGCCGCATCGCCGATCATGTCAGTAAACAAACCAGCTTCGACGGAATTCTCCGGGCCCGCCACCGGGGTCACTCGAACCTCCGTGGAAATTTCCTTCTCTTGAATGGCCGCATTAAGAATATCATCCGCCAACATGCTGCTATTTTCATTTTTCAGCAAGCTGTCCACAGTGTTTTTGAGGGTTTCCTCGGCCTGCTGATCGGCCACCTCTTCGGACGTGGACGTCTTCACGTCGCTCGTGATCCCCGACGCATCGAACTCCAGCTTGGTGGGAGGGATGATCCGGGACTCCTCCTGGCCGCAGACCGAACAAGTGCGGGTCTTCTGTCCTTCCACAGTCTCGGTAGCTTCGACATCCACCACCCAGTCGCCCCATTCATGCAGGGAAGCATCCGCAGGAATCATCTGGCTGCTGCCCTCCTGACTGATACCGCAGTCCAGGCACTTGATGGACTGACTGCCTTCGCTATGGCAGGTAGGTCTCACGTCTACGGTAGCCACGCTGCTCCAATTATGAACTCCCACATTGTCATTGCTGACCTGGGTCCAACCGCATTCGGTGCAAGTGCTGGTAGTCACGGTGCCTCCGCAGCCGACGACGACGGTGGTCAGAAGCTTATGGCCCTTGGCAGGACCTTTTGTCATATTTCCCGCCTCGTCCACGTAACCGCAGACCTTGCAGAAATGTTCCCAGATAAGAGGCTGGGTGCAAGTGGCCGCAACCTCGCGGTACGCATACTGATGGTTCTTGTAACTTTCCCGGATCTCAGTCTTACCGCAATATACGCAAGTATAACGAATCTTGGTGGGTTTGGCGCAATTTCCCCACTGAACGACGGCGCTTTCATCCCACGCATGCCCCTGCGTATCCACGATGACGCTGTCATAACAACCTTCGGCGGATCTGACAGTGACGATGGCGGTGCCCTCCTTGCTGCCGGCCCTCACAATCGCCCTCAATCCATCGTCCAGGACCTCAACGGAGGCAACCTCGGCATCCGTGGTCTCCCACTCGAGCTTGGTCACTCCGCTGTCCGAAGGATTCACCTTGGCATAAATTGTCTGTCCTATGCCGCTGCCAGCGTGAAGCTGCAGAATATCCCCGATATCCTTGGCATTATTGCTGTCGTCCTTCATCACCACCGAGGTCACCGGGACATAACCCTTTTCCTGATAGTTCTCCCAGTTGACTCTTCCGTCCTCACTGTGCCAGTGAGCGACATAGCGCACGTCGGCCTGCGGAATGGAATAAAACTCCATCCTCTCGCCGCCGCCTTCAGCGTACCATCCGTCAAACACGAAGCCTTCCCAGGCATCCTCGCCCAGGTTCTCCTGGCCGAAAGGCGTGCCGTACTGACGACCGCAGCTCATGGCTCCCTTGCGGCCTCCCCAACCCTTGTAATCCAACACGTAATTGATCGTCTCGGGCTGGTAAAGGGCATATAAAACGGTTATGCCGTTCATCGGTTCCTCGTCCGGGTTGACCTTCCTGCCTTCCTCTCCCAACGTGGAAAGCCAACGCCAATAGCCCGTCAGGGTATGAGTCGCCGCAGGATCCTTTTCCTGGAAATCATACGGATTCCCATTGCAATCGTATTCAAAAGGAAGCGGTGCGGTGGTGCTGTACCCGGTATCCGTGTCATCGCCCCAGAAGGCGTATCTGACAGGTGCGGTGTACCAGCCTGCGAACGTCCATCCCTTCATCTCGGGAGCTTCAGGCGCTTTTGCGGAAAGCGTTCCCACTTCCGTAAGCGGCACCATGCCCACCTCAAGGGTGCCAGCGCTCATTTCATGCCTGCCGTCCCCGATTGACGCCATGCCTTCTGTCACATTAAAGGCTTTAAAGACAACGGCCCCATATTCTCCGACATCTCCGCCGGACACTGTCTTCTCTCCTGTATTCTCCGTCCCCGCCGCAATGACAAGCATTGACAAGCTTGCCGCAAAGGCGAGTATGGTCAGCAAACAACACAGGGTTCGTTTCATAAAACATTCTCCTTTCCTCTTTTTTATCTGTGACGGGAGCATGGCATTCCACCCCAATTTCAGGAAATACAATGCTCCATAGGGATTATAGAATAGCATAAATTCCCCCAATATACAAGTAAAGTTAAACATTACTTTCTTGATTTTTTTCTCAGAGCTCTTCAGAAAATCCTTTACAAAACAAAACCCTTCTGTTATGATATTCATGGGCAAAAACTTTTCAGAATCTTCAAGGAAGAAGAATCGCAAAGGGCGGTTCTTCTTTTTGGTTAAATTCGATACAAGGAGGTCTGCTATGCCAGTAAAATATGTATTCGTAACGGGCGGAGTGGTTTCCGGACTGGGAAAGGGCATCACCGCCGCATCCCTGGGACGGCTTTTGAAGGCCAGGGGATACAAGGTGACCATGCAGAAATTCGACCCTTACATCAACATCGACCCCGGCACCATGAACCCCATCCAGCACGGGGAGGTGTTCGTGACCGACGACGGGACCGAGACGGATCTGGATCTGGGACATTATGAACGCTTTATCGATGAAAGTCTGGACAAGAATTCCAACGTGACCACGGGCAAGGTCTACTGGTCCGTGCTCCAGAAGGAGCGGCGGGGAGACTACGGCGGCGGCACGGTGCAGGTCATCCCCCATATCACCAACGAGATCAAAAGCCGCTTTTACCGGAATTTCACGGATCCGGACATGCGCATCGCCATCATAGAGGTGGGCGGCACCGTGGGCGACATCGAGAGCCAGCCCTTCCTGGAATCCATCCGGCAGTTCCAGCACGAGGTGGGGCACGAGAACGCCATCCTGATCCATGTGACCCTGATCCCCTACCTTCACGCCTCCCAGGAATTAAAGACCAAGCCCACCCAGGCCAGCGTCAAGGACCTCCAGGGCATGGGGATCTGGCCGGACATCATCGTCTGCCGCAGCGAGCATCCCCTGGACCAGGGCATCAAGGACAAGATCGCCCTGTTCTGCAACGTGCCCAGCGACCATGTGCTGCAGAACCTGGACGTGGAATATCTCTATGAAGCCCCCCTGGCCATGGAAAAAGAGCACCTGGCGGAAGTGGCCTGCAAATGTCTGCACCTGGACTGCCCGGAGCCGGATCTGACGGACTGGAAGGCCATGGTGGAAGCCCTGCGCCATCCCACCGACGAAGTGACCGTGGCCCTGGTGGGCAAATACGTGGCCCTGCACGACGCCTACATCAGCGTGGTGGAGGCCCTGAAGCACGGCGGCATCAGCAACCATGCCACGGTACATATCAAATGGATCGATTCGGAGACCGTCACCGAGGAAAACGTGGAAGAACTGCTGGGAGACGTAAACGGCATCCTGGTGCCCGGCGGCTTCGGTTCCCGGGGCATCGAGGGCAAGATCCAGGCCATCACCTACGCCAGGGAGCATCGGGTACCTTACCTGGGACTCTGCCTGGGCATGCAGCTGGCCATCGTGGAATATGCCCGGAACGTGGTGGGCTACAACGATGCCCACAGCATCGAGCTGAACCCTTCCACCACCCATCCCGTCATCGCTCTGATGCCGGACCAAAACGGCGTGGAGGATATCGGCGGCACCTTGCGGCTGGGTTCCTACCCCTGCGTGCTGGACAAGGAATCCAGGGCCTATGAATTGTACGGCACGGAGCTGATTTATGAAAGACACAGGCACCGCTACGAAGTGAACAACGACTACCGGGCCGCCCTCAAGCAGCATGGCATGCGGCTCTCCGGGACCTCGCCGGACGGGCGGATCGTGGAAATGTGCGAGATCACGGAGCACCCCTTCTTCGTGGGCACCCAGGCCCATCCGGAATTAAAGAGCAGGCCCAACAGGCCTCACCCTCTTTTCAAGGGCTTCATAGCGGCGGCGCTGGCGGACAAGCATCAAGACATGGAAAAATGAGAACAACACAACGCCAAGAACAGCGCAGCACTAAAAACAACACAACGCCAAGAGCAATGTAACACTAAGAGCAACATAACGCTAAGAGCAATGTGAATAAACGCAAAAAAAGAGCTTCCTTTCATGCCGGAATGCGGCAGGAGGCTCTTTTTGTTCGTCACGAAGGGACAGCCGCACAAGCGGAAACGAAATCGCTGCCAGTCTCTGCCTTTCTCCCGGCTTCGATGGACGCTCTGCCTCAAATCTGCTTCCGCACCACCCCGTACTCATCGTCCAGGCGAAAATAAGGACAGGCCGCATTGCTTCCCGTCAGAAAACGGTACATCTCGTCCTCGTCCAGGTTGACCAGGCAGCTGTAACACTCATAATCCTCGTCATACACGTAGTTCACGCACGCTTCACAATTTGTTTGCGCCATTTCGATCACCCAGCCTTTCCGCAGCTCCCGGAGATAAGGGCGCCGCATTTCCAGTTCCTTTCCTTTAGTTCCCTTTCCTTTAGTTCCCCGTTTCCTCATCCGGTATCAGAACCCGGAATTCTCCCCGTTTAATGCGGTCCCCCAACTCCTTCTCGTCCTTCGGCAGGGTCTCCATCTCGATCCCGCCCCGGGCCAGATGATGGACGCAGTGAAAATCCGAACCGGAGGTCCAGATCAGCCCGTGCTCTCTGGCGAAAGCCTGGGCCTTCTCATTGAGGGAAGCATGATCCGGATTCCCGTTGAATCCCTCCACCCCGTCCAGGAGATGGGGCCTCGGGAAAAGACACCACCCCCGGAAGGGATGGGCCTGGAGCAGGCACAGCCCCTCCCCATGGGCGATCTTCGCAAAATTTTCTATTCCTTCAAAATACATCCAGGGATGGGCATAAAGGAACTTCGGGCCGAACCCGTATACCAAATAATCGTTATAATTTTCCTCGAAACGGATCTCCATGCCCAGGTAAACCTTCAGGCCATTTTCCTCCCCGGCCCGAAGCGCCGCCCGATAACCGGCCAGCAGCCTGTCCACCTTCTCTTCCCAGCTGCCGTTTCTGCCCTGGGTGTCGCCGTTAAAATGATCCGTCACCACCACTGCGTCGTAACCGGCCTCCCGGTACATCCGGATACCCTCCGCCGCAGGGACCTGGCCGCAGGAACTGCTTTCCGCAGTATGAAAATGAGTCTCGATCTTCCGCATGATGCCGTCCTTTCTATATATACCTTTCTATGGCCATTTTTCTTTTGCGATCATTTCTTTTCCGCTGCCATTTCTTTTTCTGCCGTCGTTTCTTTTTCCATTGCCATTTCTTTTTCTGCTATCGTTTTTTTCTGCTGCACGTCACAGTTTCTTCAGATAGTTGCCTTCCACCCGGACGCCCTCGTTTTCCACGATAAAGGCATAGGGATCATATTTGTGCACAATGGTCCGCAGATGGTTCACCTCGTACTTGGAAAGCATGATGTAGAGCACCTGGGAATTATCATGGGTATAAGCACCCTGGGCGCTCCACTTGGTGATCCCCCTTCCCAGCTCGCCGAAGATCTCCTGCTCCATCTCCCGGGTGTCGGCCTTGGTGATGATATTGACTTCCACGTTGATGTTCTGGGAATGCACCTTGTCAATGGCTACCGAATAGACTGCCGCATAGATCACGGAATAGATCACCGTCTCCACATGGAACAGAAACAGGCAGGCTCCGTAGAGCACCAGGTTGATCCCCAGGTTTACCTTGCCCACGCTGAAATCCTGCTTCCATTTGATGAGAAGCACTCCGATCACGTCCGCCCCGCCTCCGGAAGAGCCCATCCGCAGCAGGAGCCCCACGCCCACGCCGGAAATGATCCCGCCCACCACGGAAGCCGCCATGGTGTCCGTCACCACGGGCCGGATGGGCACCGCCGCCAGGAACACCGTCATGGCCGTCACCGTGATCAGAGTCTTGGCAAAAAAGCGCTTTCCCACCCTGGCAAACGCCAGGAAAAAGATGGGAATGTTGATCACATAATAGATAATGCCTGCGATGTCAAAATTCTGAAAGGGCAGCCCCATATAATCCACCATCAACGTTCGGAACACCTGACAGATTCCCATGATTCCCGCCGTGTACAGACCGGAGGGCACCACGAACAGATTGACTCCCACCGCATAGAGAAGCGCCCCCACGAGACTCCCCAAAATGCGCCAGCCCTCCTGGGCAAGCTCTTCCCGCAGCTTTCCAACTCCCTTTTCTTTCAACTTTACGCCCTCCTGTAAATCTAATACTTCCTATAAATCTGATACTTGCAGATGGGATTGCCCAGGGCGGAGAACTTTTCTTCGTACTCCGTCATCACATTTCCCGCCATCAGATCCGCATCCCCATGAAGATCGTAGGTGACGAACTCCGCTTCCCATCCCGCAGGCTCCAGTTCCCCCAAAGCGAACTCGAACAGCTCCCTGTTGTCCGTCTTGAACTCCAGCCTGCCGTTCTTTTTCAAGATCACGTCATACCTGGCCAGAAATTCCCTGGAAGGCAGCCTTCGCTTGGCATGACGGTCCTTGGGCCAAGGATCGGAAAAATTCAGGTAGATCCGATCCACCTCTCCCGGGCCGAAGGCCCTGGTGAGCTCTTCCGCCTCCATGCGCAGGAACCGCAGATTGGGCAGTGGCTCTTTTTCCATCTTCTGCACCGCCCGGAGCAACACGCTGGAATATTTCTCGATCCCCACGAAATTGATCTCCGGATGCAACTTCGCCATGGTATGCAGGAACTTGCCCTTTCCCATCCCCACCTCGATCTGCAGGGGATGGTCATTCCCAAAAATTTCCCGCCAATGGCCCGGCTTCCACTCCTCCTCAGGCACCACGAATTCATTTTCAGCGATGACTTCTTTGGAGCCCGTGATATTTCTCAGACGCATGTTTCCTCGCATTCTGCCGCCGGTCAGGCGGCATTTGAATTTAGGGGACTTCCTCCCGTTCGCAAAGTGACTCTGGAAATACCACCTCTCCCGTGGTATAATAATTTTAATATTTCCACCCCAAGAAAGGTTCGGCCATCCGATGAACAGGAATCACTTTTTTCATAAATATCATAAATACGCCGCTCTTCTGCTTTCCTGCAGTCTTCTCTGGACCGTCCCCGCTTTGCCGGCCCGGGCCCAGAGTCTGGAAGAACGGATCGAATATCAGCAGTCCCTGCCCATAGAGAGCAACGAAATCCCCGGCTGGCCTTCCGGGCCCGTGGTCACGGCGGAGTCCGCCATCCTGATGGAGGCCGGCACCGGCGTGATCCTCTATGCCAAGAACATCCACCAGGCCCAGTATCCGGCCAGCTGCACCAAGCTGCTGACCTGCCTGATCGCCGCCGAGAGATGTTCCCTGGACGAAACCGTCACCATGTCCCACGCCGCCGTTTACGACACCCCTCTGGACAGCAGCTACATTGCCCTGGACGAGGGCAACCAGATCACCATGGAGCAGGCCCTGAACGCCATCCTCATCAGTTCCGCCAACAACGTGGCCTTCGCCGTGGCGGAACACGTCACCGGCACCTCCTGGGAGGATTTCGGTGAGGTCATGAACGAGCGGGCGAAAGAGCTCGGCTGCGTGGATTCCCATTTCGTCAATCCCAACGGACTTCCGGATGAGAACCACTACACCTCCGCCTTCGACCTGGCCACCATCGGCAGGGCCTTTTTTGACAACGAGCTCCTGTGCAAGATCTCCCGCACCTCCCGGCTGCATCTGCCTCCCACGGAGACCCAGCCCAAGGATATTTACGAGAATTCCAAGAACAGACTTCTGCCGGGGCAGTCCATGGCCTATGAATATCTGGTGGGCAGCAAGACGGGCTACACCGACGTGGCCCGCAACTGCCTGGTTTCCTGTGCGGAAAAAGACGGGCTGAAGCTGATCTGCGCAGTCCTGAAGGATGAATCCCCCAGGCAGTTCGAGGACACCGTGGCCCTCTTCGATTACGGTTTCCGTAATTTCGAGAAAGTAAACGTTTCCCAGTCGGAAACCCGGTACAACATCAATGCCGATGCCGCCTACTACAGCGATCATGATATTTTCGGAAGTTCCAGACCCCTTTTGCAGCTGAACCCTTCCGCTTATCTGGTGCTGCCCTCCACTGTGGATTTCAGCGAAACGGTTTCCACGCTCTCCTATGACACGGATCAGGAAAATCAGGCGGCGCTGCTCACCTATACCTATCAAGGGACGTTGGTAGGCACGGCCTCCGTGGATTTCGTGGAAAACGGCGGCGAAGGGTATGTATTCGGAGACGTTCCAGACGTCGTAGAGGAAGAAAAATCCAACGTGGTGCTGATCAATCTGAAGGAAGTCCTGCTTTGGACCGCCCTGGTCCTGGCCTCCCTCCTCTTTCTGGCCCTTCTCCTGGTCCTGCTGCGCAGGCTCCTGGCTCGTCTGGCGGCCCGGCACCGCCGCAAGAGACCCCCAAGGGACACTCTTCCCTACATGACCGAACCGGAAAGCAGGCGCAAGCGCCGCAAGGCCGCCATAAAAAGCGCCCGAAGCAGACGGAAGCGTCTCAAACACTCCAACCAATCCCGGGATTCCCAACGGCAACGTTCCAACCGGTTTCGGGATTTCGACTGATAAAAGGACGGCAAGAGGATGCTTCTTCCTCCCCGTTATTCTTCCGCCGTCTTCTGCGTCCTCTGCCGGGGACGCTTCCTGGCCCTGTGCTGCCTGCGAAGCTCCCTGGCGTGCTGCTCGTGCCGAATGATTCCCTTCGCTTCCTCTTCCGGAATCAGCTTGACCGTCTTGACAATATAGGTCTTGCCTTCGTCCGTCTGTCTGACCCGGATCTTGCCCTTCAAATAACCGTGCTTTTCGCAATAGGCCGTGCAATAATATTGTCTCCCGTTGGCGGAAAACCACTTCACCAGCTTCTTCAGGTTCCGGCGGCAGAGATAACATTTGGTGGAAACCACCTCCGGATCCGCAAAAGCCTCTTCCTTGCTGTCAAATTCCCTGGAAATATATTTTACATAGTTTTCAAACTGAAGCTTCAGCTCTCCCTCCCGACTGGTGGGTGGATGATAGACGTCATAAGAAAGATTTTTGAAAAGCTTCGGATCGTAAATCCGGGCCAGCACCTTTCCGGTGTAATAGGCGTCGCTGAAAGCCCTGTGAAAAGGAATGTCCTTGGGGATCTGCAGTTCGTCGATCACGTACTCCAGACTCCTGCGCTGCTTCCGATCCTCTTCGTAGGCGATGCTGTAGAGTTTCTGCACATCCAAAAAAGGAATCGGCCCCTTTGCTAGGGGTTCCATTCCATAATATTTCATATTTCTCTGCAGCTCCGTCAGATCCATCATTCCCCAGGTGCAGAACAGCTTCTCCTCTTCTCCGATCCAATCCAGGAAACGCCCCATCACCTCCGGAAAAGCGCCCCCGGATCGAAGCTCTTCGATCTTCATATGGAGCAGTCTCCCGGTGATATGATGCATTTCCCGGTACACCTGGGGCCTGATGAGCTCGTGGAACTCTCCGATCTGTTCCCTCTCCCCGCTGTATTTCACGGCGCCGATCTCTATCACTTCAAAGGGCAGGGAGCTGACCGCATGCTTTTCGTCATTGCTCTGGTTCCACTCCAGATCGAAAACGATATAATTCATGAACCTACTTTCCCAACATCTTCAAAATCGTTGCTTTGCTCTGTACTCCCAGGCTGGAGTCCACGGTCTGGCCGTCCTTCATCACCACCAGGGTGGGAATGGACATCACTTTGAACCTGGCGGCCAGATTGGGCTCGCTGTCCACGTCCACCTTGCAGACCTTCACGTCCTCCAGTTCCTCCGCCAGCTGGTCGATCACGGGGGCCAGCATCCTGCAGGGGCCGCACCAGGCCGCCCAGAAGTCGATCAATACCGTCTTGTCCGACTGCATCACTTCCGTCTCAAAATTATCCGCCGTTACATGTACGATTGCCATAATGTTCACGCTCCTTTTCTTTGATCCTATTTTGTTTATTCTCAAGATTATGTTCCACGGTTCGCCCGCAATTTATTCCTGTCGGAGCCCTCTTCCAGATTCCTCCGGAACGATTCTCCATTTATTTTTCAATTACCCTCCAGCACGGCGAATAATTGATCCACCTCCACGGGTTTGGCCAGGAAATCGTCCATTCCACTTTCCTTCGCCTTCTGCCGGTCTTCCTCCAGACTGTTGGCGGAACAGGCCACGATCTTCACCTTCCCGGCATCCGCCCTGGGCAGCTTCCGGATGGCCTTTGCGGCCTCATGACCGCTCATCACCGGCATCATCAGATCCATCAGGATCACTTCGATCTCTCCCTCTCCGGAATTCCGGAATATTTCCACAGCCTTTTGCCCGTCCGCCGCCAAAATGACCCGATAACCTTTTTCCTCCAACATTTCCTGCAGGATTTCCGCATTCAGTTCATTGTCCTCTGCGATCAACACGCACTTTTTTCCCTCTCCCGTCTCTTCCTGGAAAGGATCGTATTCCGTCCGGGGCTCTTCCGCCGCCTGGGTTTTAAAATAGAAAGTAAAGGTGCTTCCCTTCCCGGGTACGCTCTCCACCGACAAATCTCCGTCCATCTGTTGGATCAGGTGATAGCTGATGGCCATGCCCAGGCCGGTGCCCTGGTTGCCCCGGGAGACCGTGTCCCTCTCCTGGGTAAAGGACTGGAATATTTTTTCCTGGAATTCCTGGCTCATGCCGCAGCCCGTATCGGCAACCGACACCCTGGAGATCACGTCCCCGTCCTCCGCCAGCTCCTGCTCCACCTTCATGGTGACGCTGCCGCCCGTCGGCGTAAATTTCCAGGCGTTGTCCAGAATGTTCATGAATACCTGTTCCAGCCTGCCCTCGTCCCCGATCAGCCCCGGATACGGGATCCGGATGTCCGTCTGGAACGCAATCCCTTTTTCCTCCATCCACCTCCGGGCCAGGGCCTCCACCGTGGACACCACCAGGCGGAAGGAAATCTCCTTTTTTTTCAGGGAAAGCCTTTTATGATGGAGCTCGGACATGTCCAGCACGTCGTTCACCAGGGTCAGGAGATATTTGGCCGTGGTGGTGGATTGCTGCAGGTAAACGGAAAGCTTGTCCTTCTCCCCCAGGTTCTGCATCATCAGGTAGTTCAGCCCCATCATGCCGTTCAAGGGGGTCCGGATCTCATGGCTCATAGCCGACAGGAAGTCCCTCTGGGCCTTGGACTCCGCCTTCACCTTCGCCGACTTCAGGATCACGTTCATGATCACGCCGATCATCACCAACAGGATGCAGAGCGACAGCGTCAGCAGCGTAATGCTGTAGCGATAACGATATAGGAAATCGGAAAGCCGATATTGATAGCGTTCTTCCATGGTGACCTTGATCACGATGTTGGAGATCTGATCCTCCGTAATCTGATCGATGGCCTTGTTGATAATGCTTATCACCGCTTCGCTCTGGTTCCAGCGCTCTTCATCCTCCATTCCCAAGGGAGTCACTGCGGAAAAGCACAGTTCATCCGCCACGCTCTCGATGGGGAGCACGTGGAGATTCTCATAGCGGGGGCGGGAAAGCAGATATTCCACGATGTACTGATTGTACATCAAAATGTCCGCCTCGCCGTTCCGCACCGCCTCAAAACATTCATCCAGCGTCTCGTAATCCAGGCAGACGAAATTGGGATAGCGGTTCTGGATCACCCTCTTGAAGGTTTGGGAACCCAGGGCCACCGCCACGGACAGCTCCGCATCCCTGCGGAAAGACAGGTCGCTGCGGCCCACCACCACTTTTTTGCTCTTCAAATAAGGCTGGCTCATCAGGATTCCCCTGGCATGGAGGTTCTCCTCGTTGTATTCCACGCCGGTGATCAGATCGAAGCCCTGCTCCCAGAGATAGTCATAGGTGACGGAACCGTAGGGCAGTTCCACATAATCAAACTGCAGGCCGCTGATCTCTCCGATCCGGTCGAAGATCTCCCGGGAGATCCCTCCCAGTTCCCCGGTTTTCCCATCCCGGTAGGAGACCGGCACCCGGTCCTGCACGTATCCCACCTTCAAGGTTCCCAGGGAGGCGATGAAATCCCTCTCTTCCTGGGTGAAGACGGACTCCGTTCCGGCGCTTCCGGCCTTCCCGGCGGTCTCGGTGCCGGTGCTTCCGGCTTCTCCGGCAGTCTCGGTCCCAATGCTTTCAGCTTTTCCGGCTGATGCGTTTTCGGTTCCTCCGGCGGACCCGGCTTCGGCGGTTCCAGCACCCCCGGCAGCCTCGGCTCCTGTGCTTCCGGCTTCCCCGGCGAACACGGTTCGTCCGCCGCCCGCCAGCGTTCCCGCCGTGATGCCCAATATGATGATCCACGCAATCCAAAGCTTTTTTCTCACGAACCTCATTTTTACACCCCTGCATAACACGGGCTCGCCTGCGTTACTGCCCCAATAAATAGTTTGAAAGTTTTCTTTCAAACTTATACCCCTGCATGTTGCGGGATTGCCCCATATCCTCTTCCGCAGTGCATGATTTCGACAGCAACATTATATACCCTGCATGTTGGCTTGTCAAAGCCTACCTTATATTTTTGTTTCTTTCCAGCGTCCTGTTCGATAACGGACAAAAGAAATTCCGTAATTGGCCGCCCAGCCAATGGGCACGGCGATCCAGACCGCCTGAATTCCCATCAGGGGAGCGAACAGATGGGAAAATCCCACCCGGATCGACAGGTTCACCAGATTGGCCAGCGTGAATATCTTCATGTCCCCGGCCCCTCGAAGGACCCCGTCCGTGACCATTTTCAAGCCCAGGAAAAGGAAGAAAAATCCCACGAAGCGGAGGTAGCTGACCCCCGTCCGAAGCGCTTCCGGAGAAATGTCCTCCCCCAGAAAGCTTTTGATGATGGGCGTGTGAAAAAATTCCAGCGCCGCCATCAGAACCAGGGAAAAGGCCAACAGGATCCCATAGCTGACCCGATAGCCCTTCTCCGCCCGATCCGCCTGACCGGCTCCCAGATTCTGGGCCGTGAAGGTGGACACCGCATTTCCCATGGCGGAAAGGGGCACGATGCAGATGCTCTCGATCCGCATAGCCGCCGAAAATCCCGCCAGTGCGGCCTCCCCGAAGCCGTTGACCACGGACTGCACCAACATCATGCCGATGGACACGATGGACTGCTGCAGGACGGAAGGGATGGCGATCCGAAGCATCCGGCCAAAACAATCCCAAGAAAACAGCCGAGAGGGCGGGTTGCGATATCCCTTCAAAAAATGAAGCAGCACCAGGAAGGATAAAACGGCGGAGATCCCCTGGGCGGCCACCGTGGCCAGGGCCACCCCCGCCACGGCCAGATTCAGGATGCGCACCATATACAGATCCAGTCCCACGTTCAACAGAGAGGAAAAAATCAGGAAATAAAGGGGGATGCGGGATTTTCCCAGAGCGTTGAAGACGGCGCTCAAGACATTGTACATGAACAAAAAAGGCAGGCCGCAGAAGTAAATCCGCAGATACTCCGCCGCCTGATCCTGCACGGCCGCAGGCGTGTTTAAGGCCCTCAATATGGCCGGGCCCAGAAACCACCCCGCCGCCCCCAACAGGACGCTGATAACCAGGAAGGCGATCAGGGAGGTGCTGACGGAAAGCCGGAGATTGGGATAATCCTCGGCTCCCAGGTAACGGCTAGTCAGAACGCCGGCCCCGATGCCGCCGCCCACGGCGATGGAAATGAACACCGTGGTCAGGGCATATGAGGCCCCCACCGCCGCCAGGGCGTTTTCCCCCACGAAACGGCCCACGATCATGGAGTCCGCCATGTTATAAAACTGCTGGAACAGATTCCCCAGGAGCATGGGAAGGGCGAACAAAAAAAGAGACCGGGCGATAGGACCTTGAATCAAATCCCTGTTCTGCTTCATCGCCGGTCTCCTTTCCATATTCGTTTCATAAATTCCTTTAATAGGCCTTCCCCCAGTAAACCATCTTCTTCGCAGGCTTGCCGCAGCAGACGCAGGTCTCCCCGATCCTCTCCTGGGCAAAAGGCATGCAGCGGCTGGTCACGGAAAGCTTCTCTTTAATGACATCCTCGCAGGCCTGATCTCCGCACCACATGGCCTTTACGAAGCCGGTTTTCTCCGCAAAGATCCGCTCCAGCTCCTCCATGTTGGCCGCCGTATAGGTATGGGAATCCCTGTGGGCTCTGGCACGCTCCAGCATCTCTTTCTGCATGGTCTCCAGCACTTCACCCACTTTGCCTTCCAGCTCTTCCAGGGCCACCTCCAACTTCTCCCGGGTGTCCCGGCGGCAGATCACGCACTTGCCCGCCTCCAGATCCTTGGGGCCGATCTCTATGCGGATGGGGTAGCCTCTCATTTCCGCCTCGGAGAACTTCCAACCCGGGCTCTTGTCGGAATCATCCACCTTCACCCGGTAGTCCCCCTGCAGGCGATCCCGCAGCTCATAGGCTTTCTGCAGCACCCCTTCCTTTTTCTGCTGGATGGGAACGATGCAGACCTGGACGGGCGCCACCCTGGGAGGCAGCACCAGGCCCTCGTTGTCGCCGTGCACCATGATGATGGCGCCGATCAGGCGGGTGGTCATGCCCCAGGAAGTCTGATGCACGTATTTCAAAGTATTGTCCTTATCCGCAAACTGGATTCCGAAAGCTTTGGCGAAGCCGTCGCCGAAGTTGTGACTGGTGCCGGACTGCAGAGCCTTGCCGTCATGCATCAGCGCCTCTATGGTGTAGGTGGACACGGCCCCCGCAAACTTCTCCTTGTCGGTCTTCTGGCCCCGGATCACCGGGATGGCCAGCACTTCCTCGCAGAAATCCGCATACACGTTCAGCATCTGGATGGTCCGCTCCTGGGCCTCTTCCGCCGTGGCATGGGCGGTGTGCCCTTCCTGCCAGAGGAACTCCCTGGAACGCAGGAAAGGACGGGTCTCCTTTTCCCAGCGGACCACGGAACACCACTGATTGTACACCTTGGGCAGGTCCCGGTAAGAATGAATGTCATTTTTATAAAAATCGCAAAACAGGGTCTCGGAAGTAGGCCTCACGCAAAGCCTCTCCTGCAGGGGTGCCAGCCCGCCGTGGGTGACCCAGGCCACCTCCGGGGCGAACCCCTCCACATGATCCTTTTCCTTCTGCAGCAGGGATTCCGGGATAAACATGGGAAGGTACACGTTCTCCACGCCCACTTTTTTAAACCGTTCATCCAGCTGCTTCTGGATCAGCTCCCAGATGGCATAGCCCGCAGGCTTGATGACCATGCAGCCCTTGACGCTGGTGTAGTCGATCAGCTCCGCCTTCAGGACCACGTCGGTATACCATTGGGCGAAGTCCGTTTCCATGGAGGTGATGGCCTCTACCATTTTCTTGTCTGCCATAATGCGATCTCCTTTTCTAATGTATTTACGCTTCAGGTACTTTTATGCACGAAAAAGGCCTTCCGACCCAAAAAAGGGACCGAAGACCCGGCGGTATCGCCCTCATACAGGGATTGTAGAATGATTCTAGTGCATATGGAGCCTGTTTGTCAAGAGATTTTTGCAAAACCGTCTTTCAAGCCCTTATTCCTCGGGATACACGCACTCCACCCCGCCTTGCTGCAGGAAAGCCATCCACTTGTCGTCCGGCTTCCTGTCCGTGACCAGGACGTCCACCGCCCCCACCTCGCAGAGTCTGGCAAAGGCGATTCGGTCAAACTTGGTGCTGTCCACGGCCAGAATGGTCTCCCTGGCGGACTGCATCATGACCTGTTTGGCCTGGGAAAACATTTCGTTGCCGTCCGTGATCCCCTTGACGATATCGATGCCCTTGCAGGACAATATGGCCTTGTCCGCATTGAAGCTGCCAAAGCCCTCCGCCGTCCTGGGCCCCACCAGGGCCAGGTAACCTTCCTTGAGACTTCCGCCGGAGCAAATGATGTTCCAGTCCGACACGTCGGAAAGTTCGATGATGATTTCGATGGAATTGGTGATGACCGTCAGATTCTCCTTGCTTTTGAGGGCCCTGGCGATGAACACCGCCGTGGAACTGGCGTCCAGTATGATATGATCCCCGTCATGGACGAGATCCGCCACCAGCTCCGCAATCCTCTGCTTGCCGGTCACGTTGGCTTTTTTCCGCACGTTGAAGGGCATGTCGATGGTGGTGCTCTCGTTCAGCACCGCCCCGCCATAGCTCTTGGTGGCCAGGCCGTCCCTCTCCAGCTTCTCCAGGTCCCGGCGGATGGTCTCCTCAGACACACCGAAACGGGCGCTCAGTTCACTGACCACCACCCGTTTTTCTTCCTGAAGCTTTTCCAATATCAGGTTTCGTCTCTCAAGAGCCAACATAAGCTTTCTCTCTTTCCTGTCATATATCATACGTAGGGTTACGAAGTACCACAGGCGGCCGAGAGCCGCCACAAGTTTCTTCCGCAGATTTTCCCGACATGGAAGCCAGAACCCATCATAGGTTCCTGAATTCGCCGCAGCTGACCGCAGAGCCGCTTACAGGATCGCCTTGCAGATCTGGGCGTCCGGATGGGCGATCACCGTGCTGTCCAGGTACATGCCCTTCGGCGCCACCGCAGCCTTGGCCCTCTCGATAGAAGCCTCCACCGCAGCCACTTCGCCGGTCAGGTAAAGGTAGGATTTGCCGCACATTCCCTTGGCGATTCGCAGTTCGATGAGATCCACGATGGCCGTCTTGGCCGCTTCATCCGCCGCCACGATGATGGAGGCCGCATCGAAGGTCTCCAGGACTCCCAGGGCGCTGACGTTTTCCACGTGGGTGGTGCCGTAAATAGCCGGAAAAATGCTTTCATGGGGGTTGCCCAGCACGAAGCTGTCAATGAATTGCTCCTCGTTGATGGCCTGGGCCGCATCCACCGCACTTCTCACGGCGCTCAACTCCCCTGCGATCAGGGCGATGTATTTGCCGGGACAGACCACCTGGGCCTCCAGAAGCTCCACGGAAGCCGTCTTCACCATCCTGTCCGCCGCAGTGACTCCTGCGGAAACCGTCTTAAATTCAATCATTCCTATTGCTTTTGCCATATGTCAGAACCTCCGCCGCTTTTCGCCGCCGTAATCTCCACATATTTGTCCGTCACTTCCGTCACGGTGCCGCAGATGGAGGCATGCACCGGGACGCTTAAGCCCGCCGCCGCTTCTGCGATCACCTGTCCCCGGACGACGCTGTCGCCTTTTTTCACGGCGCAGACCGCCGGAGCCCCGATGTGTTGGGAAAGCAGTTCCCTTACCCTGGGAACGGATCTCACCTGATTATCCAGAGGGGCCTCCGTCTCATACTTGGTCAGGCCCAGCCTGGCCTCCAGACGGTTTTCCGGCACCTTGCGGTATTCCCTGGACTCCTTTACGGGAGCAGGAACCACTCCCTTGGGAGCCTTGATGCCAGCCTTGCGCAAGCCCTCCTTGCAGTCGGCGATAAGGCTTCTGGGGGAAAGTCCCTGGGGGCAGGAAAACATCTCGCAGAGCCCGCAGCTGCTGCAGAAAAACAGATTCAAGAAGGCGTCCAGGTCCCCGTAATCATGGTTGCTCATGGCCCGCATGAAACGATGGGGCTCGATGGGGTGCCCCAGGTTGTGCCTGGGACAAAGATCCGTGCAGGTCTCGCACTGACAACAGGAGGACGCCGCACGCTTCATGCCGATGGAGGCAGGCATCCTCTTCCGCTGGATAATGACGTGATCCTCCGGAAGCACCAGCACGGCGTTGGTAGTCTTGGTCACCGGATCCGCCGAGCTGCCGATATGGCCCATCATGGGGCCGCCCACCAGGTAGACCTGCTCCGGGATCGTCTCCCCTCCGGCCATAGCCACCACTTCTTCCAGGGAAGTTCCCAGGGGAACCCGCACCGTCACCGGACGATGCACCTCTCCCACCACGGATACCACCTTGTCCAGAACCGGCTGGGAGTTTTCCAGCGCCTGATAGATATTGTAAACGGTTTCCACGTTGAAAACGGCCACTCCCGCCTCGATGGGAAGCCCTCCCGGGGAAATCACCCGGCCCGTGGCCTCATAGATCAGCACCACCTCGTCTCCCATGGGATAAGCCCCGGGAAGAAGCTGGATCCTGACCTTTGGATAGGCGGGAACCCATTGCTGCAGGGCTGCGACGGTACTCCTGTATTTTTCCTTGACTCCGATGACGGCCTCCTCCGCCTCCAGCGTGTCCGCAATCATGGCGAAGGTCCTGACGATCTCTTGCGCATGATCCCGCAAAAGCTGCCTGTGCAGACGAAGCAGAGGCTCGCATTCCGCACAATTCAAGAGAATCGTGTTGGCCCGTTTATCTATTTTCATATAAGTCGGGAAGCCCGCCCCGCCCGCTCCGACGACGCCCGCTTCCCTGACGATTCCGCTCAATTCTTCCGCTGTCATCTTTATATCCCTGCCTTATTCCAGACCCGAAGGATCATCAATGATACCCACGATGGCCGCATCCACCGGGGACTGATCCATGCCGCAGCCGATCCTGGCCGCACTTCCGCAGGCCACCAGCACATACTCTCCGATTCCAGCCCCGATGGGATCGATGGCGACAAAAGAGCCCGCCTCTCCCTTCATGCTGGAAACCGGTTCTACGATCATGAACTTGTTGCCGATCAGATTCTCACACTTGCGGGTGGACACAATGCTGCCTACTACTTTTCCCACTAACATATCCGATACTTCCTTCTTTGTCCCTGTTCGATCTCCGGTTACGTTTGTTCTCCGGTTCCCCTTGATCTCCACTTCTGTTTGATCTCTGGTTCCGCTGATCTCTGCTTCCCTTCGATCTCCGGTCCCGTTGGATATGGGTTTCTATTTTATGATGGTTACCGTGTCGCCCGTGGCGATCCCGCTGGCGTTGGCCTCGTCCGTGTCGATGTGCATCTCCAGCGTAAAGGAAGGATCCACCCGGATCTTCACCTGGTTGAACACCGTGCCCCTTTCGTTGTCCGCCTTTACGGAAACGATGTCTCCGTCATGGACTCCGGCTTCTCTGGCCTCTTCCGGCGACATATGAATGTGACGCATGGCCACGATACAGCCTTCCTTCAGATAAAGGGCTCCCTTGGGGCCCACAATGGCGATGGGGGCGCTCCCGGCGATGTTGCCGGATTCCCGCACCGGCACCTTGATGCCCAGCTTGATAGCGTCCGTGGCGGAAACCTCCACCTGGGAAGCCTTCCTCACCGGTCCCAGCACCCGCACGTTCTCAATGGCCCGCAGCTTGATCCCCACCAGCGTCACCATTTCGTTGGAAGCGAACTGGCCGCCCATCAGATCTTTCTTTTTCGTCAAATGATAGCCTTCTCCGAAAAGGGCCTCCACGTGCTCCTGGGTCAGATGCACGTGCCTGGCGGACACTCCCACCGGCACCACGTAGCCGCTCCCTCTTTCATTTTGTTTTTCCATGGCAGCGATGACTGCCTTCGTGATAAATTCGATGTCTCTGCTTTCCATTCCGTCACCCGTTTCCTTGTCTGTCTCCGCACTTTACCGGCCCTGACAGGGAAGGGCCGCCCCAACGGGCGTCCCTTTCTTCAAGACCCGGTGACCGCAGTCCCGGCACTCCTCATGCTCCTGCGCCCTGCTTCCGGCCGCCTTGCTCCAGAATTCCTAGTTTCCGGCCGCTTTGTTCCCGGATGTCTCACTCTTTGATATGGGGCAGAATCATTTCCACGTCGTTGTGGGGCCTGGGGATGACGTGGGTTGCGATCAGCTCGCCCAGCTTGCCGGCTGCGGCGGCTCCGCTTTCCACGGACGACTTCACGGCGCCTACATCTCCGCGCACCATGACGGTCACCAGCCCGGAACCGATCTTCTCCGTGCCGATGAGGGTGACGTTAGCGGACTTGCACATGGCATCCGCCGCCTCGATCGCCGCTACCAGTCCTCTGGTTTCCACCATTCCTAATGCTTCCTGTGACATTCTTTTTTCCTCCTTCTTTACAGCGCTTTCCTCTGTAATATGCTCACTTTGATCAGTTGCTTTATGATCGGCCGACGCCTTACGGGCTTCCGTACCGTCTGCCGACGCTTTCGCTGCGCGAACCCGGTTCGCCGCAGTTACCGCCTTTTTGGGAGTTGACTTTCTCTCCGCCATTCGGATCTCCTCCTATCTGGATTGCCTATTGCTGCGCATCCCGGCACAGTTCCTCCACGTTTCTGAACCGGCTGGCGCTCAAGAGCGCCAGTCTCACAATTTCAGGATGAGGATTGGCAATGACGCCATGGGCCACGGGCTTCTTGATGGCCTGGGCGCAGGCCGTCTCCACCGCCTGCCTCACTGCGGCCACCTCCCCCTGGACCACCAGGGTGACCAGGCGTCCGCCCAGCTTCCGCTCCCAGGTGACCAGCTCCACTTCTGCAGTTTTGCACATGATATCCAGGGCGTCCATTGCTGCCACCACGCCGGATATTTCAATAAAGCCATAGGATTTTCCCATCACGACGTCCTCTTCTTCCCTGCGGTCCTGAATTCCTTTTTTGCCGGTGGCCCGAAATATCGGCTTCCACCCCGTTCAATCTCTCAGATCGTGGGAAGGATCTTCTCCACATCCGCATGGGGCCTGGGAATGACGTGCACCGCCACCAGTTCGCCCAGCTTGCCGACCGCTGCGGAACCGCTTTCCACGGCCGCCTTCACAGCGCCCACGTCGCCTCTCACCATGACGGTCACCAGTCCGGAACCGATCTTCTCCGTGCCGATGAGAGTGACCTCAGCCGCCTTGGTCATTGCGTCCGCCGCCTCGATCGCAGCGGTGAGTCCTCTGGTTTCCACCATTCCTAATGCTTCCTTTGCCATTGTAACATCCTCCTTGTTCACTGTTTATCAAATCCGCTTATTTTTAACATTTTACAGGTATCCTCGGTAGGGTTCGCAATGATGTGATGCTGCACGATACCGGATACGCTCTTTGCCATTTCCATGGCGGCTTCCATGGCCGCCTCCACGTCAGCCACGCCTCCCCGAAACTTAATGGTCACCAGCAGCGGTACGGGAAGGGAATCCGCATTGGCAGGCTTGTTTTTATCAAAATTTTCCAGGGTCACGCTGGCCGCCTTGCACCCGGCGTCCGCCGCCATGAAGGCACATACCAGCCCGTACACCTCCAGGATTCCTACTGCTTGATTCACTGCGGCTCCTTCCATCCGTTACTTGTTGATGATGGCGATCTTCAGTCCCTGCATGGCCAGATTGGTCTTGTGACCCTCGTTGATCTGGTCCAGAGGGAAGGTGTGGGTGATCAGCTTCTCGATGGGAAGTCCGATCTGCTTGGCGCTCTTCAGGAAATCAAAAGTGGTGGCATAATCCCTCAGGGTGTATACCCAACTGCCCACGACGGTGATTTCCTTGGAGCAGATATCGAAGTGGGGATTGATGGTGGCATCCCCGCCGTTGATGAAGAAGCCCAGCTCGCACAAGCCGCCGCCGTTGCGGATGAACTTGTAGATGTTGGCGTGGGCCACCGGAGAGCCGGTGCACTGGAAGGCGAAATCTGCGAGATACCCGCCGAAAGCATCCTTCACGCCCCCTGCCAGGGCTTCGATCCCTTTATAATCCTTGAAGTTCACCGTGCCGCTGGCTCCCAGCTGCCTGGCGAAGTCCAGTCTCTTCTGTTCCCCGTCCACGGCGATGATGTTCTGGATTCCCATGGTGCGCAGGATGGCGATACAGATCAGGCCGATGGGGCCGCAGCCCTGCACCACCACTCTGGAATTGAACCGCAGGATGCCGGTGCTCTTGGCCCGTTCCACCGCATGGATGAGCACCGCACAGGGCTCGATCAAAATCCGGGAATACAGATCCAGGTCGCTTACATTGAACACGGTGGAGCCGCCCCTGATAAAGATGTAATCGGAAAACCAGCCATTCAGATGAATGTCATCGTCCGGCAGGAGTCCGTATACGTCGGCGCCGCCCACGTTCTGCTTGTTCAGGTCGAACATGGTGATGTCCGGGTTGTCCTTGAAGATCATGCAGGTGACCACCTTGTCGCCGATATGTAAATCCTTCCCGGCGCTGTCCTTCTTCACGTTTTTGCCCATCTTCACGATCTCGCCGGTGCCTTCATGTCCCAAAGCCACCGGGATCAGGCCGAAGGGATCTCTCTTGAATTCATGGGCGTCGGTGCCGCAGATGCCGCAGCCCTCCACCTTCACCAGCATGTCATCGTCTCCCACCTCCGGGATGGGGAACTCCTTGATGTCGAAATGCTCCAAAGCCGTCAGCATGGCCACTCTGGCCGTCTTGGGAATCTGCTTCCCCGCTGCGCCAGAAGCCCCTGCGCCGCCTGCAAAAGCCCCGGTTCCGGAAGTCCCTGCACCGGAGGTCTGGCCCTTGCTTTCCATGCTCAGGATGACCTGCTTCACAATTTCTTCTACATTCACATTGCTCAGATCCATTGCGCTTCTATCCTTTCTATAAATATATCACATGCCGCATCCGTTGAACAACACATTTTTTAGCGGATGCACAGGCTGTCCGTCATCACGCACCTTCTGCTCTTGGTAAAGCTCTTGGCGCTGGTCAGGCCCTCTCCGGTCCTGCTGGCGATGGTAAAAGTGCAGTACCCCTCTCCCCCAAAGCCCAGGGCGGAATAGGAAGGTCCGTTTTTCACCAGGATGGCGGTGTCGATGGCCTTGGCATACTTGGTGATGTTGTCAATGTTCTTGGAATGAATATGGGCGGAATGGCGGTTGCCATGCTCCAGCCAGACCGCTTTCTCCACCGCATCATCGAAATCCTTGGCCCGGACCACGCCCAGGATGGGCATCATCAGTTCCTCGGAGATCAGGGGATGCTCTTTTTCTCCCTCAAACACGATGCAGCGGATATTGTCGGGCACCGTCACGCCGATCATGCCCAGCAAAGTCTTGGCATCCCGGCCCACGCATTTCCTGTTCAGGCCCTTGGGGGTCAGCACCGTCGCCACCAGTTTGTCCTGCTCCTCCTTGGAAGCCAGATAGCAGCCCTGCTCCGTCACCATGTAATGCATCAGCTCGTCCAGGATGGAGGACACGGCCACGACCTCTTTCTCCGCAATGCAGGGGAGGTTGTTGTCAAAAGTACAGCCATTGACGATGTCCCCGGCCGCCTTGCGCACGTCCGCCGTCTCGTCCACCAGGGCCGGAGGGTTGCCCGCCCCTGCGCCGATGCCCCTCTTGCCGGAGGAAAGCACCGCCGTCACCACGCCGGGACCGCCGGTGGCCACCAGAAGGGGAATGTCCTTGTGTTTCATCATAATGTCGCTGGTGGCCAGGGTGGGATTTTCCACGGTGCAGGCCACGTTGTCCGGGCCGCCCGCCGCCAGGGAAGCTTCATTGATCATATTGATGGCGTAGATCGTGGTCTTGATGGCCTGGGGGTGGGGGTTGAACACCACCGTGTTGCCCGCTGCGATCATGCCGATGGAATTGCACAGCACCGTCTCACTGGGATTGGTGCAGGGAGTGATGGCGCCGATCACGCCGAAGGGCCCCATTTCGATCAGGGTCAGTCCCCGGTCTCCGGACCAGGCCGTGGTGGTGATGTCCTCCGTGCCCGGCGTCTTCTCCGCCACCAGGATGTGCTTCAGGATCTTGTGCCCCACGTTGCCCATGCCGGTCTCCTGAACCCCCATGCGGGCCAGGGTCTCCGCCTGCTGTTTGGTCATCTCCCGGATATTGGAGACGATCTTCTCCCGCTGGTCCATGGACATGTTCCGGATCACGGCCTGGGAAGCCTTCGCCGCCGCAATGGCGTCATTCATATCCGTGAAGATGCCGTGCTTGCCGGAAGGACTTTCCGCAATCTGAAGCTTGGCGATCACTTCTTTTACAATATCATTCACCATTTGCTCGTTCATGTTTCCTCGCATTCTGCCGCCGATCAGGCGGCAATTCCATTTCTGTCCTATTTCTGCCCCGTCATTTCCAAAAACGCATCCTCTGCGAAATGGGCCAGGTAAGTGTCCTGTTCGGCGCTGCCGCCGCTGACCCCGAAGGCCCCGATCAACTTTCCGTTCAGCCGCAGGGGCACCCCGCCGCCGAAGATCACGATCTTGCCCTGATTGGTAAACTGGATACCGTACAGGGGGCCGCCGGGCTGGCTCAACTTGCCCAGCTCCTCGGTGCTCATCTGAAAGGCGACGGCCGTAAAGGTCTTGTTCAGGGCCACGTCATAGCTTCCCATGTAAGCGCCGTCCATACAGTGCACCGCCACGGGCCTGCCAGCGGCGTCCGCCACGGCGGTGACCACCCGCATCCCCATCTCCCGGGCCTTGTCTTCCACTTTTTTCATCAGAGCCTCTGCAAAATCCAGAGTCACGGAGCCGACTTCACGGGCGGCCTGCCCGCCGGGGATTTCCCCCGGATGGGTTCCCGGATCCGTTTCCGGGTTCTTCGCCGATTCCTTTTCCCGCAGTTCTTTTCCTCGCAGTTCCTTTTCCTGCAGTTCTTTTTCCGGCGCTTCCTTTTCCCGGTTCTCAGCCATCCCCCGGTAACGCTCCAGTACGGAACTGACGATTTGGGCAACCTCTGCTTTTTCCATTTTCATAGGCTTCTTATTTCATGCCCAGCTGCGCCAGAACCTGCTTGGTGATCTCTGCGATCAATTCAGGAGAAGCGCTCTTGGGATCGGAATTCACGGAACCGGTGCAGGCACCGCCGCCGCAGTTGTGGCAGTTCTTGCCGTCCTTGTTCAGGCACAGATTGGCGGGATGCTTGCCGGGAAGGCCGAACTGACGTCTGATCTCATACAGACGCTCCACCGTGGCCTTGTCGAACTCCTTGGGGCCGCCCAGCATCTTGGACTTGTACAGCAATTCCGCATAGAATTCCACGGATTCCATCTTGTGATATGCGGAAAGCAGATCCACGGACCAGGTCAGGGCCCCGTGGCTCTCCAGCAGCACCGCATCATAATAAGGAAGATATTTTTCCACGTTGTCGGGAATCTCCATGGTGGAGGGAGTGCCGTACTCCGCAATGGGCACGCAGCCCAGGGCGATGACCGCTTCCGGCATGATGGGCTGGGTCAGGGGAATGCCCGCAATGGCGAAAGCGGTGGCAAAGGTGGGATGGGCATGGACCACGGCTCCCACGTCCGGCCTCTTCTCGTAGACCCTCATGTGCATCTTGATCTCGCTGGAGGGCTTGAAGCCTTTGTTGGCCTGGAGCACGTTACCCTTCTCATCCACCTTGCAGATGTACTCCGGGGTCATAAAGCCCTTGGACACGCCGGTAGGGGTGCACAGGAATTCATGGTCGTTGAGCTTCACGGAAATGTTGCCGTCATTGGCCGCCACCATGTTCCTGTTGTAGATGCGTTTGCCGATCTCACAAATCTGTTGCTTCAATTCATACTCTTTTGCCATTCAAAAATATCCTCCTTTATGACTTAAGCTTTGAATTTCTACTTTTTGTTGCTTTTTAATGTATTATAACTCCAAATTCCACAAGAGTCAACATATTAATGTGATTTTTTGTGGTTTTTCGAGGGCTTTTCTGTGGTTTTTGGGGTGTCCTCCCAAGGCATCACGTCCCCGGGCTCCCGCAGATACTCCAGAATGTCCGCTACCCCTTCCCCGGCCTTGGAGTCCACGAAAAAAATGGTCTTGCAGCCCGCCAGACGAAGCCACCTGGCGCTGCGCTCCGGATCCGCCCCCCGCTCATCGATCTTGGTCACGATCCCGATGACGTCCCGGTTGCACATACAGGTGATGCAGGGCGGATACAGGGAAAAGGGCTCCGTGGCGGATAAAAGCAGTCCCACCACCTGGGCTTCGTAGGTATACAGGGCCAGAGCGTGCCCCAGGGTATGGGTCTGCAGATACTCTCCCGGCGTATCGATGATCACATCGAAATTATTGACGTACTGCGTCTTGTGATAAGTGATCTCCCGGCCCTTCATGGCCTGGGTCAATGTGGTCTTGCCGCATTCGCTGCGGCCCATGAAAATGATCTTTTTCATACCAGCCGAGCACTCCCTTTTTCTTCACGATGCGTCCTGCGGAAGTCTCCAGGATCAGGGACAGCTCCTCGCCTTCCGCCACCTCCAGCTCCGCATCGGAATAATCCTCGCAATAGGTCCTGCCGTCCCGATGATACAAGAAGCTCGCCGGAGCCAGGAATTCCCTGCCGGAGCTTCTGTGCCGAAGATGCACCATGTCCCCCGGCCCCTCTTTCGGGGTTTCCAGCACCTCCACCTCCGCATCCGTATATTGCAGGAACACGCCAGCTTCCTTGGCCGCCTGGGCCCTGGGTGCCCGGAAAATGGGATAATCGTCATAGGCTTCAAAATCCGCCCCTTCCATGGAAAGGGCGCTTCCCGGCAGGATCAAGGCGTTCAGTTGGGCTCCCACCTTCAATGCCCAGCTCTTCCAGCATGTCCAAAAACAATCCCTTTTTCCAGACTTTGGCGATCCACCGGGTGACGTTCAGGAACCTCTGTCCCGCTCCGGGAGCGTCATCCATCAGATGCCGGATCCGGCCATAATCCACATTTCCCATGGAAGTATGGACATCGTACCCTTCTTTTTGCAGATTTTGCAGAAGGCGCACGGTTTTCAGGCTCTCCGGCCCTTTTTCTATCACGTCTCCCACCACGATCAGGGTGTCCTTCCTGGAAAAGGAAAGCTTCCTGAGCAATCCCTCCAGATAGCGCCCATAGCCGTGGATGTCGCTGACCGCAATCAGCCGGCCATCAGGATTCGGGACAATGTTTTTCACCGTCAGTTTCATCAGCACCTCCAAGGGATCTGCGCCGTTCATAGAATTCGCAAGTGTACTCCTCTCCGTTCCGGGGATCCGTCCGGCCTTCCGAATGGGTGTATCGGAACCCGCAGGAAAGCTGCAGGGCCCGGGAGGCCGCATTGGCGGACCGGCAGGAGCAGATCAGCCGCTCCGCCCCCAGTTCTTCAAAACAATACTCTGCCAGAGCGTTTAACACCTGTTTGCCATATCCCTTCCCCACGAAAGCGGGGCCGATGGCGATTCCGGTGTCCTCATAGGTTTTTGCATCCAGCCGAAGGAGGCCGGCGAAGCCGATGGCTTCCCAGGCTTCATCCCGTATGCCCTTTTTGCAGGCCTCAGCCATGTCAGCCGCATTTGCCGTATCAAGCGGCGCATCCGTCCTCTCCGCAAACTCCCATGATTTTCTTTTGTATATGAACCACGCCAGCCCGCTTTCCTCCTGATGCTTCAGGCTCTTCCGCATCCGCTCCTTTGCCTCGTCCTCCGAGCGGACGGGCTTCCACAGCATATATTTTGCGCTTTCCTCATGGCTCCACAGATTGGCATACATATCCTTCCAGTCTTCAAAGACCCCCTGCTTTAAGATCAGATCCTTTGTATGCAATGTCCTATTTTCTTTCATCCAACTGCCTTTACCTTAAATATTCATCCAATTCCTTTTTCAATAAAGGTAAATCTTCTTTGATTGTTTCCCAGACAATTTTCATTTCTACGCCTGCATAACCATGTACAATGCGATTGCGCATCCCATATATCTGTTTCCATGGTATCGTTGTAATCTGTTCCTTTGTCTCATCACTTAAGGAAGATTTTGCTAATTCTCCAATTTGCATGAGATTGAATACGCACGCTTCCGCCCTCATAGCATTTTCCTGAAATTCTGCCAGGCTGTAACAGTCCTTGCAATAAGTCAAAACAGACTGTATGTGCTCATATATTTTCTCTATGATCTGTCTGTCCTTATCATTCATAAATAACCACTCCGCTTCTCCTGATCTCCCGGTCAACAGGCGATTCCGGCACAATTTCCGAAATATCCAATAAATCCACATGTTTATCCAATGAGTTTACCACATCTTCCAAAAGACCAAAAAAAGCCAGTCCCCTTAACCCACTGTCAACAAGGATATCCACATCGCTTTGCTCCCTGGCAGTTCCTTTTCCATAGGAGCCAAACAAAACCGCCCTGCGCACATTATGCTCACGGAACACTGGGATTAAAATCTGTTTTATCTGTTCAGGTGTATAAATCTGCTTATTCATATTGACCACCCAATCATCTCCATTTTTCCAAAACTCATCATATCAAGGACTTTCCAATTCTCCAAAACACCCTGCTTCAGGATCAGGTCATTTGTCAATTTCATCCTAATATCATCCCCGATAAGTTCTTAGGTTTTCGTGATCCCGCACACCGTATAGCCCAAGGTGCTCTGCACGTAATTTAAAATGGCATTTACGGCGGATTCCACCTCGGAAACGCTGCCGGTGATGATCAGAGAGCCGCTGAAGCGATCCACGAAACCCAATTCCGCACCGGAGGATTTCACCGCAATATCCGCAATGATGATGGCGGTCTCCGCCGGGGTGACGGTCAGCACGCCGATGGCGGATTTGGAATATTCCACCCTGGGGTCCAGCCCCAGCTTTTCATAGAGAATGGGATCCGGGTTGGCGATGATGTGGGCCAGGGTGATCTCCCGGCCGGGCACCAACTCCTGCACGATTCTCTGTTTGCTTTCATCCATCTGCGCCATCCGTCAGCCTCCAATCTGGCATTTCAGCCTGCTGCTCTCCTGCACCACCCGCTTCAGCATCTCCATGTGCTCGTTCGTGGGCGGCAAAATATCCTTCATCAAATAGTCTCTTCCCAAGCCTTCGTATTTATCCTGCCCCAGCCTGTGATAGGGCAGAAGATGAATCTGCCGCACTCCCGGCAGTTTGTCCGCAAACCGGGCGATTTCCCGGATTTCCTCCGGGGTATCGTTGAAAGTAGGGATCACCGGCACCCGGATGATCAGCTCCGTCCGGCCGGAGGCCGCCACCTTCCTGGCGTTCTCCAGCATCAGGCCATTTTCCCTGCCGGTGAATTCCTTGTGCTTCCGAGGATCCATATGCTTGATATCCATCAGGTACTGATCCAGATAGGGCAGGATGCTCTCGATCACTTCATATTTGGCGCAGGCCATGCTTTCCAGAGCCGTAGGAATTCCCGTGGCCCGGGCTGCATGAAGAAGGTCTCTGGCGAATTCCGGCTGGCAGAGGCTTTCTCCCCCGGACAGGGTCAATCCCCCGCCGCTGCGGCGGTAATAGGGTCTGTCCTTTTCCACCGTCTCCATGACCTCCCCCACCGTCACATCCCGGCCGATGATCTTGGGCTTCCCCTGGACCATCATGGTCTGGATCCCGTACTCCTGAGATTCCGGATTGCAGCACCACCTACAGCGCAGCACGCAGCCCTTCAAGAACACGATGGTGCGGATCCCGGTCCCGTCATGGATGGAATATCTCTGTATGTCAAAAATCCGGCCTTTTGTCTGTAAATAATCCATAGTTCCTCGCATTCTGCCGTCGATTGGGCGGCATTACCGTCGGCCCGACAGGCCTTTCCGTCCCATCCCGGGCGAAAAAACCTTCCTCCCCCGCTTAGAACCCCTGCTCCGTCCGGCGGATGATGTCGTCCTGCAGCGCTCTGGACAGGGTGGTGAACAGGGCGCTGTAGCCCGCCACCCGCACCACCAGATGCTTGTAGTTCTCCGGATGCTCCTGGGCATCCAGCAGGGTCTCCCGGCTCACCACGTTGAACTGCATGTGGCTGCCCTTCTGGTCAAAATAGGACCGGATCAGGGCCACGAAATTTTCCAGTCCCCGCTCCCCGCTCAAGGCAGTGGGATGGAATTTCTGGTTGAACAGGGTGCCGTTGGAGGCGATGCCGTGGTCCAGTCTGGCCACGGAATTGGCCGCCGCCGTAGGGCCGTGCACGTCCTTGCCCGCAGAAGGCGATACCCCGTCCGCCACCGGCATATGGGCCAGCCGCCCATCGGGAGTGGCGCCGGTCTGGGCCCCCAGGGGCACGTTGGCTGACACGGGATAGAGCCCGGCCTGGAACATGCCGCCTCTGGGATTCCTGTATTCCTGCAGAGGCCTGGTATAAGTATAAGCCACGTCCCTGGCGAAGGTATCCACGGTTTCGTCGTCATTACCGAACTTGGGCACCCCGTCGATCAGCTCCCGTATCTCGTGGAACCGTTTTTTATCCTGAGCTGAGATATCCATGGACTTGATCTGGGCCACGATTCCGGCGATATCTTTGCTCTCCACCTTCACGCCCTGGTCCTGCATGCCCCGGGCGATGCTCAAGGCCAGGTCGCCCACGCTGACGTCGTCCAGGCCCTCGCCGTAGTTCAGCTTCAAGGCCCGCTTCAGCTCCGCCATGGTCACTTTTTTCTCATCGAAAACAAGGGTTTTCACCGCATAGAGGGAGTCCGCCATGTTGGCCACCCCGAAGCCCTGAGGGCCGGTGAAATTATAAATCGCTCCCCCTTCCTGGAGGGACTTGCCCCGCTTCATGCAGTCGTCCACCATGCAGGACTCGAAAGGCAGGGGGCAGAGCGTGGCATGGGCCACGTCGATGCAATTATCCGCATTGACCAACAGGGAAATGAAGTAATTCATCTGGGTCTTATAAGCATCGTAAAATTCCTCAAAAGAGGTCATCTCCTCCACGGGCTTGGTGGCCACGCCGATGAACTCTCCCTTGTCATAACCGCTCTCAAACACCACTTCCAGAGGACGGCACATATTATAGAAAGCGGCGTCGTGCCAGCCTTCCGTCTTCCCGGCCTTCTGGGGCTCCACGCAACCGATGATGTTGTATTCCCTGGCGTCCTGCAGGGTCAGCCCACGGTTCATGAGGGAAGGAATGATCACCTCGTCATTATAGTAAGCCGGCAGGCCGATGCCCGTCCTGGTCAGGGAAGCCGCCTTCAAAAGCAGGGCCTGGGGCGAGCCGTTCCACACCCGGATGGACAGGGACGGCTGGGGCAGGAACACATGGGCGGAAGCGCTGATGCACATGAAGGACAGATCGTTGGTCACGTCCAGGCCGTCCTTGTCCTGGCCGCCCACGATGAGGTTCTGGAACAGACTGTAGCCCGCAAATCCCTTGGCGCTGGCCTCGTCCCGGCACTTATTCAGATCGTTCAGCTTCACCCAGATACAATCGATCAACTCCTGGGCATCGGATCTGGTGAGGATCCCCTTGTCCAGGTCCGCTTTATAGTAAGGATACATGTACTGGTCGAACCGCCCCGGAGAAATGGAATGTCCGCTGGATTCGATCTGCAGAAGCTGCTGCACGAACCAGAAGCTCTGACAGGCCTCCCAGAAGCTGGATGCGCCTTTTTCCGGAACGTTGGCGCAGTTCTGGGCGATCCGGGCCAGTTCCGCCTTCCGCCTGGGATTCGTCTCCTTCTGGGCCATCTGCGCCGCCAGCAGGGCGTACCGCTTCGCATACCGGATCACCGCTTCGCAGCTTAGGATCACCGCCTCCAGGAAGCGGGAACGGGTGGCGTAGTCCGCATCCCCGAAACTGCACTGAGCGAGCAGTTCCTTCGCCTCATCGATGATTCCCCGATAGCCGATGGCCAGCACCTTTTCATATTTTACGGTAACATGTCCCACCCCGTTGTAAAAATAGTTACCCGGCGTGAACATATCATGTTCCATGGCCTTCAGGGTCTCCGGGGCCATGTAGGCCGTGGCCAGCTCGCTGGTAGTCTTGCCCTTCCAGTATTTATGTACTTCCCGCAAGTCCTTCTTGGTCTGCTCGGAAATATAAAACGGGTCCGCTTCCCTGGTGGCCACGGTATCGAATTCCGCCTCCAGCCACTCAAAGGAAAATTCCGGATAGGTCTGGCATCCCCTGGGGGCGATGGTGGTGCTGCCCACGACCAGCTCTCCGTCCCGGATGATAATGGGGATGTTGTCCAAAATATGGGCGAAGGCCTTGGCCCGCCTGGTGATGATGGGCTGTCCCTCCGTCTCCTTGTAGCTCTCCGTCAAAAGCACCGCCCTGGCGGACTCGATCTCCGGCATCTTGGCGAACAGATGCTCCACCAGCTTAGGGATCCGATCCGTTTTGGGAATCTCCTGCGTATAATAGCGTTCCATAAATGACCTCCATTCCGTTGCACCAACACAAAAACACACTTTTCAATGATTATACCTCCGTTCTTGCGGAAAGTCAACATGAAAAGTGTGGTTTTTATTGTGATTTGTGCGCTTATTGCTGTTGTTTTGTTGTGGTTTTATTAAGGGTGCATTGAGGCTCCACCGAGATTTCTTTGAAGTTTCATGCGGTCCCGGTTCCAAGGAAGCCCCGTGGCACACGCCGCATCTCGTGCGGAATTTCCGTTGAAATGATTGATTTGCGCCTTTTTTTCGGGTATAATGTTTGCGGGAGGCTTCAACATGAGAAAAATATTGTGTTCTACTGGTGCGCTTATTACGAGAAAAAACAACAGAGATCATCGTTTGCTGCGGGAAATGGCCCCAAGGATACCCTGCGACGGTTTTGAGTTTTTGATGTACGATTCCTGGTATCCTGCGTGGGAGCAGGTGGCCGAAGACGTTGCCCGGATGGGACTGTGGATTCCGGTTCTCCATGCAGACAAAGGAATCGGCGAAATGATCAGCCGGGGCGAAGACGGCGACAACGAGCTGGCCCAGGAGTTATTTGAGATCAACTGTAAAATGGCGCAACGTCTGGGGGCGGAGAAGCTGGTGCTGCACCTATGGGGAGGCCCGGCGTCGGACAGCCATATAGAGGATAACATACAACAGTATTTCCTTTTAAAAAATACGGCCAGGCGGCACGGTCTGCTTTTAACCGTGGAGAACGTCGTGTGCAACAGGGAAAATCCTCTGGCCCACTGGAAGCGGCTTGCGGAAGAGGATCCGGACGTCGCTTTTACGTTGGACGTGCGGTTCGCCCGTTTCCACGGCCAGCTCGACCTGGTTTTTACCGATGAATACAGGTGGCTGTGGGAAGGTGCGGTACAGCACGTACACCTCAGCGACTATTGCGGCGGCCTGATGGAATGGGATAAATTGAAATACTGCCTGCACCCGGGGGAAGGGAACATAAATTACGAGCAGCTTGGGGCAGATCTGCATCGTGTGAATTATGACAACACCATTACCTTGGAGTCCACGTCGGTACTGCCGGACGGGAGCATCGATTTTGCGAAATTGGGGAACAGTTTGGAAAGAGCAAGATGGATCTATTGCGGGAAAGCTTCTTCCAAATAATGCCCGACAATCTCTTTCCGGATCCCGTTCAACAGCTCTGTAGAGGATTCTGAAACAGAAAAAAATTCATAGTCCTTCCCCTCTGTGAAATCAAGACCTTCCTCTTTTTCCACAAGGGTTTCCGTTACCGGTCCGTCCAGCCTGATATAAGCAAAGTAATCAGAAACCGGGAAGAAATCGGCAGTGTCCGAGTATTCGTTCAGCGGGGAGGGATTCAGAAAGATTAGATACTCGTGGTCAGGGTACATTACATTCAACCTATTGAGATATCTGATCTCATCTTCACCAGAAAGATCTTCAGACAGGAAAAAACCTACAGACCCTTGGTAGACCCAGCATTTTTCTCCGGTCTCCACCAGCTCCTTCCCCCGCAGAATTTCCTTGATCACAAATTCCTGTCCCAGTTCCGCCTCAGTCTGCACAATATTGCCCGTGGGAGAAACTACAACAATTATGGAAGCGGCATCCACGCCGTACATGTCTGAGGGGGAGCCGAGTACCCCTCTTTCCAGAAGTTCTTCCGCATCCACGCCCAAAATGGAAACAATGGTCGCCATCCCTTTCGAAATATCTTTCAGATTGGAAAAATCAACAATTCCACAATTTTTAAAATTCATCCGGAACAAGATACCGGCCAGGATGGTCAGCATAAGCAGGGCCAAAAAGATACCTTTATCGAGATGTTTTATGAATCGCACTTTTTCTCTCCCTTCTCGCTGCGGGGCATGACGAGGCCATATAAAAAACCTTGTCGCACAACGTGGAAATATCCTGTTTGATATGACTCGTCACACAGACAAGAGCCCCCCTGTCAGCCTCTTCCATAATGATTCGATAAACGAGTTCCTTACCGTCCTCGTCCAATGAATTGGTAGGCTCGTCCAGGAACAAGAAATCCGGGGCCTCCATGACCGCTTGGACGATCAGAAGCCGCTGTCTCATGCCCAGCGAGTATTTCCGAAAAGGCAATGGGTTCTCCGGATCCAGTCCCATGCGAAGCATGGCCCCATCAACTTCCTCTCCGGAAATCTCTTTTCTGATCCTGCTTAAACAAAGGAGATTCTCCCTCCCTGTCAACTCCGGCCATAAAGAGGGGTTCTCCAAAAGCGCTCCAATCCGAAGACCGCCTATGCCTTTATGTACGTCCACATCGTCCAGAAAAACAGAGCCCTCCGTCGGCCTGACCAAACCGCACAAAATGCGGAACAGCATCGTCTTGCCGGAACCGTTCTCTCCGACAAAACCATACACCATGCCCCCTGACAATTCCAGGGAAAGGGGCTGCAAAACCCGTTTTTTCCCGATTGTTTTAGAAATACTCATGGCCGCCAGACTATGTTGCATCTTTCAATTTCCTCCTGTTCCAAGGCGTATCCCTCTAAAAAACATCCATCGACCTTACGTGAACCGCCATTCCTGCGGAAACGAACAACAAATACAAAAAAAGAATTCCTGTTTTCATCAGAAGCAGCATAGGCCTCTCCAGCAAAACGACATTCATACAAAGCGGATTCACGAGCTGGCAGAGGGGGCTGTCGTAAAAAAAGATAGAAACACAATCCAATGCCACTGCCAAAAACAAAACCAATACTACTGAAAGCAGGAAATTACTTCTTAGAGAAATCCAGTTAACCAACAGGCCCATTAAAAGATTCAGGGAAAACGTGACGAAGAACAAGACGGCGCAAATCCTCATAACGTTTCCGTCAAGTGGCTGCGGAGAAGTCTGTCTAATCGCTATACCCAATTCCATCGCTGCGAACAAAAAACTGTACCCAAAAGAACAAACGCACAATTCTCCCAACTTTTCAAGGAAGAATCGAATGCGTCCCGGAATACGAGTAAAAAGCATAGTGCGAACCGAGCCGAAATATTCCGAAATTACGCTGCCGAACAGCATGGCGAACAACAGGCTGCAGTAAAGCCCATTTAAAGTTGAAGGGAGGGACAGCATATCCTTCTCATTCACCCTCCCCCAAATGTTGCACCACATTCTGTCAGGAAGAGAACCTTCCAATGGTACGGCCTTCAGGATTCCGTCAAAAGAATATAACAAGACATAGGGAATGACCATCCCCGTTTTCACCAACATGAATAATCTTCGTTTCATCATTGCAAATCCCTAAGATCGCTTCTGACCGCCACTTCTATGGCAAATACGATAAACAGAAGCAAAAAGGCCACAACTCCAACCATAAATGCCGGATCTCCTCCCTTGGGATATAATCTATAGGTAATGTAATCCAGGAGATTCAGATTTGTATAAACCGCTCCATGGTTCATTGCCTGATTCCTCAGGGCAGTATCAAGCGTATTCAGTATGCGCATCGCCGCAAGCACCGGAACAAACAGTAAAATTTTACTTTTTTTCATCAAAAAGGAAAAGCTTACAATCCCTGCCCCAAGCAAACCTGAAAACAGCGAAAAAAGCACCAGATACCATAGATTATATAAAAACGGACTCGTCAAATATAATTTCAGGAAAGGGAGTCTGGGATATTTAACAGGATACATATCGACGTTTCCCAGCAATAAGTTGGCAGAATACTCCGTTCGATATCCTCCAATCCACAAATTATGACTGTGCGGCAAAAAAATATTGCACAACAACAGATTGCACAGCATGGGAATCAAAAACGCCAGTCCTCCGCACAAGAAAGCCGATATAACCTTGGAGATGTAATAGATCCTGCGGGAAGAACGGGGCAGATAAACGGAAAGGATCCCGTTTCTGTAGTCCTTAATAAACGAAGCCCCGCAGGGCAATATCACCAGAAACGGATAAAGCGGGGCAAAAAGGATCCAATAGGGGCTAGACGAATCATAGCAGATACTGTCATTCGCATCCTTTATGGAAATGAGATCTTTGCCTGCGCCTTCGCTCATAACGCTGAGGAAGGCGAAGCAGGCGTAAAACATCACGATCAAATAGGTCAGTTTAAATTCCCAACTCCGGAGAACAATCCAGCTTTGAACTTTGGTTGATTTTAATAGGGCGTTCATTTTTCCCTCACAATTACTTCCATCACAATTTTGCCTAGTTCAATTTTTAATAATCTATGTTCCACGTTCCAGAAACCAAACAATCCAGCAACGAGTTATTCCCTTTACAATAAAGATGGACATTTGCGCCAGCCATATATTCCTTATAAATAGTTGCGTTTGGATCAACCAAGAGCACAAGACCCGGTATGCTTTTCTCCACTCTTGTTTCCGGACCATCTTCCGCCTTTGCGATCACATAACGATAATCAGAATCATTCCCGTTGGCTTTATATATATTTGTAATCGTCAGCAATGTATTATTCCCATCTTTTTCCTTTATTCCACTAGCTACCAGAGTAAAGTCCTTGCTGTCAACAAATATCTTCTGATCTGCAAAGTTAACAATTCTGGCATAACACACATCCGGAAGCAGGCAAGCAATGACTAGAATAAGACTAATAAAACCAAAAACTCTTTTAAACTTCATGATATTTTCCTCCTTCAATCTGTACTTTTTCCTTGTTTTCAAGCATTTCCACGATTATATTTCTATCACAATTATATTTTATCATATTATATTTACTTTTGTCAATAACAATTATAATTAATTATAATATTAAGTCATAGATTCATTTTTATGATCCCGTAACCCAAAGGCATTCATAAAATAGAATCATCAAGTAACTCTTTACCCCTATAGGTCACGTACATAAATCCAGTCAGTATCCCAAACTCCGGCAGTGACATTGTACAAACGCTTGTACAACTTACCATTTTCAATTTTATAATACCACTTCTGTATATCACATGGTAATATATCAGAACTCACTCCTACAGTATTGGCTTTAGCTATAACAAACGACGAATTCAACGGCAAGCACAAAGTCCACATGCATATTAAAGCAACAAACATTATCATTCTAATTTTCTTCATTTTATGAGTTCCCCTTTTTCATTATATATTTTAGTGATATCAGGATAGAGTCTAAGCGTTTCAACGGTTTCTATATACATTCCTTCCCAATAGACGTCATAAGTTCCCTGACTATTTTTTATAACATAGGCATTGTCATCCGTAAGGATAAAATATGCTTCATCAATCTCCGGGGATGTATAACCAACAGCCTCCAGTTTAAAGAGATAAGAAGTGACAAAAATGCCCGCAGTAATTAAGAAGGCTACAGAGATAACCATTCCATAGCGTCTTGGATGAAGCATCAATTCAAATCGCCGCCGAATCAAAGAAACATCGCTGCACATGGATATTCCAAGAGGAGGCGAGGATTCTTGTCCCGAAAAAGCGGCACTTTCCGCCACTCGGATGAGACAGGAAAGATATTGTCTCTTTTTTTCCGGATCTTCTCTGGTCAGTTGTTCATCAATGCGCATATCCAGGGCCGCATCCATCTGGCGATTAAGAAAATGTACAACGGGATTCCACCAATATATCAATGTCACTGCCTTTATCAGATATTTCATAAGCAGATCATGATGACGCACATGGGCCAATTCATGCTCCAGAATCACCTCCAATTCTTCCCCGTTGACATCCAGGGACTCCGGCAGCAAAATATACGGACGACCGAGGCCAAATACGCACGGGACTCGCACCCCTTTCCAGGAAACGATTCGCAGACAGGCAGGGATATTCTCACCAATGCAACGAAGCATGGACCGATATGGCTCTTCTTCTGTCAGATCCGTTCCAAAAGAGTTCACCTGATTCCGCAAAAGCCGGATTTTGCACCATTCCTTTAGGCCGCCGATCAGGATTCCCGCCAACCAGACAAAACGAAAGATCGTCCATAAAGAAATATCCAGCCAGCCAAAAGCAAAAAAGGGATGCAGAAATTTCGACAGGGGCATGGATATGGCTTTCGGCAACACCAAAGCCTTCGTAAAAGGAAATTCAACCGTCAGCAACATGCGCAGTGCGATCAATGCCGTCAGCCAAATCAGGAAACCATAACCAACCTTCAGCAAGAGTCCCGTATGTCTCAAAAACAATGCGGCCACAAAAAGCAACAGACTGCTGGTCATCACCGTCATCAGAACAGGGGCAAAATATGTGCCAAGTGGAATGATGAAATCTTGCATTTCCACATCCTCTTTTCCTCAAAAATTGTTTTTTTCCCATTCTTTCAAAGCGATTTTTAACTGTTCAATCTCCATCCTCCTGGCCTCAGGATCCTGATTGAGCTTCAGGATGGAAGCGATCAAATCTGACTTCGGAACAATGCTGCAGATATTGTCATAGCTTTCGGTCAGATATTTCAAAGCAGCCTCCTTGGCAGCCTCCGTAGGGCGGAAAGTCCTGCAAATTGACCGTCCGCTGTATCCAATTCCCGCCACTTCTATCATTCCTTCTTTCAACAGCTTCGCCAAAACCGCAGCGACAGTACTTTTGATTAAATCCGGTCTAGCCTCTAAAATATCCGCCAAAGACATGGGATGACCGGACTTACCCAAAACGCTTAAGACATCTAATTCTCTTTGATTCATGTAAGATACCTTCTTTTCCTAATGATATTGTTTTATTGATTTTATATTGTATTATAATATCAATAATTAGTCAATAATTGGTGCTGAAAACTTTTTGTCATATTTTTATAAAATAATCACTTGAAAACATGACGCAAAGAGTGTATAATACTCCCAAGAGGCGAAAGGAGGATTTGCCATGGCCACGATTTATGAAAAACTTAAAATGATGAGGGAGAAGGCGGGCCTGCGGCAGGGACAAATTGCGGACTATCTGGGAGTGACTCAAACTTTCATATCAAAAGTTGAAACCGGAGAGAGAAACCTCACTGTTGATCAGCTGGAAAGTGTTGTGAATCTTTACGGATATAGTCTCGCCGCTTTTGCGGATACGGAGGAAGAGACCCATCCAATCCAATTTGCTTTTAGAGCACAGGATGTTAGCCAGGAAGATCTGCGTATCATTGCCGATATAGGGAAGATTGCAATCAATAGCAGATTCATGGCGAAAGCACTGGAGGGATCGAATGTTGGATAAGTTGGACCTTAACACAAAGGCACAGGAACTAAGGGAATTGCTGGGAGAAGATGCCAATTCGCCGGTTGACATTTTTTCTCTTGCGAACCAGATTAATGGACTTACACTCGTGTTTTATCCTCTCGGGGAAAATATCAGCGGGATGTGCGTCCGAGATAATATCATAAAACTGATAGCGATTAACTCGACTATGTCGTATGGTCGTCAGCGGTTTTCACTTGCCCATGAATTGTACCATCTGTATTTCGATGATGAATCGGGCTTTAATGTTTGTTCTAAAAGGCTTGATCCAAAAAGTGAGAATGAGAAGTGTGCGGATCAGTTTGCCTCCTATTTCCTCGCACCATACAAGTCTTTGAGAGCGGCAATAAAGAAGACGGCCGGTGACGGCAAGCTATCTATGCAGCATGTTATTGCGCTTGAGCAATACTTCGGGATAAGTCATCTGGCAATGCTCTGGCGACTGGTCTCGGAAGGGTATCTTTCTTCTGACAAACTAAAAGAGTACAGTTCCGGAGTCATGTCTGCAGCAAGATATCTCGGATTTGATGATAAGTTGTATAAACCGACACCTATTGAATTGCAGAAAAGAACGTATGGACACTATCTGAAGCAGGTAGAAGAGTTACGCCAAAAGGACCTGGTCTCTTCAGGAAAGATCGACGAGCTGTTACTTGATGCTTTTCGCGATGATATTGCGTTCGGCCTGGATGAAGATGATCAGGGAGGAGATGCAATTGACTGAGAGGTATTTTTTTGATACAGATTGTCTCTCCGCATTTCTCTGGATTATAATTTTTCAAAAAATATAAAATTGTAGTTGACAATCCGCAAGAATGCGGCTATACTGAACCTTGGTCACGCAAGCGATGGGAAATGTGTTCCGCAGATTTTCCACCGGCATAATAACAAATAAGAAGGAAAGGAGGCAAGGATCATGACCATCAGAACTACTGAAACCGTTAGAACCGTGAAAAACTTGAACAACATGATATTTGTCTCCCGGGATATAGCATGCTGATTTTTCTTGAAGAAATATTGCCCAATTTATTTTCAAGAGTGAACAGGTACCATGGCTAGTTTCGGAAGCCATGGTATTTTTTTGTGCGGCGATCCGCCGCATCATCAATTTGGAGGTACCCATGAATTTACCCAATAGTTTCTTAAGCGTCGCCAAGAAACACGGCATCAGCGAGCAGGACATCGTTTTCGCCGCTTCCGCCGATTTCGATGAAGAATATCGTTTCGCCGACTCCATCGTGGCCCTGACGAAGAAGCATCTTCTGCTGGCCGCCTATCCGTATCGGGAGAAGGTGGAGTATCAGTTCGGCGGATACTCCGGCTGGCAGATCAAGGAGGATGCGAAAAACGCAGTTCTGCTGGAAGAGCCCGCCCTGCAGCTGTTCGAGCTGGAACGGGTGGAAAAAATGGACGTGATCCGGGAGGTGGGCGCCGGCGTGCTGATGGCGGTCATCGACGGAACGGACCGGAATCTCTGCCGGTTCTCCAATACCCGGATGGAGTCCTTCCTGCGCATCTGCCGGATCCTGACCAAAATTCAAAAGGGCGAGGAAATCAAACCGGAAGACCTGGACGTGAAAAAAGGAAGGGAATGCTGCCCCAAGTGCGGCATGATCTATCCGGACCAGGAGCGCAAGGTATGCCCCAAGTGCATGGACAAGAAATCCATCCTTTTCCGGGTGATATCCTATTTCAAGCCTTACCGGGCGGCCCTGGCCGTGATGGTGCTCTGCTATCTGGGCACCGCCGCCTTGAACCTGGTCTGGCCCTACTTGAGCGGCACCGTCCTCTATGACGACGTGCTGGCCCGGAACGAGGACTTCCTGGCCATGCTGCGCATTCCTGCGGGGAGGTTCACCACCGCCCTGGTGGTGTTGGTCGTGGCCATGATCCTGTCGAAGGTGGCCATCCAAGCCCTGGGAATCCTGCAGGGCGTCATGACCGCCAGGATTGCGCCGGAGGTCATCGCCCGGCTAAAAAGCCAGGTGTTCGCCTCCATGGGAAGGCTGTCCATCAGCTTCTATTCCAGAAGGCAGACCGGCGGACTGATGACCAGGGTCTCCGATGATGCGGAAGAAATTTCCAGCTTTTTCATCGATGGCTTCCCTTATTTCTTTATTAATGTAGGGAACCTGGTGGCCACCTGCGCCATCATGTTTTACCTGAATCCTTTGCTGGCACTGATCTCCATCCTGTTCATGCCCCTGCTGGTGGCCATGAGCATGAAAATGATGCCCCATCTGTGGCACTATTACGGCAAACGGCACCGGGCCAACAGGCGGCTCAACTCCCAGATGAACGAGAACTTCACGGGAGCCAGGGTGGTAAAGGCCTTCGGCCAGGAAGAACAGGAAATGACCCGTTTCGACAAAAACAACACCCGGGTTCGGACAGCGGAGCTGGACCTGGTCCGCTATGACAATAAATTCTTCGCTCTGTACTGCACCGTGGAGGATGCCATCAGCTTCCTGGTATGGGCGGTGGGCGGCGCCATGATCATCAGCGGCGCCAACATCGAAGTGGGCATGCTGCTCACCTTTTCCGGTTACGTCGGGCAGATGAAGGGGCCTCTGGAATTCATGTCCCGGATCATCCGCTGGTACACCGACTGCATGAATGCGGCCCAGCGTATGTTTGAGATCATCGATGCGGTACCGGAGGTCAAGGAAGCCCCCGAACCCCTGCGGCCTGACAGTCTCCGGGGAGAGATCGAGCTGAAAAACGTGACCTTCAGCTATGACGCCCACAAACCCATCCTGAAGGACGTGAGCTTCCATGTGGACGCCGGGGAGGTGTTCGGCATCGTGGGGCGTTCCGGTTCCGGCAAATCCACCCTGGTGAACCTGATCTCCCGGCTCTATGACGCCGACGAGGGCGAGGTGCTGGTGGACGGCGTCAACGTCAAACAGTACGGCTTTCGGGAACTGCGCAAGAACGTGGCCATGGTCTCCCAGGAAACCTATATTTTCATGGGCACCGTGGCGGAAAACATTGCTTACGCCCGGCCCGAAGCCACCCGGGAGGAAATCATCCGGGCCGCCATCCAGGCCAACGCCCACGATTTCATCTGCCGGATGCCGGAAGGCTACGACACCATCCTGGGCTCCTCCAGCCGGTCCCTGTCCGGAGGAGAAAAGCAGCGGATCTCCATTGCCAGGGCCATCCTGGCGGATCCCAAGATCCTGATCCTGGACGAGGCCACCTCTGCGGTGGACACGGAGACGGAGCTGGCCATCCAGAAATCCCTGGAGCAGTTGGAGAGGGGGCGGACCGTGCTGTCCATCGCCCACAGGCTCTCCACCCTGCGGAACGCCTCCCACCTGATCGTGCTGGACGAGGGCCGCATCACGGAACGGGGAACCCACGAGGAACTGCTGGCGCAAAAGGGAACCTTCTACAAGCTCAGCGAACTGCAGACCAAGGCGCTGGCCATGAGGGGAATCGATTAAATCATAAACGAGGCGTTCCGGCGGGCGCACATTTTCCGCCGGGCAGCCTCCCATCATAAATAAAGAAGCCGGTATTTGTTGTACGGAGAAACACGGCAAATTAACGGCATATTTCAAAAAAAGTGCGGTGCACGGAAGGCAGCGCAGAAACGAGGTAACATATGGGACGAGAAAATCAAATGCCGGATCTGCTGGATCTGCATGAGTTCGACGAGGAAGCCTTGAAAAAGGAATCGGAAGAACTGTTGGAAATGCGCTTCCTGACCAAGGAAAATGCGGTATTCTCCCGGACGGAAGGCGGCTTTATCTCCTTGAAATACGGGGAAAAGGAATATTCCCGGGTAGGGGTGTACCTGACCTTCCCCCTGACCATGCCGGAAGAATACATCTCCATCCGGGAGGCGGACGAAAAGGCCAAGGAAATCGGCCTGATTGAAAAGCTGGCCCAGCTGGACAAGGATCAACAGGAAATGATTCGGGAACAGATCAAACTCCGGTACTTCATGCCCACCATCACCAAGGTTCTGGACGTGAAGGACGAATACGGATACGCCTACTGGAACGTGGTCACCACCTTCGGGACCTGCCGCTTCACCACCCGCATGAGCGGGGACGCCGTCATTTTCCTGGGCGATTCCAGGCTGCTGGTGACGGACATCGACGGCAACCGGTACGAGATCCCGGATTTTTACCAGCTCAGCGTCCTGGAACGGAAGAAGCTGGATTTGTTCATCTAATTGCGTAAGATACGCAGAAACGAGGCAACATGAAATTATTATACACCTTAACCCCGCCGCAGATCGAGGCCCTCTCCCTGGAACAGGGGGAAAAACTCTGGTACTGTGTCCCCGTGGATCTGTGGTTCGACAACGAGAAAAAACTGGCCCGGGAAACCTACACCTCCCAGATTTGGCTGGCAGTGACGGACAAACGTTTCATCGTGCTGAACGACACCCAGGCGGTGGACTCCTATCTGCTGAAGGACTGCGAGAAAATCAAGTGCGAGCATCAGGTCCGCAGCGGCATCGTCACCGTCTTCACCAGGGACGGCCGGGAAATCTGCGCCGCCCGGTTCTCCATGCGGCACATCATCCGGGTGTCCTATCTGACCCGGGGCGCCCAGGCCATCATCACCGCCATGGAAGAAGGCCGGATTCCCGGGGAATCGGAACGGGTCAGGAGCATGGAGTATGAAAAATACTGCGAGAAATGCGGCCGGGCCCTGCCCGGGACCAGCAAATGTCCCTACTGCGAGGGCAAGGCGGATATTTTGAAAAAATTCCTCCTGCTCTGCGGGGATTACATCGGCAAGCTGCTTTTGATCTCCCTGCTCATGATGCTGGTGGCCGCCGTCAACCTGCTGACCCCCATGATCCAGAGGGACTTCATCGACAACGCCCTTTACACCGGGAAAGGAACCTGGAAGGACCTGTGGCTCTTCGTGGGCGTCACCTTTTTCCTGCTGGTAGGCCGGATCCTGCTGGAAGTGGCCCGTTACTGGCATTGTTCCAAGCTGGGAGCCTCCTTGAGCATGACCCTGCGGCAGAAGCTGTACTACAAGATACAGGCCCTCTCCCTTTCCTTTATCAACAACCGGAAGCCGGGAGAACTGATGAATCGGGTGTCCAGAGACACGAGGCAGATCCGCACCTTCATGGAAGAGGTCTTCGGGGACATGTTTTCCACCCTCCTCACCATGATCGTGTCCCTGGTGGTCATGTTCACCATCAGCTGGCAGATGACGCTGATGTCCCTGGCGTTCGTGGTCGTGGTGTTCGTCATCACCAAGGCCTTCTACCATTACATCCATGTGATCTATCACAAGCAATGGCTGAAGTCCGATGACTTAAGCAGCAGCCTCCAGGATATCCTGTCCGGCATCCGGGTGGTGAAGTCCTTCGGCAAGGAGCAGCGGGAAGCGGACCGCTTCATGAAGAAGACCCGGCAGTTTGCCGATATTTCCAAGAAAAACGAGACCTTCTGGGCCATCTTCTTCCCCATCCTCACCTTCCTCATGGGCTGCGGCACCTACATTGCAGTCTACTTCGGAGGCATGGACGTCTTAAACGGGCGGATCACCGTGGGCGTGCTGGTGCAGTACATCACTTACTGCGGCTACCTGTTCGGTCCCCTGGGTTGGATGACCCATCTGCCCCGTTCCGTGATGCAGATGATCACCAGCCTGAACCGGATCTATGACGTGCTGGACGAGGAACCCCTGCTGGTGGACAAGGAAGGGGCCAGGGAATTCCCCATCGAAGGAGCCTTTACCTTTGAAAAGGTTTCCTTCGGCTACCAGACCTACGAGCCGGTGCTGGAAAACATCACTTTCAACGTGAAGCCCGGGGAAATGATCGGCCTGGTGGGCGCTTCCGGCGCCGGCAAATCCACCCTGATCAACCTGATCATGCGGCTTTACGACGTGGATCAGGGCCGCATCACCATAGACGGTACGGACATTCGGGACATCAAGCGGGAAAGCCTCCACTCCCAGATCGGCGTGGTGCTGCAGGAAACCTTCCTGTTCTCCGGCACCATTCTGGCCAACATCAAGTTCGCCAGACAGGACGCCACCCTGGCGGAGGTGATCCAGGCGGCCAAGGCCGCCAACGCCCATGACTTTATCTGCAAGACCCCTGACGGCTACAATACCTACGTGGGCGAGCACGGCTACAATCTCTCCGGCGGGGAACGCCAGAGGATCGCCATCGCCCGGGCCATCCTCAACAATCCCAGGCTTTTGATCCTGGACGAGGCTACTTCCGCCCTGGATACGGAGAGCGAGTTCCTGATTCAGCAGGCCCTGGACCGGCTGGTAAAGGGCCGCACCACCTTCGCCATCGCCCACAGGCTTTCTACCCTGCGGAATGCGGACCGGCTGGTGGTCATCGACAAGCACGGCATTGCGGAAATCGGAACGCACAACGAATTGTTGGAAAAGAAAGGCATCTACTACGGCCTGGTGACCGCACAGCTGCGGATGGCCGAAGGGAAGTAGAATCGCCACCGTTGCGCAAGCGCTCTGGAATAAAAATTAGTTTGAAAAATTTTAGCGGGGAGGCGTTTGTCCCCCCCTATTGATGGAGAGGAATCATGGACAAATTGGTTTTGACTTTGAAAGATCAGTGCAAATTTCATTTGGGGGACGTTCCCGACGCCTGGCAGGCCTGGTATGAGGATTCTGACTGGACGGACGTGACTCTGCCCCATGACTGGGCCGTGACCCTGCCTTTTTCCAGGGAATACTCCAGCGGCACCGGGTACCTGGCCGGAGGCATCGGCTGGTACCGGCTTCGCATCGCTCCCCGGGAGGAATGGCGAGGGAAGCGGATCCGCATCTCTTTCAACGGCGTCTACAAAAACAGCCGGGTCTGGTGCAACAGCTATTACCTGGGGCAGCGGCCCAACGGCTACATTTCTTTTTCCTATGATATCACGGAACAGTTCCGATTTGACCAGGAAAACATCATCTGTGTCCGGGTGGATCATCAGGACATCTCCGATTCCCGGTGGTTCACCGGCTCCGGTATCACCAGGAAGGTTTCCCTGATCGTGGAGGAAGCCGTGCATCCCGTGGAGAACGGTATCTTCTTCCAGACGCCCCGGGTGGATGAGGAAGAAGCGGAAGCGCTGATCCAGAACGAACTGATCAATCAAAGCGGCCAGGAGGCCCAGGTCACGGTCACAAGCCGCCTGCTTCTGCTGAAAACGGAAGGGATGATGACTCGGGCGCTGACCCAGGTGTCGACCGATGGGGATACAGTAGCTATGGCAACGCCTTCTTACAGTTCTATCACGGACGGGGCTTGTGCCGCCGCATCCAGCGCTGTCCTGACCCTGGCACCGGGACAGACCGGCCTGGCGGAGACCCGGATGAAGATTTCCTCTCCCCTGCTCTGGTCCTGGGGAACCCCTCACCTTTACCTCCTGCAGACCTGGCTGACCTGCCGACTGGCCGATGGAACCGTGACGGAATCCCTGGCTGACGTGCAGCGGGTCGGAATCCGCAGCTTCCATTTCGATCCCGACCACGGATTGTTCCTGAACGGGCGGCCCGCTCTACTCAAGGGGGTCTGCGTCCATCATGACGCCGGATGCCTGGGAGCGGCGGTTCTGCCCTCCGTCTGGCGCAGACGGCTGGAGAAGCTGAAAAAAATGGGCTGCAACGCCCTCCGAATGAGCCACAACCCCCATATGCCGGAGCTCTACGATCTCTGCGACGAAATGGGGTTCTTAGTCATGGACGAAGCCTTCGACGAATGGGAAGGCCCCAAAAACAAATGGTGGCAGGGGCACAACGTCTACCCGCCCCGGCACCAGGGCTATTATGTGGAATTCCCTCAGTGGCACAGGCAGGATTTGACGGATCTGGTTCGCAGGGACCGCAACCATCCTTCCATTTTGCTGTGGAGCATCGGCAACGAAATCGATTATCCCAACGATCCCTACTGCCATCCTTCTTTTTCCGACATGACCGGCAACAATGACGCCAACAAGCCCCTGCGGGAGCGCAGATACAACCCGCTGCGGCCCAATGCGGAGCGTCTTGCCCCCCTGGCGGCCCAACTGACCGCCATCGTAAAGGAAAGCGATTCCACCCGGCCCGTCACCCTGGCCACAGCCTTTCCGGAGCTTTCCTCCCACCTGGGCTTCCTGGATCCTCTGGACGTGGCGGGCTACAATTACAAGGAACATCTTTACGAAGAAAGCCATAAACGGTTTCCCGACAAGCCCTTCCTGGGCAGCGAAAACGGCCACGGGCTGGCATCCTGGCAGGCCGTGACGGACAAGGAATATATCGCCGGGCAATTCCTCTGGACCGGCATCGATTACCTGGGAGAGGCCCACGGCTGGCCCATTCACGGCTCCGGCGCAGGCCTGCTAACCCTGGCCGGATTTGAAAAGCCCGGCTACTATCGCCGCCAAAGCTTCTGGTCCGAAGAACCCATGCTGCACCTGACCACGGTTCGGGCTGCCGAAGATCACGGGGAATACGCCCGGGTGTCGGAGACCTGGAATTATTTGCCGGGAGAAGAAATCCGCATCAAATGTTATACCAATTTGCCGGAGGTCGCTTTTTTCCTGAACGGAAAGGAGTTGGGCAGGGCCCGCAGAGAAGAAGGGGAGGACTGCATCCGGCTGACGGTTCCTTTCGCCCCCGGCACCCTGGAGGCCAGAGGGACGCTGGAAAGTAAGGCCGCTTTGAAGGCCGGGGAACTTCCGGAACAGGAAAAAGCGCCCCTGGAGGGCGAAGGGAACCAGGAAAATGGGAACCTTTTGAAAACTGAGGAATTCTCGGGGCAGGAAAAAACGCCCCTGGAGAGCGAAGGTTCCATCCTTCGGGATACCTTGTCCACCACCGGCTGCGCATGCCAGATTCAGCTTTCCTGCTGGGAAGAAGAAAGAGCCAGGGAAGACGGCCTCTACCAAGTGGAAGCCACCCTGGCGGATTATCAGGGAAGGAGAGTATTCTCCGACAACACCCTGCTCTTTGTAAAGGTTCAGAACGGCCGGCTCCTGGGATTGGAGAACGGCGACCTGGCGGATACCACGGACTACGCTTCCCATAGCCGCCGGGCCTACAGGGGCCAGCTCCTGATCTACGTGGCGCCCACGGATCCGGAAAATCCTCCCGTGGTCACCGTCGCCGGAGATATGGTGCGGGCTGCACAGATTTCGTTATGATAATACTTATTTAAGGTTCACAAAAGCAAAAGAAGGAACGGATATTTAAAGCAGGGAGAGACAGGGCCTAGCGAGCCACATCTCTCCCTACTTTTTGAGCTTTTTCAAAATCAGAACAGCACCTTCAGCAAAATAATCCCCATCTCTTCCAGGCCCATCCCCAGGAAGTCTTCTCCCCCCTGGGGCAGGGTGATCTCCGTCCGCAAGGGCTCCAGGGAAAGGGTTCCCGAGACTTCCACGGTCTGGGTTCCCAGGAACGGAAAGGTGAGAGAATCCATCTGCAGGGTTGCGCTTTCTCCGGGAACCACATCCCGAAAGCTGCCTTCCGCCCCGATCTCCTTGGCGTCCTCTCCCGGTCTGGTGCTGGTAAATTTCAGGGAAAAGGCTTTGTCAGAATATTTCCAGCTGTCGTCCAGAGCGAGGGTGCCCTGGTTCGGAGAGCCATCCTCCAAGGCGGGCCAATCCCCCGCCCATTCTATCTTCCATTGTTCCGAACCGCCATCCTCTTCCGGCTCCGCCTTGCGTTCTGCGGTCATGGCGGCGACCTCGTCCCCGCCTTCCAGGGTCAGAGACAGAGCGAGGGCATCCAACGCCCTTTCCGTTCCGGAAAGCTCCATCTCCAGATAAATCACGGGAGAATCTTCCATGCGGATCCCCCGGGCAGTTACCAGCTTGACGATTTTTCCCTGGGCATCCAGGGACACAAGCAAGTTAATATCTTCGGCGTTCACTTCCCCAGCGTTGGCGTCCCCGGCATCACTATCCCCAACCTCGGCATCCGCACGGGGCGTCGCCGCATTCCCTTCGCCGGAATTCGCCAAAGCCCTGGCTTCCTCCTGCGCCAACGTTTCCCATAGTTCCTGCAGGGTGGTGCCATAGACTCCGTCCAGGATTTCGCCCTTAAATTTTTCCATTCCCGTTGCCACCCATTCCCCAGGAAGGGTCAGCAGATAGACGTTTTTCTCTTCCGTCCGTTTGGCCTTCAGGCCCAGGGCCACCAAATAGGGATGCCCAATCAATCCTTTCACCGTCTCCAGCCTTTCCTTCCAAAGGGAAACGGCTTCTTCCAGCCTTCCGTTTCCCCAATCCGGAAACAGATTCAGCTTCATATCCGGCTCCACTTCCCATTTCAGCCAATCCGCCCACAGAGAGTCCTGATATTTTTCTCCAAAGTCCTGAGTTCCGATCCGAAAAGTCTCTTCCAGGAGATCCGGCACGGCAAAATACAGATTGTTTTCATCTCCGGAGAGCTCCATGGTTCCCATGTCCCAGCCAAACAGTCTGGAATTGGTGGTGAGGAACAATTCTTTCTCCGCCCGATCCAACAAAATGTCCGTGTCCAACCCGAAGGTTTCCTTTTCCTGATCCAGGGCGGAAGCGCTTCCTTCCAGATGGACGTGCGCCCCTTCCAAGATCACCCGGTCCGCCAGAGCAGGCCAGTTCACGTCTTCCAGAACCGGGTTTTCATAACTCTCCGTTTCCTGAACCAGGGCCGCAATTCCCTTGGCCACCTGGATCGCAGGCAGCTTGACCCAATAAAAAGCTCCTGCGAATACCAGAAGCGCCAGCAAAATTCCCAGGAGAACATCCCGGATTATGTTGAGTACCTTCATTTTTCCTCGCATTCTGCCGCCGATTGGGCGGCATTCGTTTCAAGAGGACTCTATGTAACAGCACAAAGCCCTTCCGCAAAAGAATCCATCCTCTTTCTGCGAAAGGGCTTTCCGCTTCCGATCATAAATTTACAGAATTACGCTCTCTTGGGAAGAATCTCCGCCTCGTATTTCAGCATTTCTTCGATCCAGTCCTCTGCCACGGGCACGCCTTCCTGCTCACAGAAGTAGTTCCACACGTCGCCCACGGGATACAGCTTGTATTCCTCCTGCAAGGCGAACACTTCCGTCAGCCTTCTCTCCTGCTGCAGCTGCGCCAGCTTGGCGTTGGGCACCAGCAGGGCTGACAACAGGGCCTTCTGCATGTTCCGCATTCCCAGCACCCAGGCTGCGATACGGTTGATGCTGGCATCGAAGAAGTCCAGGGCGATGAACACCCGATCCGGGCCGTTCATCACGATTTCCTTGGCGATCTCCCTGGTCTCGTCATCATAACGCACCACATGGTCACTGTCCCAACGGACGCCCCTGGTCACATGCAGGGCCAGCTTGTCATAGAAGCAAAGCATGGAGGAAATCTTATCGCTGACCACCTCGGTGGGATGATAGTGACCGTTGTCCAGCAGGCACAGCAGGCCGTTGCGGGCCGCATAATTCATGTAAAATTCATGGCTTCCTACGGTATAGCTTTCCAAACCGATTCCGAAAACCTTGGATTCCACTGCGATATAAACCTTGGATTTATCATACTCGATTCCGATGATTTGGTCAAGAGAATCTTTTAATCTGGCCCTGGGAGCCATCCTGTCCGCCGGAACGTCCTTATAGCCGTCGGGCACCCAAATGTTCATCACGCAGGGAATTCCCAGCTCCGTGGCGAAATATTCGCTGATCCGGATGCAGGCCTGGCAATGTCTGATCCAGAACTGACGGATCTCCTCGTTCTCGGAAGACAAAGTGGCGTCTGCGCTCAGGGGATGGGAAAAACAGGTAGGATTGAAGTCAATGCCCAGGCCCCTGGCCTTGGCGTACTCCACCCATTTTTTGAAATGCTTCGGCTCCAGCTTGTCCCGATCCACGAACTCGCCCTCTTCAAAGATCGCATAGGACGCATGGAGATTGATCTTGTGCTTGCCGGGCACCATGCTGAGCACCTTGTCCATGTCGGCCATCAGCTCTTCCGGCGTATTGGCTCTGCCGGGATAGTTGCCGGTGGTCTGGATCCCGCCGGTCAGGTCTCCGGGGCTGTCGAATCCTCTCACATCGTCTCCCTGCCAGCAGTGCATGGAGATGGGAATGCTTTTCAGCTGCGCCAGCACCGCATCCGTGTCCACGCCGATTTTGGCATACATCGCTTTGGCTTCTTCGTACCTTGTTTGAACAGACATGTTGGTAATCCTCCTTATTTTGTTTGATATGTTTTCACCGCAAAGGACTCAAACACACAGTCCCTGGCGGCTGTCAGGTCTTTCAGTTCTCCCGTCGCCATCATCTGCACCATCAAATTCCCGATGGCCGTGGCTTCCGTGGGACCGGCATAAACCGTGCGTCCGGTGTACCTGGCCGTGAGCTCGTTGAGGTATTCCGCATTGGCTCCCCCGCCCACCACGCTGATGCTGTCATAATGCTTGCCGGTCATCTCCTGGATCTCCTCTATGGTGTCCCCATAGCACTTCGCCAGGCTGGTGTAAATCACCGCCGCCAGCTCTCCCGCCGTCTCGGGCACCGGCTGTCCGCTCTCCGCACAGGCCGCCTGCACTTCCTTGATCATATTGCGGGGCGCCAGGAAACGGTCGTCATTGCAGTCCACCAGGGAGGCGATGGTCTGCCGGGAGGCCTCGTCGCACAGCTGGGCGTAGGAATAATCCAGCCCCCGCTCCTCCAGCAGTTCCTTTTTCACGCTTTGAATCATCCACAGCCCCATGATGTTCTTCAGATAACGGAAGCGATACTGATAACCGCCCTCGTTGGTAAAATTGTGGGCCTTGCTGGCCGGGCTGCAGTCCGCCGCCATGCGCTCCACCCCCATCAGGGACCAGGTGCCGGAGCTGATGTACACCGTGTCCGGGTTGTTGCTGGGCACCGCCAGCACGGCGGAACCGGTGTCATGGGTGGCCGGAAGCACCACCTTGCAGTTGTAGCCTACCTTCTCCTGAATTTCCTTCGTCAAATCTCCCAGCACCGTTCCGGGCACGCATACCTTCTGGAACATTCCCGTGGGATAGCCCAATTTTTCAATCAAATCCAGATCCCATTCCTTGGTGTTCGGATCGATGAGCTGGGAAGTGCTGGCCTCCGTATACTCGTTGGACTTCACACCGCACAACAGATAATGAAAATAATCCGGCACCATCAAATAGGTCCTGGCTTGCTCCAAATATTCCGGATGCGTCTTTTTCACCGCCATCAGCTGATAAATGGTGTTGAAGATCGCCTTCTGAATGCCCGTCCGGGCGTAAAGCTCGTCCTCCGGAATGATCTTGTACACCTCTTCGTCCATTCCCTCGGTGCGGTCGTCCCGATACCCCACCGTGTTGCCCAGCACCTTGTCCTTTTCATCCAACAGGACAAAGTCCACGCCCCAAGTGTCGATTCCCACGCTCTCCGGGATCTTGCCCAGCTCCTTGCATTTCCTCATGCCGGTCAGGATCTCCTGGAACATAGTCTCAAAATTCCAGCACAGTTCCCCGTCCTTTTCTCCCATGCCGTTGGGGAAGCGATGCACCTCTTCCAGCACCAGCTTTTCCCCCTCCATATGGGCCAGGATGTGACGCCCGCTGGAAGCGCCGATGTCGATGGCCAGATAATATGCCCCCATAACTGCCTTCTCCTTTCTGCTCTTTTTGTTGCTGTTCGTTTGTTGCCGTTCGTTGCTGTTCTTTTGTTGCTGTTCCTTTGTTGCTGTTCCTTTTTGTTTATCATACCAAATTTTTGGCCAAAAGAAAAGGACACCTCTTGAGAAAAAAAGTGTCCTTATTTGCATATTGTCGGCTATATCCGTTTAAGCCCTAACGAATGTTTTCTGAAACATTGTTAATTTACAATGAAATATGAAATAGATTCTGCCACATGTTGCTTTTTTTGTAATGGAAAACGTGAGTCATGCGGACATATAACGGTATAATTCTCCACCCTCTCGTCCATACTAAGCCGAGAGAAAAATCAGAAGGGGCGGGCGGATATGGAAACTAAATGGAAGGAAAATCGATGGATCACACTGCTTGCCGTCGTGGGAGCGGTGTATTTTTTTCTACAATATTTGTCTCCCCTGCTTTCTCCCATTTTGCTGGCCCTGTTGTTTGTCACCATGTTCGGGCCGCTTTTGAAAAAAATGCAGGAACGGCTCCATGTGCACCGGCAAATCGGGGCGGTTCTGCTGCTGTTGCTGGGCTGCGGCCTGCTGGCGCTTCTGGCCTGGGTGCTTTATTCCTGGCTCGTGGGAAGTTTGCCCAAATGGATCGGCAGGATGGAGGAATGGGAAAGGGATTTGCGTCTGATCGTCTACAACGGAAGCCAGCTGGCCGGGCATGCCCTGGGCATCGACGGCGAATATCTCAGCGAGACCCTGCAGCAATATGTGGAGCAAGGCTTCAGCTATCTGCGGAATCGGGCGGTGCCGGGGATGCTGGCCCAGTCCCTGGAGTACATGAAGGGCTTGGCGGCTTTTGGGGGCTTCCTGATTACCTTTATCATCGCTTCCGTGCTGTTGGCTAGGGATTATGACCGGATCATGAACGACCTTTTGGATCGGGAGGAATTCCACGTGGTGCTGGAGGTGATCTGCGGGGTGATCCGTTATATCGCCACCTATGTGAAATCTCAGCTTCTGATCATGAGCGCCGTGGCCTCCGTTTCCGCCCTGACCCTGGGGCTGGCGGGCATAGAGAAGGGAATCCTGTGGGGAATCCTGGCGGGGATTTTGGATGCCCTTCCTTTTATCGGAACCGGGATCGTGCTGGTGCCTATTGCGGTGACCAGGTTTTTTTGCGGCAGCTACGGCCGGGCGGCAGTCTGTCTTTTGTTATATGCGGTCTGTGTTTTCCTGCGGCAGATGCTGGAGCCAAGGCTCATCGGCAGCCGGATCGGCGTGCCGCCCATTGCGGTGCTCGTCAGCGTCTATGCCGGAATCGGCCTGTTCGGCCTCTGGGGCATTCTCAAGGGGCCTTTGGGATTTGTGATCGTCTACCAGACCTGTTTGAGCATCGGGAAAAGAAAGGGAGAGGCTTGAAAATCATGGGTCGAAAAAGTATAATAAAGGGCGAAAGAGGAATATCTTTACGAACCATATTTCAAATTTATGCCCCCTGCATATCACGGACTTGCCTGTGATACTGCATTGAAACTTGCTCTGGGCTTGGGAACGGGAAGGAGGAGGTCCTCCATGATAAATGCGCAGATTTACGATCAATTAAAGCGGATCACGGAAGAGGAGCGGGAGATCCTGGAGGGCCGCCGGGAGATCGACCAGGGCCGCTACAACGACGGGGAGACGGAAGGGAGCGGGATGCTGTACATGGACAGCCGCAAACTTTTGGAGAGCGGCAAGCTGATCCAGATCAGGCCACACACCCGTTTCATTCATTTTCCCAGACACGTCCATAATTACGTGGAGGTGATCTACATGTGCTCCGGCCAGACCACCCATATCATCAACGGGGACCGAGTGGTGCTGAAGGAGGGGGAGCTTTTGTTCCTGAGCCAGAATGCGGTGCAGGAGATTTTGCCCGCCGGGGAAGAGGATGTGGCGGTGAATTTCATCATCCTGCCGGAGTTCTTCGACCAAGCCCTGTACATGATCGGGGCAGAGGAAAACCTGATCCGGAAATTCATCGTGGGCTGCCTCAGGGGAGCCCCGGGAGGAACGCAAGGAAGAACGCAGGGCGGGGGCTATGGCGATGGCCCGCAGGGAGTCCAGGGAGATGTCGGCTACCTTCATTTTCGGGTGGCGGACGTGCTTCCCATCCAGAATCTGGTGGAAAATCTGCTGTGGACCATTATGAACAGTCAGCAGAACAAACGGAGCATTAACCAGTTTACCATGGGCCTGCTTTTTCTCCAGCTCATCAATTACACGGACAAGGTGGAGGTGGGAAAAGATCATTTCGACCAGGAACTGGTTCTTGCCGTGTACCGATACATAGAGGAGCGTTACAAGGAAGGGGAGCTGTCCGAGCTGGCGGCCATTTCGGGTTATGATCTGTATTGGCTCAGCCGCCGCATCAAGAAGCTGACGGGCCGAAATTTCACGGAGCTGATGCAGATCAAGCGCTTGGCCCAGGCCCAGTTCCTCCTGCAGAACACCGACCTTCCCGTGGCGGACGTGGGCAGGGCGGTGGGCTATGACAATCTGAGTTATTTTCACCGCATCTTTCGGGAAAAATACGGGATGAGCCCCCGGCAGTGGAGACAGAGAGAAGCTGGCAGGGGATAAAAATTGGGTAAATTAGCATTTTATTTAGGAGTATTGTAAATGGGTATAAAGAATTTGACAGACAAAGATTATATAGAAACCGATCGCCTTATCATTAGAGAGATGGCGCAATCAGATCACACCGCACTATGCAGGATATTGTGCGATGAGGACGTGATGCGTGCCGCCTATGGAAGCGCATTTGAGCAGGACGAGGTGCAAGGTTGGCTCAACAGACACTTGGAAAGATATAAAAAGTTTGGTTTTGGTCTTTGGGCCGTTGTATTAAAAGAAACAAATGAAATGATTGGTCAATGCGGGTTGACATGGCAGCGCTGGAGAGAGCGGGAGGTATTGGAAATCGGTTATTTGTTTCAAAAAGCATATTGGCACAATGGTTATGCGACCGAAGCGGCAATCGCCTGCAGGAAATATGCTTTCTCGGTTCTTGATACAAGTGTTGTTTATTCCATTATCAGAGATACTCACACCGCCTCGCAAAAAGTTGCACTTCGTAATGGTATGAAAATTATTGATAAGGATAGTAAGATTTTCAGAAACATAAATATGAATTTTTACTTATATGCAGTAGAACGCAAGAATTGAGATGAACCGATATGCTGTGAAAGCTTTGATATGAAAGAGGGATTGGTCAAACACTTATTGCTGAACAAAAATGATTACACATTACAAAAAGCCAGCATTTTGGATGGTTTTGCTGGCTTAACCGTACCGAAACAAGACCCCCTCGGCATCTGCATCCGGGTTCCGGCGAAAATGGTTCGATTATCCGGATGCCCCTTTCAAGCTGGCAAACAAGGAAAAAATCTCCCCCCTGGGCGCTTCCGCAAACCCCATTCTTTTTCCGGTCGTCGGATGCCGGAAGGAAAGCTCATAGGCGCAAAGCGCCGTATTTTGCGCCCCCAGGGTACGGCTAAGCCCGTTGGATTCTTCCGTCCCATACTTCCGGTCCCCCAGAATGGGCAGACCGGCATGAGATAACTGCGCCCGGATTTGGTGAAAACGTCCCGTCTCAATGTGGATATCCAGCAAGGTGACAGGCTCCGGCGTGGATATCTTTTCCAAAACACGATAATGCAAGACGGCTTCCCTGGCTCCCTCCCGGTTTTGATGCAAGGCTGCCCCCTTGAAAGACCGCTTCCCGCCTGCCCCTTCTGGCATCTGCTGCAAGGCCGCAGCTTCTCCCGCCTGTCTTCCTGGCATTTGCTGCAAGGCCGCAGCTTCTCCCGTCTCCGACACCCTGGCCGCCCGTTCTCCTGCATCCTTCGTCAGGAAATCCCGCAGCGTCCCTTCTTCCGTCTCTGGACAACCCGCCACCACCGCATAATAAGCCTTGTTCAGATCGCCCCGGGACAGCTGGGCCGTGAGTTCCGCAGCGGCCTTCTTCGTTTTTCCAAAGACTAAAAGCCCTTCCACGGGCTGATCCAGGCGGTGAACAATGCCCAGGTACGGAGGCTGCGGCGAACCAGCTTTTGCCGCTGCACCGCAACGGTTCCCGCCAGTTTTCACAGCGGCATTCCTCTTGGAGCCGCTTGGCTTCCTGACGGCTTCCGTTGCGCCGTCCCCGGCATCCCGTTTCCCGGCCAAATAATTTTTCAGCTGGCTCACCGCATCCGTTTCCCCGATCCTGGCTGTCTGCACCGCCAGACCGGCGAGTTTGTAGATCACAAGTAATGTTTCGTCTTCATAAATCACTTGAAGCTTCATGAACGGTCATTTCCTTCCCCAGGTTCCTGACAGGCGCCTTCCCCGAGCCCCGCCTGCTTTTCCGACAATCCGATCTTCACGCCGAGGAAGGCGATCAGGGCCCCCACGACCAGAAGCATCAGAGCCGTGGGCACGCTCTCCGACAAGCCCTGCAACAGATAGCTGAACACATAGGTGGACAAGAAGTTGACCAGGAAGTGAGCCAGCATGGAAGGATACAGGCTGTTGTACCGATATCTCAAGTATCCCAGGCCCAGGCCCAGGACGAAGGCATAGGAACCCTGGACGAAGTTGGCATGGAGGATGCCGAACAGCAGCGCCTGGATCCCGTTGGCAATCCAAAAAGCCTGCGTCCGATTGGCCATATCCGCCGTGGCTTTTTGACTATAATGGAAGATCACGCCCCGGCAAAGCAATTCCTCTCCTATGGGTGCCAGCAGGACGGATGCGATGATAGTCAGGGGATTCACCCCGAACTGGGCCTGCTCCATCAGCTTGACATACTGTTCAAACAGCCGTGGCGTCAGGAATTCCTCCGACAGCACCATGCCCTCCGCAAACAGGTACAGCCCGGCGCTGGCCAACAGGATGAACACGAGCCTCTTGACGGTGAACACCCGGGCAGGGTTCCCCGGTTTTTTCCGGCCGCAGCCAAAATAATACCACAGGCTGTAAACCGGCAGAGCGATCACATGATATCCCAGCACGCCCCAGACGACGCCGGTTTCCACGGCCTCCATAACGGCGGCGGCATAATCCCCGCCCTGCGCTGCTGCGGCCATTCCTTTGATGACGCCGGCCACCACTCCCGCCGCAAGCGCCACGATCATCTGCAGCCCCAGACTGCTGAACAGAGCCAGCAGCGCCAGTCCCAAATATCCAAATTTTTTTCCTGGATTTTTCATTATATCCCCTCCTAAATCGCCCAATCCCCGTTCCGGAACAATACGACCTCTTCTCCGTTCTCACGGATGCCCGTCACGGTCAGATCCGACGTGCCCACCATGAAATCCACGTGATTCATGGAAGAATTGCCTCCCGCTTCCAACAGTTCCTCTTCCGTCATGGCCGCCCCGCCCTTAATGGTAGTAGGGTAGCACTCTCCCAGGGCGAAGTGGCAGGAAGCGTTCTCATCGAACAACGTATTATAAAACAAGGTCTTCATCTGAGAAATAGGGGAATGATAGGGCACCAGCGCCACCTCTCCCAAACGTCTGGAGCCCTCGTCCGACTCCAAAAGGGAGCGCAGGGTTTCCAGACCCTCTTCCGCAGAATAATCCACCACCTGTCCTTCCCGAAATACCAGGCGGAAATTCTTGATCAGGTTCCCCCGATAGCTTAACGGAAGGGCGCTGACCAGGGTGCCTTCCGCCACCCGCCTGTCCGGCATGGTGAAAATCTCCTCTGTCGGCATGTTGGCCTCAAAAACGATGCCGCTGCCGGAAGTCTCGGAACCGCCTTCCCAGATATGACCCTTCACCAGGCCCACCACGAAATCCGTTCCCAGGCCGTTCTGATAGTGCAGCTTTTCAAAAGCGTACTTGTCCAGCAGGGCGCATTTGCCCTTCAGGAAACGGTCATGCTCCTCCCATCTGCGCACCCCGTCGCCCTCGTCCAGGCGCACCGATTTCAAAATCATCTGCCAAAGACGGCCCATGGCCTCTTCTTCCGTCATCTCCGGAAACATTTTCCGGGCCCACTTTTTCTGGGGCACCGCCGCCACGGTCCAGGGGATCTCACTGGCCATCAGCAGCTTGTTGTACTCCGCATAGGCCTTGTCCGACGCCGCACCCCGCAGCTGCATTTTTCCGGGATCGATCCCCTTCAGACCCTCCGGATCCCCGCCGCCGATGGAGATGTTGCCCGCACCCCTTCTGGCATAATAATTGTAGGATTCCGCCTTCCAGTCCGGGATGGTGGAAAGCACTTCTTCCGATACATTCTGGAAAAAGAGCCTGCTTTCCTCCTGATCGTTCCAGCGCATGATGACCTCTCCCGCCCCGGCCTTGTAAGCCTCTTCTATCACCATCCGGCCGAACTCATAATGTTCCACCGGGCAGCTTACGGTGATCTCCTGTCCCGGCTGGACGTTGACCCCCGTCCGCACGATGAGCCGGGCGTATTCCCGGACTTTTTCTTCGCTCACTCCATAAAAAATGCTCATTCCTTTGCCTCCCGCCGTCTTCACCGGATGAAATTGGTTCCCACCCGGAGCTCTTTCTCCGGCAGACCGAATTTTTCCTTTCCCAGGGCGATGCTCTTCATCAGGAAAGCCATGTTCCTGGCCAGGGTCCGCATGACCTGCAACCCTCTTCATCCTGCACGGCTTCCGCCGCATTGTTGCCGTGAATGCTGTTCCAATACTGGCTGGAAGCCACCGGCATGCCGCTGATGGTGAAAAATTTGTTCAGCTCGTCGAAGGTGGCGGACAGGCCTCCCCTCCTGGCGGACACCACGCAGGCTCCCACCTTCATGGTCTTGTCAAAGCTGGTGCTGTAGAACAGTCTGGTCAGAAGCGCCACCAGGGTCGCATTGGCGGAAGCGTAATACACCGGAGACCCCACCACCAGGCCGTCGCTGGCCTCGAATTTGGCGGCGATCTCGTTCACCGGATCCTGGAACACGCATTTGCCGTTCTTGTAGCAATACCCGCAGGCCACGCAGCTGCGGACGGGCTGATTTCCCACATGGATCAGCTCCGTTTCGATCCCCTGCTCCGCAAAGATTTTTTCCATCTCATGCAGGGCCGTATAGGTACTCCCCTGGGCATGAGGACTGCCGTTCAACAATAATACTTTCATGCTTTTTTTCCTCCCATTTTATCTTGTTTTTGAAAAATAGCCAAACCGATCAGGAACATCAGGGCCAGCACGCACACCCCCGCCCGGGAAGTGTCGAACAGCTGGGTGGAGAGGCCCATCACCAGGGTCCCCGTAAAGGAAGCCCCCTTGCCGAACACGTCGAAAATGCCAAAATATTCGCTGGATTTTTCCTTGGGAATGATCTTGGCAAAATAAGATCTGGACAGGGCCTGAATCGCCCCCTGGAACACCCCGACGCAGGTGGCCAGGAGCCAGAATTGCCAGGCGGAGACCAGGAACAGGGCGAAGACCGCAATGCCGAAATAAGCCAGCACGCACACCCCGATCAGTCTGCCGGGCGCATATTTTTTGGTCAGCCTGCCGAACAGGATGGCAAAAGGAAATGCCACCACCTGGGTCAGCAAAAGGGCCAGCAGCATGCTGGTGTCATCGATTCCCACGTCCTTGCCGTAAGTGGTCGCCATTTCAATAATGGTATACACACCGTCGATGTAGAAGAAAAAGGCCGCCAGGAACAACAACACCCGCTTATCCTGTTTTAAATCCGCCCAAAGCTGCCTGACGTGCTCCAGACCCTTTCCAGCCGACGCCTGACCGCCAGCCGCTTCCTCCTTGTCCGCCATGGAGAATTTCTGCTTGTAATTGCGGAGCAAGGGAAGGGTCACCAGAACCCACCAGACCGCATTGAGCAGAAAGGCGATCTGAATCCCGGCGGCCATGGAAATCCCGAACAGGCTCTCCCCCTGCAGCACCAGCAGGAGGCTGATGACAAAAGGAATACAGCTGCCGATATATCCCCAGGCATAGCCATGGGCCGATACCTGATCCACCCGGTCATTGTCCGTCACGTCCACCAGCATGGAATCGTAAAACACGATGCTGGTGTTCAATCCCACCCGGGCCAACAGGATCACGCCCAGGAAGCTGACCCAGCTCCCCGCCAGGGCCAGGGCTGCGCAGCCCAGAGCGCCGAGCACCATGAAGGCGATAAAAAAGGGCTTCTTCCACCGGCGCCTGTCCGCCACGCTTCCCAGCGTGGGGCCCAGGATGGCCACGATCAAGGTCGCCGCCGAAGCGATATACCCGAAATACGCCGTGGAATCTGAGTCGGAAACCCCGGCGGCCTGGGCGATGTTTTTATAATAGATGGGAATGATGGTGGCCAAAAGCAGCACGAAAGCGGAATTTCCCACATCATACAGAATCCAGTATTTTTCCAGCTTGGTCAGTTTTTTCATCTTGCGGCACCTTCCTTTCTCCTTCAAGATCGCAACGCTATCAGCAAAACTTTTTCAGCGCAACATGCCCCGCAGTACCCATCTCGGCAAAGTATCCCGCAGCCATATCTCAACGGAAATCTGGCAGCCATGTCTCAACGGAAATCTGGCAGCCATGTCTCAACAGAGTTCCGGCAGCGGCATCTTAACAAAACGTCCGGTGAAAACGTTCCGGCAGCGGCGTTCCGGAAGCTTCATATTCCAGGTAAGCTTCGACCAGCTCCCGCCCGGTTTCCACCGCATCCGACAACAGTTCCTCCAGATGGCGGACGGCGGCGATGCACTTGGGATTGTCCTCTTTGGTGACGAACATGCCCGCAAAGGCCTCCGTTTTGCCCATGGCGTCCAGAATCCGAAGAATCCCCCATCTGGCCGGGCCGTGCACGATGCGGAACATGGTCAAAAATTTCTTCATGGAGGCCACGGACTCCCGGGCATGCTCCGCCCGGATATGGAAGAAGGGCCCGATCACGCTTCCCCCGTGAAGATCCGCATGAAGGCTGGCCGCCGTGTCATATCGCAAGGGATCCAGCCGCTGCTGCCGCATCAGATACTTGTCAAATTCCATTTCAATCTCCACATGGGAGACTCCGATTTTCTTCACCTGTTCCTCGATGTATCCGTGGCAGGTGCTGTCTAGGGCGAAATGACAGATAAAGCCCAGCACATAGGCTCTGGCCGCCTCCGGATCACAGCTTTCCTCCACCAGCTTCCTGCAGCCTGCGAAGAAGTCATAGGCGTCTTTCCTGTGCATGGCGTGGCCCCGGGACGTGATCTGGTTGGGAAACACCGGCCGAAAATGGAACAAAATGTCCGGCCCGTGAACGCCGATGAAGAACAATTTTTTATGGAAGCTCACCGCTTCCTGTACCTCCTTGTCCAGCCCCGCCAGGACAAGATTGCCGAAATGGTAATGTGCGAATGTAGATGGCATGACAACCCCCTTTCCGTTGCTCGGTCAGTCCCGATTTTATTGTATCAATTCATCCTATATTTGACAATACCATTATTGCTTTCTCGAGTTTCCGCAGTTTTGTCCACCGACAATACATTACTTATGAACATCTTTGAAAAAATCTCAAAAAAATAAG